>CAXUNW010000237.1:0-3774 GCA_964252505.1 uncultured Acidobacteriaceae bacterium
AAGCTCGCCCCCGCCATGCCCAGCAGCACCCCCATCGCCAGTAAGTTGTTAAAGCTGTGCACAAAGAAAAATCCATAGAGCAGCGCAATCACAATCGCTGACATTTCCACAATCGCCGCGTTCTTACGCCCGATATACTGCGACACCACACCCAGCGGAAACCGCATCAGCGCGCCCGCCATCGTCGGCGTCGCGATCATCAAACCCGTCTGCGCCGGGCTCAAATGGAATGATTCCGTGATGAATGGACCCATCGCGCCATTCAAAACCCAGATGGCAAAAGAAAAATCGAAGTAAAGGAAAGCCGCGAGCAGCGTTGGCGGATGACCCGATTTCAAAAACAGTTTTGCGCTTGCCATCGTGAAAGTCTCCAGGATTAAAGTGGTGAAGCGTCTGCAAACGGCGGGAGCCAACGTCGTGGTAAGCTCCTGGTCCACTGCGGCAACATGGCCTTGCTCTTGCGCTCAAACGACTGCGTTCATGCCTGGGCGGAGCGTTCCACACGCACCGCGCACTGCTTGAAATTCGGCTCCCGCGAGATCGGATCAAACTCACCCAGCGTTACCAGGTTCGAGTTCGCCTCCGCGAAATGAAACGGCATAAAAACCTGTCCCGGCGCCACAATGCCGGTAATCCTCAACTCAACCCCAGCCACATGGTTGCGCCGCGACCAGATCGTCACCTTGTCATGCGGTCGCAGTCGCAGCCGCTCCGCATCCACCGGGTTCATCTCCAGCCACGCATTCGGCACCATCCCGTTCAGCATCGCCACGTTACCCGTCTTGGTCCGCGTATGCCAGTGCTCCACCGTCCGCCCGGTATTCAAGATCAAATCGAACTCCGCATCCGGCTGCTCTGTGAACGGAACGCACGGTACCGAGTGCAGCAGCGCCCGCCCGTTGTCTCGCGGAAACTCGCCCGTCGCATATAGCCGCTCGCCGCCCCACTGCGCCCCGCCCTCACGCTCCAATTGCTCCCACGTAAACCTGCTGTAGTCGCACAGCCGCCCAGCCGAAACCTTTTGCCACTCCAGCCACGCATCGTGCGTCGTCCTCCATCCCGGAAACAAATCGTCCTTCACCCCAAGCCGCTCCGCCAGCGCCATCATGATGTCGAAATCTCCACGCGCCTCCCCGGGAGGCTTCACGATCGGGTTTACCTTACTCACCCGCCGTTCGGAGTTCGTATACGTCCCTTCCTTTTCCCCCCAGATCGCCGCCGGCAGTACCAAGTCCGCAAAGTCCGCCGTCGGCGTCGGATAGAACCCATCCTGCACCACCACAAACTCCGCACTCTCGAGCCCCTGCTTCAGCAGCCCATAGTTGGGAAACGAAACGACCGGATTGGTCGCAATAAACCAAAGCGCCTTCACCTTTCCCGCAACCGCCGCCTCGATAATGTCCGGATACGCCAGCCCCCGCGCCTGCGGTATCCGCTCCACATCGATCCCCCACAGCCCCGCCAGCTCCTCCCGGTGCGCCGCGCTGTCAAACTTCCGATACCCCGGCAGTGACGACGCAAAGCCGCTCTCCCGCGTCCCCATTGCATTGCACTGCCCGGTAATGGAGAACGGCGAAGCCCCGGAGCGCCCGATATTCCCTGTAATCAGGGACAAATTGTTGATCGCCGCCACGGTCACCGCACCCTGCGTGGAGTGGTTTACCCCCATTGTCCACCCGATGAACGCCGCCTTCGCGGTCCCGTACAAATGCGCCACCTGCTCCAGCCGCTCCGCGCTCAACCCGGTCACACCAGCCACATGCTCGGGAGTAAACACCTGCACAAACTCCGCAAACTCCGCGAATCCCTCCGTATGCGCGGCAATGTAGGCATGGTCCACCAGCCCATCCCGCAGCAGGATGTAGGCAATCCCGTTCAGCAGCGCAATATCCGACCGTGGCTTCACCGGTAGATGAATATCCGCCATCATCGCCGTCTTCGTCACCCGCGGATCCGCCACAATCAAGGTACGGTTCTTGTTACGATCCAGCCGCTGGCAAAGAATCGGGTGATTGTCCGCAATGTTCGCCCCAATCAGCAGAATCACATCCGCCGTCTCCATGTCCGCATACGATCCCGGCGGCCCGTCGCTGCCGAACGACAATTTGTAACCGGCAATGGCGCTTGCCATGCACAGCGTCGTATTCCCGTCGTAGTTGGTCGTACGAAAACCAAGCTGGACCAGCTTGCCCAGCGTATAAAACTCCTCCGTCAGCAGCTGCCCGGTGCCCACAACGCCAAACGCCCCCGGCCCATACTTCTCCTGCACCGCGCCCACGCGCTCAATCATCGTATCCAGCGCCTCGTCCCAGCTCACCGGCACCAGCACCCCATCCTTCCGCAGCATCGGCGTCGTTGCGCGTCCAGGAGCCGCCAGAATTTGATGCTCGCTCAACCCCTTCGGGCAAAGCTTTCCCCGGTTCACGGGGTGGTCCGGATTGCCCCGAGCCGCCACCGCCTTCCCATCCTTGGTCCCGATCAACATCCCACAGCCGACAGAACAATAGCCGCACGTCGTCTTCGTCCACGTGTCCGCCACCCGGGATTCAGACACATACCCGAAGCGCGCATCCTTCCCATACGCGTACTTCTTCCGCGAAGTGTCGAACCCCAGCATCCGCGCCGCGCGCCCCAGTAGACTCATGCAGGCCTCGTCCGAATAAACGTAAGCGCCATATTCAGCGGGACCACCGAGACGAAAAACAGATACCGCCCCGCCGCCACCGCCATTACCGCGATCACCAGCGCAAGCACCGGAAGACCCGCGGCCAGCAGCGAAGGCGCCGCCGCCGCGGAGAGCAAGGCGACCGCAAACACCCAAAGCATCTCAGGCCCGCGCAGCAGGTTGTACGAAGCGCGCGCCTCGAACAACTCCGACCGCGCCAGCCGCAACGCCTTCCAACCGTGGTTCCCGATCCAAAGCACCGCAAGCACCGCCGCGGGGGCCACAGGAACCGTAAACGCGGTATGCCCAAGCGCGAATCCAAAGTGCTCGGCAACCAGTGAAGCCAGCCCCGCCAGCCGGTTCAGCACCGCCGGCATTACCGATCCCATTAGCCCCGCGGAAAGCAGAAAGTCAGCCGGTGTATGCATCATGTTCCACGCCGGTCGTGCCGGAACCAGGTAGATATACGCACTTGCCACCGTGCCCAGCGTCCCGAACACCGCCCCCGCAATCGCCAGCCCGGGCACCAGCATAGCCGTCGGCGTGACCTGCAGCGTCACCGCCCAGCTCGCCGCCGCGCACGCCCCGATGGCCGAAAAAAACAGCCCAAACAGCAGAACCTCGCGGCTCAGCCACGATCGCCGCCACATCTTCAACGCCCGCCACGCATACGCCGGACGCCCCAGGTGGAAAACCGAAACATTCAGGTCCGACTCCGTCAGCAGCGTCAGCAGCGTAATCGTAATCGTATCCAGCGCCCGCAAAAGGAGCAGCCCTACCAGCGTCCCGAACGTAGCCTGCACCGTCGTTGTCATCACCACAAGAGACCAGTGGGCGTGCTCCGGCCGAATGATTCCCGTATCCACCCGCTCAAGCCACGTCTTCGAGTCCTCCGGCAACGTAATCCGCGTCGTCGATACCGTATGCCCCGCCGCCGGCATTCCCGGTGACTCCGCCAGCGCGAAATCCTCCCGCCACACGATCTTATTCACAATCTCGATCTCGATAGCGTTCTCCGGGCACGCATTCACGCACGCCGGCTCCAGCCCATCCTCCAGACGCCCCCGGCACATATCGCACTTGCCCACCACGCCGCGCTCCGGATTAAA
>CAXUNW010000238.1:0-2831 GCA_964252505.1 uncultured Acidobacteriaceae bacterium
CTCCTGGGGGTACTACGCTCAGGTCCTTCGGCACAAAGACGCCGTTCTTCAGCGCACCCTGTCCCACCCCCGTGTCGCCCACCTTCACGTCCATCAAGGTAATACTCTCAGCGGGCGGTCCCTGCCGCGGCGTTGTTCCCTCCCCTGCCGCAAAGTTCGGGGTTGGCATTGGGCCGCCATCGAGCGCCATCCGCATCCCGCGACCCCCGCGCTTGAACGATGTCGTCTCATCCACCTCGATCGTCTGCGTTACGCCATCGGAGCGCAGAACTGTCAGGCTTGTCTCCTCGATCTTTGTAATCTTGCCCGCGATATAGACCTTCCCCATGCCTTCCCGCGCCTTCTTAACCTGCTCGGGGTCCAGCACCATCACCATCATTGCGTGCACCGTCTTGGTTGGCGCGTCCAGCAGACCCATCGCCCCGATGCCCGCGCCCACCGGGATCTCGGCCAGCTTCATTGGCTGACGGTCTTTCATAATGCGTGTGTTGGTCGTCGTCACCACCTGGTACTGTTCGCCCTGCTCCGTTTTCAGAGTCAGCTTCTCGCCCGTCGCGGCGATCACGGTGCCGCGAATCATCTGTCCCCCGGCAAAGCCGCCGCCCCGCGCCTGCCCAGCATCGTCCTGTGCCACCGCCCTGCCGCCGAGCGCAACGCTCACCCCCAGCAGACCTGTGCAAACCCAAAGTAGACCCCGAGCACCCGCCATATCGCCCCTGTTCTCAAGAACCTCCCGCGCCACTGCGGTCCGGGGTAAGGCCTCAATGCTGTAAGAGACGCCGATCGTGCCTGAAAGACGCTCCATCCAGCCATATATTTGGTGGCGCCCGCAGCGACCGGGATCCTCCCCGACCCGCCCATGTGCGCAGATGAGCATCCAATGAGATCGATATGCATGACATCGCCCGGGACGCCCACGCTGAAAGTCATTTCGAATCCTCGGAGACCGTCCGGGACGTGGTTATCGGCCTTTCCGATGGCCTGACGGTCCCGTTCGCGCTCGCCGCGGGCCTCTCGGGGGCCATCGCCTCCACCCACATCGTCGTGCTCGCCGGCTTGGCCGAAATCGCCGCCGGCTCCATCGCCATGGGCCTCGGCGGCTACCTTGCCGCACGCGGCGACGCGGAGCACTACGCCTCCGAACTTGCCCGCGAGCGCGAAGAAGTCGTCACCCGCCCCGCGGACGAAGCCGAAGAGATCTACGAGATCTTCGCCCAGTACCATGTCTCACGAGAGGCCGCCACGCCCGTCCTGGAAGCGCTGCAGAAGAACCCGCCCGCTTACGTCGACTTCATGATGCGCTTTGAGCTAGGCCTTGAGGCGCCCGAGCCCAACCGCGCCCATCGCTCCGCGCTCACCATCGCCGGAGCCTACATCGCAGGCGGTTTCATCCCGCTGCTCCCCTATATGCTGGTCGCCGGCAGCACAGAGGCGCTGCGCCTGTCCGTCGTCATCACCCTCGTGGCGCTTGCAATTTTCGGCGCCATTAAAGGGCGTCTGGTAGGTACAGGCGCCCTCCGTGCCGCCCTGCAGACAAGCCTGATCGGCGGAGCCGCCGCAGCCGTCGCCTACACGCTTGCTCGTCTGCTCAACCACGCCTGAGCCTCCGCCGAGCCTGAACCTACGGCGCCAAGGTGCCCTGCACCGCATCCTCCAGGCTGATCCGGTTCGTTTCCAGCAGCGTACCCAGCGATCGATCCAGCTCGATCTCAGCCTTCTTCCAGTTGCTCCGCGCGGCGATCTCCGTCGAGCGGGCCTGGGCCAGGTACGTCTCGTTCTGCACCACGAGCAGGTTGGTTGACTGCCCTTCGCTTAGCCTGTCGATCTCGGCCTGCAACAGCTGCTCCTGATACCCCGTGCTGTTGCGTGCCGCGTTGTACGCCGCATGCGCCGTCTCCAGCGCAATCACCGCATTCTCGATCTCGACCCGAATTTGATTTGCCAGCTTCTCTTCCCGCGCCGACACCTGCCGCAGTTGCACGGTATCCCGCGCCGCGTCGGACGCCGCGATACGATTTCGCAAAGGAAGCGTCAACTGTACCCCAGCCTGGTAGATCGTGGAGGTCCGCAGACCGCCAAGCGCGAGGTTTTGCGGAATCGTGGGCAGCCCGGTCCCGGTCGAGCCCAGCGGCTCATATCCCACCTCGGCGCTGCCTCGCGTCTCCACATTCGCGTACACGTTCAACTGCGGCAGCACCTGGTTGCGTGCGGCCTCGACCGCCGCCTGCCCGGCCTTGCGCTGCTCCTCCGCCTGCGCCAGGTCTGGCCGCCGCGCCAGCCCCTCCGCGATCAGCTCCGCCACCGGCGCTGTATCCAGCAACTCCGGCACCAGAATCCGGTCCGTCGGCACAATCTCGCTGAACGACGCCGCAAACACCGGCGAGCCCGACCGCAGGAGCTGATTTCGCAGGATAACCTCCTGCTGCCGATACAGCCCCTGTGTCTGCACCAGGTCGAACTCGCTCGAGCTCACCAGCGCCGAAGCCCGCGTCAGCTCGATCGGCGCCAGCGTTCCCTCGATCACCTGATCGGCGTCGTCTTTGCGCAGCCGCGCGGCTGCCTGCAGCGCCTCCTGCTTCACCGCGACGCTCTCGCCCAAACTCACCAGGTCAAAGTAAAGCCGTGCAATCCCATTCACCGTCTGCTGCACCTGCTGATCAAACAGAAACCGCGAAACCCTGCGATCATGCTGCGCAATCCGCACATACCGCAGGTTCACCGAGCGTCCACGCCCGCGCAGCAGCGGCTGGGTCAGCGTCACCGAGGTGCTGGGACTGTAGAACGGATCGTTCTCCGACATGGTGGAGTAGACAACCTGCGAGTCGTTGTTC
>CAXUNW010000238.1:2841-3765 GCA_964252505.1 uncultured Acidobacteriaceae bacterium
GCGGCTTCCAACCCGACGCAGATCGTCCAGTGTCGTCGCCTCGATCTGCGCGCCCGTGCTGAAGCCCTGCAGGTAGGCCAGATTGGCCGTGATGTAATGCAGCGGCTCCGGCTGCGTCGTCGCACCTGTAGTGCCTGTCGCCCCCGTCAGCGATACGGTGTCGGAGCGCCGCAGATACCCACCCGTAAGAATCAGGCTCGGATCAAACAGCGGCACCGACGGCCCGGTCGAATACATCCCCGCCGTCCCCGTCTCCGCATAGTTCAGGGTGGTCTGCGTGTTTGAGTTCAAGCTCGTCAGGTCAGTCACCGTCGGCACGGTGGGATTCGGGTTCGTCGCCGCCGTATTCAGCAGCGGACTGCCCGGCCCGCCCACTCCGTTCGGCGGCGTCTGCACGGTGTAGTCGATCCCCCGCAGACTTCCCCCGCCGCGCGCCCGCAAGGTGTCGGCATCGGCTAGTTGCAGGTTGTATCGTTCGACCTCAACGTCCAGGTTGTTTTCGATCGCCAGCGCAACCGCGTCGTGCAACGTCAGGTACAGCTTGCCATCGCGCACCAGCCCGTTCAGCCGCGCGCCGCTCCCCGCGAAGAGCGGCGGGATGACCGGCCTGCGATATGGCCCCAGCAGCCCAAAAAAGCTGAATCCCAGACCCGTCGCACGCGAGCGGCCCGTCGTTGCGGCCAAGCCGCCGGCCCGCTCCAGCTCAGGTGCGTTCGCCGCGGGTGCAGCCACAAACCCGGCGATCGGCGGCACCTTCGGGGCCTCTGGAACCTGCGTGGAACCCAACCGCCCAATCCCGCCCGCTCCGCCGCCATCCGGTGGTGCAGGAGCCCGGTCGCGCGCAGGCACCTGCGCATTGGCTGCCGCGCCGCCCGCTGCCGTGCCGCTCTGCCCCGGCGGTTGGCTCACCGCTCCCGCCCCCCC
>CAXUNW010000239.1:0-1522 GCA_964252505.1 uncultured Acidobacteriaceae bacterium
GTGGTGTAGGCGGCGAGCTCGGAGGCCATGCGGTTCGAGTCATCGCGCATGGTGGTGACGGGCTGCGAGAACCAGCGGTCGACGGCGCGGTTCATAAGACCGTAACTGAAGGCGCACATGAACGCGATGGGCACAAGGGAGACGAGCACGGCACCCCAGAGCATTCGGGTGCGAAGACGGGTGCCAAGGACGCGGCTCCGCTGCTCGGCGTAGAGCTTAAGGACGTTGCGGACGAGGAGGACCAGCACGGTGAGGAAAAGGAGGAAGGCGAGAGTGGAGAGGCCGGTGAAGACAAGGATTTGCTCAAGCGAGGTAGGGCTAAGAGAGGTGAGGCGGAAAGCATTGAGGACGGCCAGCCCCCCAAGCAGGAGGATGAGGCAGACCAGAAAGATGTAGATGAGGAGCTTGCGGCGGCTGGGATTCGTTTCCAGGATGCCTCCTTGACGGTCGAAGCGCGACCGGGCGCCTGGTGGATCGCGCACTGCTTTTGACGGCGGCTTGCGGACGTGACTTTCGGGGCTTTTGAAATCTCCAGGTCAGGGTACTCCATCCGGGGAGATGGTTGCGTGTCCCAAGATAGAGGGGATCGGGTCTATGGTGGGCGGGCGCGCATCTGGACCTGGATACCGAATCAGCTTGCGGAGACGATGAGAGTGACGACAAACGTTCTTAGGGCGGCTCCATTGGTTGCGGTGACGGTAATGGGGTACACGCCGGGAGGCGTGTTGCCGGTGAGTGGCGGAGGCGAAGAGGAGGTGGAGGACGAGGTGGAGCTTCCGCAGCCGGAGAGTGGAATCAGCAGCAGGGCGGCTACCAGGACGGAGGTGGCTACGGAGCGGCGATCGCGTCTGCGGAAGCGGAATAATGTGAGCAAGAGTGCGGTGGTGAGGAGCCGTGGCATGGTGTCTGCAGAGGGTGTGACAGCGGCGCGGCTGCCTGCTGAGGTGGTAACCGTAAGGGTGGTTTGCACAGATGTGGAGAGCGGAGCGGAGGCGGGCGAGAAGGTGCAGGCGGCACCCAGAGGCAGGCCGGCGGTGCAGGCAAACTGAAGAGTTCCGGTGGGAAGGGAGCCGTATGTGTTGGCGCTTATTTGGATGGGAACCGCTTGCCCGGCGACTACGGTGGTGGGGGAAGAAGGACCAAAGAGCCGCAGGTCACCGGCATAGCCGCGGAGATTAGCCATAGCAAAGGGCATGGCGGCGTTGCTGGTGACGGTCAGGGTGGCGGCGATGGGACCGCTGAGAGTGGCGTTGCTGGCGGGCTTGAAGGCGATCTGTACGGTGCAGCTCTGTGCGGGCGACATAGAGGCGGGACAGTTGTTGGTCTGCGTGTAATCGGCGGAGTCAGAGAGGGCGAAGGCGGTGATGGCGAGGGGTGCGGTTCCAGAGTTCTGGATGGTGAGGGGTGCCGTGACACTGTCTCCGATGAGGACAGGGCCGAGGCTGACGGGGGAGGGGCTGAAGGCGATGGCGGGCGCGGCGGGGGTGATCGTAAAGGCGGCTGGGTTGGATATGGCGATGCC
>CAXUNW010000239.1:1663-3730 GCA_964252505.1 uncultured Acidobacteriaceae bacterium
GTAATGCTGGCGGTACCGGCCGCAGCGACCAGCGCGGCGGGAACCCTGGCGATGAGATAGCTCTGGCTGAGATATGTAGTTGGAAGGGGCGATCCGTTCCAGAGGACGATGTCCGCGGGCACGATGGTGCCGTTCCCGAAGGCCTGGAGGACAAAGTCGCGGGAGCCGGCAGCGATGGTGCTTGGCGCGGTGGAGATGAGGTACGCGCCTGCGTCGTA
The DNA here is from genome assembly GCA_964252505.1 of uncultured Acidobacteriaceae bacterium. Classification (GTDB taxonomy): domain Bacteria; phylum Acidobacteriota; class Terriglobia; order Terriglobales; family Acidobacteriaceae; genus Edaphobacter. The sequence continues at coordinate 1,882 of CAXUNW010000239.1, forward strand.
GGTGGTGATGTAGACGGGATTGGACGGCACGGTATCGGGTGGGTTGAGGACGGTCACGGCTTGCTTGCCGGGCCCGGGTATGTTGTAGAAGGTGCCGAGCAGCTGCGTGGAGTTCTGGAAGGTGTTGCCGGTGGGCACACCGTTGAGCTGAAGGATGGAGGTGGGCTGCAGGCCAGAGCCGTTGATGAGGAAGCCGGGGCCGCCGGAGCCGGTTCTTAAGTAGGAGGGAGCCACGGAGGTGAGGGTTGGGGGCGCGGGCATGCTGTGAGCGGTGGCATCGAAAGCGGCGTCGAGGCGGTACGCGGAGCCGTCGGGGTTTTGCACGGCAACAATGACCTTGGCGGCGGAGATGGCGGGCGTGGCGACGAGCAGCTGGGTGGAGTCGACGAAGGTGACGGTCGCGGGGTTGCCGTCCATGGTTACGGTTGTGGCCGGGACGAAGCCGCTGCCGCGAAGGATGATCTGCAGGCCGCCGAGGGCGCTTCCAGCGGCTGGGCTAAGGCTGCCGATGGAAAGTGGGGCCTGGGTCAGGGTGAAGACCGCAATGCCGTTGGTCTGGGCAAGGTAGAGGCGGGTGCCGGTGCGATCTACGGCGAGGTCGTCGACGGTTTCTAGCGAGGAGGCGGAGGCTGCCAGAGAAAGCAGGGTGTTGCCATGGTGGATGTCGATGATCTCAACGCCCTTTGTTGTGGGAATGTAGGCGAGGGCACCGCTGGCATGCAGTTTTTCTCCAGCGACAAGAGATCGGCGGGCAACCAAGGCGGAAGCTTGGGCGGAGGTGGTAATGGTCCGCAACTGGGGGTTAAGGGTAGCGGAATCCTGAAGGAGCCGGTCTCCAGAGTCGTCGGTAGCAAGTTGGAAGACGCCTCCGGTAAAGAAGAGTTCCTGAATGGAGCCGCCCGTCTGGGCGCTCCAAAGATCGGTGTAGCCACCGTCAAACCCTAGACTTCCGTCGGTCGCGATGTAGACGCGCGTTCCATCCGGGGAGGCAGCAAGGAGGTAGGAGCTGACCTCGGAGGCGGCAATGCCGCTGGCGACCTGGAGGGGTTTGGTGTTACCGGTGGCAAGGTCGACCTCATAGAGAGCCCCCTGGAGGTAGGCGGCGGTGTTGTTAAGGCTGAGGATGGCAGAGCCGCGAGCTGTTGCGACGACGTTGTTCGGCTTGAGCGATCCGGAGCTATTACCAGGGATGGGGATGATGGTTCGAAGATGGCTGCCGGTGGCAAGATCGATGAGGTCGAGCGTTCCGCCTGCGAAGCTGGTGACGAGCAGGGTGGTGCGATCGGGGGTGAGGGCGATGGCGGTGGCGGGGCTTCCGGGGATGGACGACAGCGTTCGCACGGCTAAGGTGGAGGCATCTACGGCAAGGACGTTGCCGGATGCGGCGTCGGCGACGTAGAGCTGGTTGCGGAGATCATCGACCAGCATCTGGTAGGGGAGGATGGAGGGCAAGAGCTGCTGCTGGAGGTAGCGAAAGGCGCCGGGCAGAATGGTGGAGCCGAAGGTAGAGGTGAGGGTAACATCGGCCGGGCCGGCGACGCCGGGCGGTGTGGTGAAGGTGACGGTCTGGGGTGACCCGGAGGTGACGGCGGTGACGGTGGCGGGGCTGCCGCCAACGGTGATGCGGGGGAAGCTGGAGGATGTGCCGAGGCCGTAGCCCGTGAGATTGACGATGGCGCCTCCGGCGGCGGCTCCGGCGGTGACGTCCTGAAGGGTGACGGTGGGACCGTAGCTGTAGGCGTTGGGAGAGAGGATGTCCCAGCCATCGGAGAAGGCTACCGTGATGGGCAGCAAACCCGAAGAATTGGTGGGGGGCTGGGCTGTGATGAGATCGGGCGAGGTGTAGGAG
>CAXUNW010000240.1:0-3725 GCA_964252505.1 uncultured Acidobacteriaceae bacterium
TTGGGGACGTAGCTCAGTTGGTTAGAGCGCTGCCCTGTCACGGCAGAGGTCGCGGGTTCGAGCCCCGTCGTCCCCGCCATACAAAGCAAGGCACTTAGCTTCGTATGGCAACCTCAAGTGACAATGAAATCCGGGTCCGATTAGGGTCCATTACGCTCGCCGAGGTACCAAAAGCGAGTCAGTTTCAACCTCTCTCTGACCCACGTTGGGCACCATCATTTTTACAACCTTGCTCTGTGCGGCTCGTTTATGCGAGTTCACGGCCTGCGTATACACGTCGAGCGTGATCCTGCTGTTGGCGTGCCTCAAGAACTCCTGAACGGTCTTTACGTCTTCCCCATTCGCCTTCAGCAACGTGCCGAAGGAATGACGGAAGGTGTGCCAACCGATGTTCTTGGTGATGCCGGCTTTCCGTGCCACCGGCCTGATATACCGCTTCATAAGATTGTCCGGCCAGTAGGGTTGTTTCCCCTTCATGCGCGGACTTGCAAAGACCCAATCACCCTCCATCGGGTCAGGGGTGATGCGACGCCAGCGGCGAAGATCTTCAGCCATGTAGTCGTCCATCGGGCGGGCTTGGCTGAGGCTTCCGTCTTGCAGACGTCGACGACCTGATGCCAGATCGATTCGGTGACTCGAATCTAGAAGCTCATGAAGTCAACATCATCTCAACGAAGCGCCAGGAGTTCGCTGACCCGCAGCCCGGTTGCCGCGTCGAGTAAAGCTAAAGTGCGCTCTCGAACGGCCAGCTTGCTGAGGAGCAGTTAGAGTTCGTGCAATTCCAGAACGTCAGTCAGCTATATTTTGCCGAGTCGTCTTTCTCGTTACGAAGATTTATACGACACCGAAGTCAGCAGCGGAGGCGGCAAGCTCAAGCAGATCTACCGTGAAAAGAGCTTGCGATCCTGATGACCGTGAATCTTCTCAAACGCCTAGCGAGTCGCGTCGTTCCGCATCACGCTAAAGAAGCTACAGCGAATTTATCTCTCGACGCGGAGCCGTATCGAGAACTTCCGTAAGACGGGGCAGGATGGCACCTTCGCGGACATCTCCGCGACATTCGAGCATGGCAGCCCCGCGAGGATCTCCAATTCTTTGATCCCGAAGATTTGCGGATACCGGAGGCAAGGTCACTATCCAGCTCGGAGACATGGACCTGCCATCCTGGGAGCACGACTTGAAGGCCGATTCGGTTTGATTGTGGCGCGCCTCGGTGAAATGGAAAAGGTCTCCCCAGCCGACGACGCCAAGTTGAAGCACTTGAAAGAAGAGATCCTGGCCAAGATCGAAGCGCCGATCAATCCCGGCAATCGGAAGGTGCTCTTGTTCACCGCTTTCGCGGACACAGCCGATTACCTTACGAGCATCTTTCACCGTTGCTTCGAGAACGGCACGGCCTACACACCGCTCGCGTCGTCGGTTGGGCAGGCCCAAATCCACGCTCGCTCGCAAGTCGGACTTTCAAGAGCTGGTAATGCTGTTCTCCCCACTTTCCAAAGAGAAGGCTCTCCTCCTGCCAGAGGTCAAGGACGAGATCGACCTGCTCATCGCAACGGATTGCATCTCGGAAGGCCAGAACCTTCAGGATTGCGATTACCTCATCAACTAAGACATCCACTGAAATTCGGTGCGCGTCATTCAGCGATTTGGCCGTATCGATCGCATCGGTTCCAAGAACGCTTCGATTCAGCTCGTCAACTACTGGCCCGACATCTCCCTAGACGAGTACAGGCAGCGGTGCCCTATGCAGAAATGGCGAAGGTGGCCTAATGCAGACCATTCTCCGCATCCTCAAACAGGCCGGAGGTTGGCACCACGGCCTTTACCTCAAGATCGAGAACCCGCCGTGTATGGCGTTGGTGATCGAAGCCACGGACGAGTCAGGTCCAATGGGACTCCCCGCATTTCTGTCTGTCATTACGGGGGGAGATCGGCGACCTGATGCGCGAACCGAAGATGTGTTTTGAGCTTGGTTTTGCAGGCGAGGCACACCTAAACCCCTTCTACTACCGCAATGACTATGTGGGTGTAGAGCAGTGGTGCCGAAATTTCGTCTGTGACCACTACGTGCAGTTATTTGAGTTGCACAAGCAGCACGGGCGACTCGCCAAAGTGTGGGACAACGACCTGCGTTTGCAGGGCTTCGCCGAAGCCTTTGAGCGGCAGCAGACGCCACACGCCTAAACCTTTCCCGCTCCCGGAGCGGATAGGAAAGTGCGTCCGCTCCATAACCACAAGTGCACTGCAACCGCTCAAGGAGAGCAGCCATGCAGGATAGCAGCGCATTCCAATTCTCGCCATGGACACCATTCACGAATCCACCACCACCGCCGGCGCACCTTCAATGAAGCCAAGCTGTACGAGCTTGCCGAATCCATCAAGCACAACGGCCTGATTCAGCCCTCACTGTGCGACCTAATCACCAAGGCTTCGAGATCGTCGCAGGAGCCAGACGCTACCGCGCCACGCACCTTGCCGAGTTTCTTCCGTTCCCGGTGGGTGGACGGTCAAGCTACTTCTTGCTGCGGTACATCTGAATGAGGGCGTTGGTGGAGGTGTCGTGGGTGAGCTTGGGGGCTTCCGGGCTTGTAAGTTCGCCCAGGATGCGGGTGGCGAGGACCTTGCCGAGCTCGACACCCCACTGGTCGAAGGAGTCGATGCTCCAGATAGTGCCCTGGGTGAAGACGGCGTGCTCGTAGAGGGCGATGAGCTTGCCGAGGATCTCGGGGGTGAGCTCATCGGCGAGGATGACGTTGGACGGGCGGTTGCCCTCGAAGACCTTGTGAGGGATAAGGTTTTCGGGGACGCCTTCGGCCTTGACCTCTTCGGCCGTTTTGCCGAAGGCGAGGGCCTCGGCCTGCGCGAAGACGTTGGCCATGAGGATGTCGTGGTGCTTGCCGAGGGGGTTGAGGGTTTTGAAGAAGCCGATGAAGTCGCAGGGGATGAGGCGGGTACCCTGGTGGATGAGCTGGTAGAAGGAGTGCTGGCCGTTGGTGCCGGGCTCGCCCCAGTAGATGGGGCCGGTGTCGGCGTCGACGTGGGTGCCTTCGAGGGTGATGTGCTTGCCGTTCGACTCCATGGTGAGCTGCTGGAGGTAGGCCGGGAAGCGCTTGAGGTACTGCTCGTAGGGCAGGACGGCTACGGTCTGGGCGTTGAAGAAGTCGGTATACCAGACGGTGAGGAGGCCCATGAGGGCTGGCAGGTTTTTCTCTAGGGGTGCCGTTCGGAAGTGGACGTCCATGGCGTGGAAGCCGTTTAGCATGGCCTGGAAGTTTTCCGGGCCGATGGCGACCATGGTGGAAAGGCCGATCGCGGAGTCCATGGAGTAGCGCCCGCCGACCCAGTCCCAGAACTCGAACATGTTCTCGGTGTCGATGCCGAACTTCGAGACCTCCTTGGCGTTGGTGGAGATGGCGACGAAGTGCTTAGCGATGGCGGACTCGTCGCCGCCGAGGCCTTTCAGCGCCCAGTCGCGGGCGGAGTGGGCGTTGGTCATGGTTTCGAGGGTGGTGAAGGTCTTGGAGGCGACGAGGAATAGGGTTTCGTCGGCTTCGAGGTCCTGGACGGCCTCGGCGAAGTCGGTTCCATCGACGTTGGAGACGAAGCGGAAGGTGAGGTCGCGCTGGGTGTAGTGGCGGAGGGCCTCGTAGGCCATGACGGGGCCGAGATCGGAGCCGCCGATGCCGATGTTGACGACGTTCTTGATGCGCTTGCCGGTGTGGCCC
>CAXUNW010000241.1:0-3671 GCA_964252505.1 uncultured Acidobacteriaceae bacterium
CGTAATGAAGTTGCGGGCCGATTGGGACTGCGGGTTCGATATCGTCTCGGGGGGTGAGTTGGAGCGGGTTCTCCGGGTAAGCCAAGCGGCGCTGCGGCGGGTGGTTTTTTCCGGGGTGGGCAAGCAGGTCTGGGAGATTGACGCGGCGCTGGAGGCGGGGATCCTGCTGTTCAACGTGGAGTCCGAGGGGGAGCTTGCGCTGCTGGCAGACCGGGCGGAGTCGGCTGGGGTACGGGCGCGGTTTGCGCTGCGGGTGAATCCGGATGTGTTCGCGGAGACACATCCTTATATTTCGACCGGGCTGCGAGAGCATAAGTTTGGGATTGCGATGGAGGAGGCGCGGAGGATCTACCGGGATGCGCGAACGAGGCGGTGGCTGGATGCGGCTGGGGTGAGCGTGCATATCGGCTCCCAGATTCGGTCTGTGGGACCGTTTCAAGCGGCGCTGGAACGGGTGATGGGGTTGGTGGGCGAGCTTCGAGCGGACGGGCACGATATTCGCTATGTGGATGGGGGCGGCGGGCTGGGGATCGAGTATGGCGCGGACGCGGCGTTCGATCCGGTGGGACAGGTGGCGGCGTATGCGGCGGCCCTGGGCGCGGCGATGGATGGCGATGCGGCGGAGTTGCTGCTGGAGCCGGGGAGATTCCTGGTAGGGCAGGCTGGGGCGCTGGTGAGCCGAGTGCTGTTTGTGAAGAAGAACGGGACGAAGACCTTTGTGGTGACGGATGCCGGGATGAACGACCTGATTCGTCCGGCGCTGTATGAGGCGCACCACGAGATTGTTCCGCTGGCTGAGGCGACGGACGGGGAGGGTGAGATCGTGGATGTTGTGGGGCCGGTGTGCGAGTCAGGCGATTTTTTTGCGCGTGACCGGAGGATGCCTTCGCTGAGAGCCGGCGAACTGGTCGCGGTTCTGGATGCGGGGGCGTACGGGATGACGCTGAGCTCGAACTACAACACGCGAGGGCGGCCGGCAGAGGTCCTTGTGGAGGGAGACGCGGTGCGGCTGATCCGGCGGCGAGAGACGATGAAGGATCTGTTGGCACCGGAGATGTAGGTCAGCTTGGTGCGCGGGCCGCGGTCAGGGCGCAGCGGGGGTCACGGGGCAGGCTCCGAAGTCATTGCGCAGCTTTTCCACGAAGAAGAGGCTTGGTCCGCTTGTAGTGTTCTTCTTTTTGCCTTTGACGCGGACGCGGTGTCCGGGCGGGAGCGAGGCGGCGTCTCCGGTCAGCAGGAAGATCTTCTGGTCGGCCTCATTTTGTAACGTAAGCCCTGCGCGACCGGAGACAAGGCAGCCCGTGATGGAGGGTGGCTGGCGGACGGCGTAGTAGACGCCGACGCCGATGGCCGCACCGATTGCGCCGACGGCGACGAAGATGAGGACGACCTGTGTGCCGGTCGGGATGCTTGCCTCGGCCTGGCGGGTGGTGGCGACGAGGAAGGCGGCGAGCAGGATGAGGATCGCGAGGGGACGCTTCATGGTTGTTTGCAGAGTGTGCCTGAAGAACGGAGCCCGGGGTTGCTCGAACTCTAGAGAGGAGGACGAGGCGAGTCAAGCAAAATTTCATTTTTCCGATGCTAGGTTCTGCCCGCAAACTCGCGCGTTTCGGTGGCGACCTTGATCTTTTCGCCTTCCTTGATGAAGAGAGGCACGCGGATTTGCAGGCCGGTCTCGAGCTTGGCGGGCTTGGTGCCGCTGCCGCTGGAGGAGTCGCCGCGGGCTGCGGGCTCGGTGTAGGCGACGGTGAGATCGACGAAGAGGGGAAGCTGGAGACCGATGGGGTTGCCGTTGTATTTGTGGAGTTGGATGAGGGTTCCTTCGACGAGGAGGTCAAGGGCGTTGCCCATGGTTTCCTCGGTGAGGGTGAAGGTCTCGAAGGATTCCTGGTCGAGGAAGTAGGAGCCGTCGGCGTCGGTGTACATGTAGGAGGCGGGGACGAGCTGAAGGTCGGGCTCCTTGAATTTGTCGTTGGCCTTGAAGGTCTTTTCGAAGACGGCGGAGGTGAGGAGGTTGCGCATTTTGAGGCGAACGAGGGTTTGACCGCCGCGGGCGGTAGGCGTGGTGATGTCGGACTCGAGGCAGGCGAAGGGCGTGTCTTCCAGCTCGAAGACCATCTTGCGCTTGATGTTGATTGCGTCGATCAGTGCGGCCATAGGCTTCCTCGGTGGATCGGTCGGTCCTCAGTATAACGGGCTGCGGGCGGGGGTCCGAGCAGGCGTCAGGCGAGGAGCCTGGAAGAGGGCTGCGTGCTAGAATCGCAAGGTTGCGGCGGCTGCGGTCGCCTTGTTTGTGCTTACTTTTCGATGTGGAGTGTGTGTTATGTCCGGCCATTCAAAATGGGCAACGATCAAGCATAAGAAGGGCGCGCTGGACGCCAAGCGCGGGAAGATCTTTACCCGGCTGATCAAGGAAATCACGATTGCGGCGAAGACTGGCGGGGGGGGCGATCCGGATGGCAACCCGCGGCTTCGTGGGGCGATTGCGGCGGCGAAGGCGGAAAATATGCCCCAGGACAACATCAAGCGAGCGGTCCAGCGGGGTACGGGCGAGCTGGAGGGTGTGTCGTACGAAGAGATTACATACGAGGGGTACGGGCCGGGGGGTGTGGCGCTCATCGTGGATGTGTTGACGGACAACAAGAATCGCGCGGTGAGCGAGATACGCCATGCGTTCACGAAGAACGGCGGGAACCTTGGAGAGGCGAACTCGGTCTCCTGGATGTTTACCAAGAAGGGCGTGATCGTGATCGACAAGGCGGCGGCCGGGGAAGACAGGCTGACGGAGATCGTCCTGGAGGCAGGGGCGGAGGATCTCTCGGACGAGGGCGACACGTGGGAGGTTTTGACCGATCCGAAGGACTTCGAGGCGGTGACTGAGGCTCTGAAGGCCGCGAAGATCAAGCCGGAACATGCTGAGGTGACGAAGATTGCCTCGACGTACACAAAGCTGGAGGGGTCGGCTGCCGGGCAGATGATGCGTTTGCTGGAGACGCTGGAAGACCTGGACGACACGCAGAATGTGTATTCGAACTTTGACTTTGAGGATGCGCCCGTCGCCGGTTGAGTAGCAGCGGCGCGTTTCAGGATGAGGCCGCCGGAAAGTCCGGCGGCTTTGCTTTGTTTCTCTCACACCCTGGCTTGACTGGAGATCTTCCTTTGAATCTGCTGACGGTAGTTCGTTCGAGATCACCTTTAAGGTTGATTTTGGTTCTGTGCGGGTTGGTGGCTGCGTGCGGTGGACAGGAGCTTGTGTCGTCCAGCGTGACCGGCGGCGGCGACGCGGCTTCGATGAGGCAGACGACGACGCAGACGGCGTTCGAGGTGGCTCCCGGGAGGATGCCGTTCGAGATCGGCGTGCTGTTCCAAGGAGGAAAGGGGATCACGGATAATCGGGATGATTTTCAGTTCCTGATGGCGGGAGCCCATGCGGGTAAGGTGCTGACGGACGACTTTGGGCGGGGTTTGCTGCGGGGCAACTTCGAGTATGCGGTGGAGGTTTTTCCGTACTGGCAGTCGAACACGCCGGTGTTCCAGAGGGCGAGTTGCGTGGCGGTCGGGACGACGGGCGCAGTCAGCTGCTCGCCGTTTTACGACGTTGGCGGGACGTTTCGGGGGGTGTCGGTGACGCCTATCATTCTGCGATGGAACTTCAAGGGGCGGGGCAAGAT
>CAXUNW010000242.1:0-3669 GCA_964252505.1 uncultured Acidobacteriaceae bacterium
GGCCGGTGGGGTGGAGGTGAAGGGGAGCCCTGGCGTTGCCGGTTGCGGTATGGGGCTGATGGGCTGTGGCGTGGGGGTGATCGGGGATGAGAAGGGGCCAGGTTTGGTCGTTGACAGCGGGATCGGCGAGGTTGGCGGGATCCTGCGGGGTGGCGGGGTGGAAGCGCCAGGGTTCGGGAAGGGTAAGGACGGTTTGAGGGCTGTCGATGAGGACGGCCTGGGCTGGAAGTGGCCGGGCGAGGAGGAGGCAGGCGCAGAGGGCCAGCATCCACAGGAGGGCGGCGCGGGCGGTGGCTAGTCGAAGGCGGCGCAGGCCGTCTTCTCGTCCGGGTGGAGGCTGGTGTAGCGGGTGATGCCGACCATGGTGAAGACCTTCTGAAAATGCGGCGTGAGGCCGAAGGTGTGGATGGTCTGCTCGTGCTTGCTGGCGGCGATCATCATCTGGATGATGAGGGCGATTCCGCTGGAGTTGAGGTACTCGACCTTGGAGAAGTCGAGGAGGATGCGTTTGGCCGAGTCTCCGAGGCCCTGATAGGTTCCGAGGACAGCTGCCTGCGAGGCGCTGGTAATGTCTCCTGAGAAGCGCAGGACGGTGATCGGAATGCCGCTCGAGCATGAGACCTCTTCGACTTTGACGCGCGTTCCCTGATCCTGCATTGGCGGGTTCTCCCGGATGATTCGTCTATTTTATTCGGTGGCGCGGCGGAGATGGATGACCATGCGGGCATAGCTTCCGGCAGGGGGGGCGCTGACCCATTCGGCCTCGTCGACGAGGGACTGGATGAGGAACATGCCCATGCCACGAGCATCTTCCTCGCCATGCATTTTTTTGTCGATATCGGGGGCGGCGTGGGTGCCGTGAGGGCCTTCGCCGGTGTCGGTCACCATGACTTCCAGGGTGTCCTGGTCCATGGAGAGGATGACGCCGACGGAGAGTGCGTCGTCGAGCTTGTTACCGTGCTCGATGGCGTTGATGCAGGCTTCGGCGACGGCAGTTTTAAGATCTTCGACGCGCTCGGCGGCAAAGCCCATGAGCCGGGCTACGCTGGCGGCAGTATTCATTGCCACCTTCTCGTAGCCGAGGCGGGAGGGGAGGCGAAGCTCAATCGTGCTGAGGTGTTGGTCGAGCAAACTCGATTCCCTTCCCGTTTCTATTGCTGCCGCAGGAGCACAAGGGCGGTCATATCGTCGGTCTGCTCTTGTCCGTCGGAGAAGGCATTGATGGTGTGCCAGAGTCCGTCGAGGAGAGCGTGGGCGCGGTCGGCGGGGATCTGGGTGAAGGCGGAGAGGAGCCGTTGCTCGCCGAACTCCTCGCGTCCGCGAAAGACCTCGGTGAGGCCATCGGTGTAGAGGAGCAGGCGCGCCCCGGGTTGCAGGTGGTGCGTCTCGGAGGTATAGGTGGAGAACGGCAGCATGCCGATGGGGGTTCCGGAGGCGGCGATGCGGAGGGTAGGCTGTGCTGGGTGACCACCGAGAAAGCCGGGATTGTGGCCGCAGTTGACGACCTGGATGGCGTTGCGGGCGGAATCGAGTTGGAGGAAGATGGCGGTAACGTAGCGGCGGCGGCTCTCGTCGCCCTCGTTGTAGTGGAGCAGGTTCATGCGGGTAGCGATGTCAACGAGGGGGATGCCGGAGTTGACCATGGCGCGGAAGGCGGAGCGGAAGCTGGTTCCGACAAGGGCCGAAGCGAGCCCTTTGCCGGCGACATCGGCGACGACGATGGTGGTCTGGCCGGAAGGCATCGGAACGATGTCGAGATAGTCTCCGCCTACCTCATAGCAGGCCTGGGAGCGGAGGGCGACGGTGTATCCGGGGATGACGGGCATCTGCTGGGGCAGAAGACTGCGCTGGACGAGGCGAGCGGAGTCGAGATCGCTCTCGATGCGCTGCCACTCGACGGTTCGCTCGTGGAAGCGGGCATTTTCAATGGCGACGGCGGCCTGCATGGCGAGGCTTTCGAGGAAGTCGCTTTCATCCAGATTCAAGATGCGGCCCGGTGGGAGGAGCACGATGAGCTCGGTGACCGGATCGCCGACCTTATCGCGGAGAGGGAAGGCGAGGCATCGGTCGGCGACGCGATCGATGTGGTAGCGCGCGGCGTAGTCTTCGGGCAGGGTGCCGTAGGTGGAATCGAAGCCGGTAAACCAGGCTCCGGTGAGCTCGAGTTCGCGACAGACGATCTCGAGGGCGGTGCGCAGGACCTCGTCGAGGGCGATGGTGGAGTGGATGCGCCGGCTCGCTTCCAGCAAGGCCTGGAGTCGCACGACCTGCTGTTGGGCAAAGAGCGCCTCGTCTTGTTCCATTGCGACCGCCATCGGCAGAAAGTCTCCCCGCCGGGCCAGTATAGGCGCAGGGGGCGAGATACGGCGTCCTTTTGGACAAGGAAATCGCTCGACGCTGTAACCGGGCCTATGCGATGATCGTCTATCGCTGCAAGGTGTCCTTTGCAAACAACCCTTGACCAAGCCCATCCGTTTCAGTCCATACTCCCGGCGTCGCGAGCCCTCGCTGGACGTGGCGAGGCAGGCGCGCCGGCGCGCGGGACGACGAACGAGCTGGACGACATCGACGCGCTGGTGCGGACTTATCGTGCGCGGATTCTGCGGTTTGTAACCTTTTCGACAGGCGATCCGGACCTTGCGAACACGATCACGCAGGACTGCCTGCTGAAGGCGTATAACGCGCGGGCGACGTTTCGTGGGGATGCGAGCGTGCAGACGTGGCTGACAAGCATCGCTGTGAACCTGATCCGGGACCATCAGCGGACGCGCAAGTTCAAGTTTTGGCGACAGGCCAAGGCCACCGCGGTCGATGTGAACGATGTAGCCAGTTTCATTGCCTCGGATGGGAGCACACAAGAGGCACAGCTGATTGCCAAGGAGCAGGTAGCCCGGTTGGCGACGGTTCTGGATGGGCTGTCGCTGAATCAGAGAACGGTTTTCGTGATGAAATTTACGGACGAGATGGAGCTGCAGCAGATCTCTGATGCACTCGGCATGCCGATCAATACGGTGAAGACGCATCTGCACCGGGCAGTGAAGGCGGTCCGAGTGCAACTGGGAGCAAGGTCATGAAGCGGCGTGGTGGAATGCCTCATCTTTCGGACGAGGAGCTCGACGATGTGCTGATCGGAGCCGGCTCGCCGGAGGCTGAAGCACACCTTGCGGAGTGTGCGGCGTGTGCCGACCGGACGGCGGCGTTCAGCGCTGCGATGGCGAGCTTCAACCAGGCAACGCTGGCCTGGTCGGAGGCGACGTCGCATACGCTGACGCGCGACCTGACGGCGGGCGTTGCAGAGACGGCGGGTGCCAGGTTCGGCGCGATTGCCGCGGGGGTGTGTGGGCTGGCTGTGGTCGGTGCAGTGCTGGGCGCGGGTGTGGGAGCGGGTCTGCCAGGTTCTCGGCAATCCGGCGACGTTCCGGCGAGTGTGGCGGGGCAGACGGAGATGGGGGATCGTGACCGCGAGATTGCGGGAGACAATGTGATCTTGGAGGATATCGATGCGGCGCTGTATCGGCCGGATCCTTCGCCGGAGCAGACCTACCGCATCAGCGCGGCGCACGGTGGCTCCGGAGACGCGGCCGCGGACGGGGTGCGAGAGTGAGTTTGCCCCAGCCCTGGCTGCGCGGGTTGGCTGTGGCGCTTGTGCTGGCGGGCTCAGCGGCCGGC
>CAXUNW010000243.1:0-3669 GCA_964252505.1 uncultured Acidobacteriaceae bacterium
GTCGTACCCCGCCCTCGCGCTCGGCACAAACGTAAATCCCTGCCGCACCCCCGGACCATGCCATGTCCGATCCACCGTGGGGTTCACCGCGACGTACCACCGCCCCGCCTGCCGGTCCACCACCGGCCGAATCTCCCACGTCCAGGTGTTCGGCGTAAACCGCGCTCGCTGGTACCCGATCTCGTTCGACACGCTCAATCCCACCGGCAGATGCCACCGCTCCGGGGCGCGCACCGCCGGCCGGACATGGCTGCCCACCCATTGCACCCCCTGCCCGTTCCGTGCGCTCGTAAACACATACACCCCAACCTCTGACCACCCCGTCAGCCCCGTAATCGCCTGCACCGTCTCATGCACCGCCCGGTCCGTCGGATACGTTCCATCCTCCAGAAAACGCGAGCCGACCCCCGCCCGCGATCCCTCCACCGTGTAGTTCGCATGCGACTCCAGCAGAACCGCCTTCGCCGGAACCGTCTCTGAGCCAAACACCAGGATCTCGTAGTTATCCTGTGCCAGCACCGCGGGTGAAAGCCCGGCCAGCACGATCGCCACTCCCATCAGCAGAACGCCAAAACGCCCAACGCGCAGCAAACCGGTCCAACCCGCCGCTTCTTCCACCATTCCGTTCCTCGCTGACACCCATAGCCGGGCTGACCTTTGGGGGTCTACCCGGCTATCGGCCGGCGAAGAGCAATCGTTCAGTTCGGCATACCATCTTTCGTGTGCCGTTCGGTCAGGCGTCCTCTACCGCTTCGGAGCCAGCCCGAACGTCACCGACATCACCACACTCCGTCCCGGCAGCAACGTCAGCGTATCCCCGGCCCCCGGCGTATACACGTTCCCGGCCGCCACCTGCGTCACGCCCGTAACGCTGTGCTGGTCGGTCAGATTATTCAGGCTCAGCCGCAGCTTTGTCTGGTCGAACCGTCCGCCGTTCCGGATCGTATAGTTCACAAACAGGTTCGTCAGGTTGAACGGATCGATCGGAATCACCTGGTTCGCGCTCGTCCCGCTCGCAAACGTCCCATCGTTCCACATCGGTCCAATCCGCTTGTTGAACATCCCCACGTCGAAGTACTTCTGCTGGTACGTCAGTCCCAGCGTCTCCGTGTTCGCCGGCGTCGTCGCCACCCACGCGTGCAGGTTCGGGTTCGCTACCTGCGACACCGCACCGTTCACCAGCGTCGCTCCCGGAACCGTCTGGCTCACGTACCGCGCAGACCCCGCCGTGCCATTTGCATACAACGATAAGCCACGCGCCAGGTATAGGTTCACCTGCCCCTCGAACCCCTTGCTCACCGTGTCCCCGCTCGACGTATAGATCACGTTGTTCGGATCCGCCGGAGCCGTGTACGCATTGCCGAAGTGGATGTAGTACACATCCGCATCCAGCGTCGCCCGCTTCACCTTCACCACCGAACCCGCCTGGTACGTCTTCGCATACGATGGCTTCGGTAGTGCCTGGATCGTTCCGCTCGTGTCGAACACGCTGCTCGGCGGAATCACCGAACCCGTAGCAAACTGCCCATACACCGACCAGTTATTCTTGATGTGGTAGTTCACGTCAGCCGAGGGCAGATACGACGTATACCCTGCCGAGCTCAGCCGGAACGGCGCCCCGCCCAGGTTGCCGATCGTCTTTCCGTTGTCCGCATACTGCTTCAGGTCCTGCGTATAGTGTGCAAACTTCATCCCGCCCGTAATTACCAGCTTCCCCGTGGCGTGATATTCATACTCCGCAAACGGCTGGTAGCTGTTCGTGTAGAACTGCTCCGCAAAGTTAGGCAGCGTTCCATCGGCCAGCGTCGTCGGATCTTGCGGAATCTGGTGCCGGTTGGTCGTCGCCCACTCGTACCACATCCCCGTCCGGAACACCCCATACTTCGTCGCCTTGCTCAACGACGTTATTTCTCCATACTTCCGGTAGCTGTTTAGTTTGTCCGTGCCGCAGGGCAAAATTCCCTTCACCGGCGTCGAACAATTCGCCGTCGTAATCACACCCGTCTTCGGCGCAGCCGCATAGTTCTGCTGGTTGTAGTAGCTATACGTGTACGGCTTTGTATCGAGTACCCACCCATGCCCGAACTCGTTCTTATATCCCACATACTCAAAGTCCGTAGGCACATGGTAGAAGTTGTACTTATAGTAGTTCGCCGCCGTAGGATCGCTATTCTGCAACAGGTAATTATCCCCAAACTGCGCCACCTGCGCCCGCGTCGGCCCCTTGATGTTCGGGGTATTCGAGTCCAGCCACACCACGCCCGCAAACCCCGTCAGCGTAGCCTTATCTGAAATTCTAAGCTGATACTTCGTCGATCCCGCGTTCCGCGTCTGGTAATTGAACGTCTCATACCCATCAGAAGTAAGGTGGTGTACGTCCACAAATACGTTATTCCGCTTCGTCTCCCCGCCAAAGTTCCCTGAGTCATAGTGCCCGTCATACAACAAGCTGTTGAACGACCCATAGCTCACCCCGAACCGGATATTCTGGTCGCTCGGCGTCTCCCGCGAAAGCAGGTTAATGCTCCCCCCAAATGGAGTTGGCCCAACCGTAGACGCCGTCCCCGGCGACCGGTCGAAATCCACCCCGCCCAACCACTGCGAGGGGAAAAAGGCCCACGAGTGGTGCGTCGGCGAGTTCGTATCCTCAAACGGAATTCCATCGAACGTTATGTCGTAGTTCCCATCCGAAAACCCTCGAAAATACGTCTTCGAATCTCCCAGCCCAATCCCGTTCGCATTCACCGAGAACGTCCCCGGCGCCATCTGGATCACCTCGCTATAGTCCGCCAGCGGCGTCGTAAAGTTCTGGATGAATTGCGAACTCACCTCCGTCCGCGCAGACCGCGCATTCAGCAGCGCATCCATCGGCGCGTACTGCGCCGCCACACTCCCCGAACTCGCCGCCTCCACCGTCACCTCGTCGTTCGCCGAAGCCACCGGCAGCGCAATCGTCACGTCCCCCGCGCCCGCCACAAGCCCCTTCTTCACCATCGTCCCAAACCCCGGCGCACTCACCTCCACCGTATACGTGCCTGCCGCCAGCCCCGCCTCCGTAAAACGCCCCGTCCCGTCCGTCTTGTCCTTCCGCGCCGCATGCGTCGCTTCGTTCGTCACCACGATCGATGCATTCGGCAGAACGGCACCTTTCGCGTCTGTAACCACTCCAGTCACATTCATGCCGCCGCTCTGCCCCCGCGCCGCCTCCGGCCCGCACATCGCCAGCAGACACCCGCTCATCACAACCGCTCGCACACAATACGTTCTCGTCTTCATCACACTCTCCTCCAGCAAAAAAGTTTTATTCCGCATCGTCCAAAATTGCCCCGGGCGACCGAAGCCCGCCTCAAGCCGCTGCTATCGCACCGCAAGCTCACGCAGCCCCAGCTTCTGCCGCGTCTCCACCGTCGCCGCCGCCAACTCCTTCTCAAAACGCGGTGTCGCCAGCAAATACCCGAACATCGCGTAAGCCACCTTCCGGCTCGCCTCCACATCGCTCGGATAATGCACCCCGCACACCACCCGGTCCCGCGCATACGCATCCGCCCGCGCCAGCACGGCCCCAGCCTTCTCCGGAACCATCCGCGCCACCGTCAGCCCCATCAGGTACCCCACCATCGCGTGCCCACTCGGATACGAGTAATCCGTCGCCGCCCCCACCTTGCACAC
>CAXUNW010000244.1:0-3666 GCA_964252505.1 uncultured Acidobacteriaceae bacterium
CCTGATCCCGGTGGCGATGTTTCCGCTGCCGTACTATGTGACGCACGCGGAGTTCCGGTATCGGCTGGTGATCGATCCGCTGTTGTGTGTGCTGGCGGCGAAGGCGCTGGAGGGCAGGACGGGCGAGGAGAGGGTTTAGGCTTCGAGGACCTGGAGGGTGTGTCCGAGCTGAAGGGAGCGCACGCGGATCTGGCCGGCGGCGAGCTCGAGGACGCTTTTGGTTTTGAGGCTGATGGAGGAGATGCGGAAGGGTTTTACGTTGGGCCAGAGCTTGACGACGCGGAGATGCGCGTCCAGGCCGACGACATCGATAGGGAAGCGCATGCCGAGGGTGTGGATGCCGGAGGAGGGACTGATCCAGAGGCCGGTTCCGGGCTCGAGGCCGGGACGGCCAAGGAGGCCGATGAGCCTGGTGAAGGACTCATCGGCTACCTCGATGCGATGGGCAAGGACGGCACCGATGGACTGGTTCTGAATGGTGACGATCTTCATGCATCATCCCTGGGAGACGGAGAGTTAGACAGCCTTGGACTTCCTGCGGTAGACAATAACAGCCAAAACGACGACTGCCAGAACGCCGGCGAGAACGCGAATCATGGATGCATCCATATGGTTGACCTCCTTTCCGCAACACTTGGGAAAAACTCTGTTTATTCCAATCCTTCCCGCTGGATGTGCAGATCGAGGAAGGTCTGCGCTGTGGGGAGGCGGGAGGGATTTTTTTCCGGGAGATCGCCAGCCTGCGCGCTTTTTTGCCAAAGAGAGATGGGAGCGAGCCACAGGGTTACGGTTGCGGCGAGCGCAAGGGTAACGCAGTAGATCAAGGCGATGGACATGGTGATGCTTCTCCGTGGAGGCAAGGCGCAGGCGCGACGGGCGAGGCGATGTGCCTGGCACGGGCGGGATGTAACTTCCCCCAAGCCTTCATCGGCGGACGCTCCTACTTCTTTACGGGCGGGGTGCGGGGTGTTTTCCGGGCGTTTTGCGGGGGGTACACGAAAGTACCTTTGGGCGGCGGGTGCGAAGCGTGTTGCGAAGGCGGAAAAGGCCGATAGACCCACTAAGCTAGCTCGGCATGCGAGGGAAACGATTGTACGGGCCGCCCTCCTTATAAGGGAGCTAACGTCCTTCGAAGCGATGGTGAGGTTTGACCAGAGCTCTCGATCAACTGAAACGCCGATTCCGCGAGGGACGGTTCAAATAAAAGTTTGGGGACCAGGAGAGATCTTATGAAGAACATGAAGAACCTCGTTGCAAAGCTGATTGTGGAGGAGTCTGGTCAGGATCTGATCGAGTACGCGCTGGTTGCGGCGCTGGTTGGGCTGGGCGCGGTGACCTCGATGCGCACCCTGTCGACGTCGATCAGCACGGCGTTTGGCAGCATCGGCAGCTCGCTGACGTCTGCTGTGTAGTGCATACGTTCTCTGGGATGGGCCTTGCGGGCGACCGTGAGGCCCATTCCTGTTTAAGGATGAGGCAGGTTGTTGTTGCGTGGAGCAACTGCTGTTGGCGGGGGAGGCGCTCACTTTCTGAGGGGCGTTGCCGATGAAGGGTAAGCGCGCGGTTCTTTTTGTGTTTTTGGCAGAGCGCGGTGAGCAGGTTTTTAGAAGGCAGACGTTATGACCCATGTGTGGATCCAAATCGCGCTTTCGGCAACGGTGATTGCGAGCTCCGTGATTGGGGCTGTGTGCGATGCGCGGAGCCGTCGGATACCGAATCTACTGACGTTTCCGGTGATGCTGATCGGGCTGGCGCTGCACTTTGCGGGCGGCTGGAAGGAAGGTCTTGCGTCGCTGGCGGCGCTGGCGATCTGCGGGCTGGTGTTTTTGATGTTTTATCTGGCGGGCGGCATGGGCGCGGGCGACGTGAAATTGATTGCGGCGGAAGGGTGCCTGGTGGGTCTTTCGAATGTGCTGCCTCTGCTGGCGCTGACGGCGATTGTGGGTGGGGTGCTTGCGATGGGGTATGCGGCCCTGCAAGGGAAGGTGAAGCAGACGTGCATGAATGTGCTGGCGCTGGTTTCGCATCATGCGCGGGAGGGACTGCAGGCGCATCCTGAGCTGCATGTGCTGAACGCGGCGACGCTGCGGCTTCCGTATGCACTCGCGATCGGGGCTGGGGCGGTGATGACTTTATATCTAGAAACACTTCAGGTGAGCTCATGGTGACGCGGCGTTTGCTTCCGGCGATGATGGTTGCGCTTCTTTTATCAGGACTGTTTACGGTCTGGCTGAGCCACCGCTTTACGCGGCCGACGGTGCAGGCGGCGGTTGCGACGAAGCGTTACGTGGCGGTGACGAAGAACCTGGCGGCTGGAGAGGCGCTGCGGCTGGAGGTGTTGAAGGTGGTGGACCGGCCGACCCAGGACACGCTGCGGGGCGCATATGCGAAGCCGGCAGAGCTGGCGGGGCGGGTTCTGCTGATCCCGGTGTATGAGGGAGACGTGGTGCTGGAGCAGTACCTGGCGGCGCCGGGGGTGAGCGCGGGGCTGACGATGAAGATTCCCGAGGGAATGCGGGCCATCTCGCTGCGCTCGGACGAGGTCGTTGGGGTGGCGGGCTTTACGCTGCCGGGGAGCCTGGTGGATGTGCTGGTGACCTACTCGGCCTCGAGCAATATGCCGCTGGTGACGGCGACGGTGTTGCAGAATGCGAGGATTCTGGCGGACGGGCAGAAGTTTGAGCCGGATACGGATGGGAAGGCGATTGCGGCGGATGTGGTGACGTTGCTGGTGACGCCGCAGGATGCGCAGAAGCTGGAGCTTGCGAGCTCGCTGGGGAAGATCCACTTTATTCTGCGCAATGGAGCGGATCGCAAGGAGACGGCTGATCTTGCGCCACAGGTTTCGCTGCCGGGTGCGGTGGTGGCCCGCGGGCCGGCTGCGCCGCAGGTTGTGCATGAGGTCCACAAGCCGGTGAAGGCGCCGGTGGCGGGTTACACAGTAGACACAGTAGCCGGCGGCAAACAGACCGGCACTACGTTTGAAGAGAGAGCGCGATGATGATGAATTTCTGTTTGAGACCAGAGACGTTGCTGCGGCGCTGCGGATTGGTTTTGCTGGTAGCCGCTACGATGCCGCACTGCCTGCCGGCGCAGGGGCGCGGTGAACAGATTACGCTTGTGTCGGCGATGCCGCCGGGAGGCGTGGTCAGTCCAGCCTTTACGCTGAACGGCACGACGGGCAACGAAGGCGTGCTGCATGTGACGCTGGGCCATCTGCTGTTTCTGGACACCAAGGCGCGGGTGCGGCGCATCTATATCGCGAACCCGGTGGTGCTGGACTCCTACACGGTGAACCCGAACCAGATTGTGATTACGGCGAAGGCTCCGGGACAGAGCTCCGTGATGGTGTGGGATGAGAACGACAAGTCGCAGGTCTACATGGTTTCTTCGGACATCGACCCGGCGGATCTTCGTGTGGCGATGAAACGCGCGATGCCAAACGAAGATGTGCATGTGGACGCGAGCGAAGGCAAGATCGTGCTGACCGGGACGGTGGGTACGGACGCGATTGCGGAGTCGGCGGTGAAGCTGGCGAGCCTCTTTACGAAGGACGTGGCGAACTCGCTGGTGGTGAATTCCGCGCTGGTGCGGCAGGTGAAGCTGAAGGTCCGGATTGTGGAGGTGGATCGGTCGCGTCTGAACCAGTTTGGCATCAACATCTTC
>CAXUNW010000245.1:0-3641 GCA_964252505.1 uncultured Acidobacteriaceae bacterium
GGGCCACGTTTTTTGGGGGGGGGGGGGGCGACCCGGGCGCGGGCTACGGCGAGGTCGTTGCACTCGGGTGGGGTGATGGAGTCGGAGGCGGCCTCTCGGCTGGCGGACGGGGTCTCGTGCCGCAGGCCTGATACCGAAGCTGTCACGGCTATGAGCCACGGATTGGCGCGCTTTGTGGAGGTGGATGAAGCGGAGACAGCGGAGGCGATGCGGATCTACTTCTCCGCGACGCACAACGTGGCTGAAGGGGCCGGAGCGATCGGGCTCGCGGCGCTGCTGGGGGAGACTCGGGCTGGGACCTGCGGGGACGGGCCGGCAGCGACGGTACTTTGCGGGGGCAACGTGGATACAGACGTGTTTGCGCGTGTGCTGGCGGGCGGACACACCTAAGGCAGCTTGAAGGAAGTTAGGTTGGTAGAGCGGCAACAGAGGAGACGGAGACGATGGCAAGCACGTTGTTTGATTTGAGCGGTAAGGTGGCGGTGGTAGTGGGCGGGACCTCCGGGATTGGCCTGGCGATGTCAATCGGGCTGGCTGAGGCTGGGGCGAATGTTGTGGCGAGCTCTCGGCGGCAGGAGCAGGTGGATGAGGCGGCAGCATCGATTGAGGCAGCCGGGCGGCGGGCCTTGCGGCTGACGTCCGATGTAGGGGACCGGAGCTCGCTTCAGGCTCTGCTGGCAGGGACGGTAAAGGAGTTTGGGAAGGTCGACATCCTTATCAACTGCGCGGGCAAGATCAAGCGGGCCCCGACGGTGGATTTCCCAGAAGAGCTTTGGAACGACATCATGGACACGAATGTGACGGGGACATTGCGAGCCTGCCAGATCTTTGGCGCGCACATGCTGGAGCGGGGATATGGGCGCATCGTCAATATTGCTTCGCTGAACACCTTTGTAAGCCTGAAAGAGGTCACAGCGTATGCCTGCTCGAAGGCCGCGGTTGGGGCCCTGACGAAGTCGCTGGCGGTGGAGTGGAGTGCACGCGGGGTGACGGTGAATGCCATTGCGCCGGGAGTGTTCCGGACGGCGTTAAATGCGGCATTTCTGGATGGCAGCGAGCGCGGGCAAGAGCTAAAGCTGCGGACGCCCATGGGGCGGTTCGGTAAGACGGAGGAGCTTGTGGGGGCGGCTATCTACCTGTCGAGCGATGCGTCGGCGTTTGTTACCGGCGAGATTCTCGTGGTGGATGGTGGATTCCTGGCGAGCGGCGTCAACCAGTAGACGGATAAGACGCCAACGGGCGGCCTTAGGGCCGCCCGTTGGCATCAGCAAAGTTCACTTACATGGCAGGCATGGGGGGAGTTGGGATGCCCTTGGTCTGGGCCATCTGGTCGATCATGGTAGTGTGCTGCTGAATGACTTGCTCGCCCTGGGCGACGGTGCTCTTCAGATCGGGGTTGGCCGTCGAAGCCTCTTCAGCCTTGAACTCGCCGAGGTCCTTGTGGTGGTCGGCGACCATGGCGGTGATGTACTCCTTGTCAAAGCTGTCGCCGGACATAGCCTTGAGACGCTGTGCCTCCTGCATGTGCGCGGGCTTCAGCTTGGTTGGAGGCTGAACGCCCATTTTGTCGGCAAAA
Source organism: uncultured Acidobacteriaceae bacterium (assembly GCA_964252505.1). GTDB lineage: Bacteria > Acidobacteriota > Terriglobia > Terriglobales > Acidobacteriaceae > Edaphobacter. The sequence goes on from CAXUNW010000245.1 coordinate 1,577, forward strand.
GGCTTCATGTTGGCAATGAGCATGGTATGGTCATCGATCATCTTTTGCGCGTAGGTCTTGACATCGTCGCTCTTCGACTTTCTGAGGGCAAGCTTGCTCATGGCGATCTCGGCCATTCCGCCCTCAGCGGAGTTCATGAGAAACATCTTGTCCTGGGCGGCGGTGCTGGAGGGGCCGCCAGATGCGGTTTGCATGCCGGAAGACTGCATCCCGGAGGCGCCGGACGACTGCATGCCGGAGGTGCCGGACGACTGCATGCCGGAGGCGGGCGGGGTGCTGGACTGGCCGCTGGTAGCCGGGGTCGAAGGCGGTGTGCTGGGGGAGTTATCCTGCGCGAGCGCCGGGATGGTGCAACAGAGGGCGGCGACGCCGGTGATCATGATGGAGCTTATGGAAGTGTGCTTCATGGTGTGCCTCGGGACCTGAGTCTGGCGTCGTTCTTCGTACACGCAGTTAGTTGGTTGTCCGGCTAGAAGTATGCGTTGCCCGGCCGCGTGACGAGGCTGCGCTCCAAGATCCGGCGTTTGATGGAGTGAACATAAAAGCGGGTGACGACAGGCGGCTAGCCGAGCCACTTGGGGTTCTGCGCCGTGCCGTCGAAGTTTGGTGTTGTTTTGAAGAGCTCGTACTTGCCTTTGTTGGCAGCGTCCTTGGTGCGGGCGAGGAGTGCGGCCATCTCGGGCTGCGACATGGGTTTGAAGGTGCGGGCGGCGGTGAGGGCCTGTTCGAGGATCTCAGGCTTGTCGATGCCGGTGATGACGACGGAGACGGGCTGCGAGAGGCCGTAGTGGAGAGCTTCCATCGGCTCGAAGGTCTTGCTATTGAGGAGGATCTTGTCGCCAAAGGTCTTCATGGCGAGGACACCGATGCCCTGCTTGAGGGCGACAGGCATGACCTGGTGGGTGAAGGAACGGAAGTGGGCGTCCATCACATTGATCGGCATCTGGATGGTGTCGAAGTGGAAGCCGTGGGCCTGCGCGGTCTCGAGCATGCGGAGATGAACGGCGGGATCTTTGTGGCCAGTGAAGCCGATGTAGCGGATCTTGCCCGCTTGGCGGGCGGCGACGGCGGCTTCTAGGGCGCCGCCTTCGGCAAAGATGCGGTCAGGATCTTCCATGCGGATGACCTCGTGAAATTGGACGAGGTCGATGACGTCGGTCTGGAGGCGACCGAGGGACTGCTCAAGCTGCTTTGCATACTCGGACTTGGTGCGGCCATCGATTTTGGTCATAAGCAGGACCTTCTGGCGGTAGCCGTCCTTGAGAGCCTGGCCCATGCGGACCTCGGAGATGCCGTCGTTGTAGTCCCAGCAGTTGTCGAGGAAGGTGATGCCCCGGTCGATGCCGGTGCGGATGAGCTTGACAGACTCCTCCTGGGTGGGCTGCTGGCCGATGTGAAAGCCTCCCATACCGATGGCGGAGACGCGCTCGCCGGTGGTTCCCAGTTGGCGATAGATCATGTCGGGAGACTCGGGCCGGGTGGCAGCCGGGGGGATGGCAGCGATCGTTGGGGCCGCGACGGCGGTGAGGGTGGCGGCGGTGGCGGTCTTGAGGAAATCTCTGCGCTCCATTGGGGCTCCGTATGTGGTCTGGTTTTGCGTGCGTTGTCTGGTTGGATGCGCGGTGCGGGCGATGAGGGCCAGCCGCGCGGTCTAGGTGCGGTGGGCTGATCTGGCGATGAGCGTAGCCGTGTAGGCGGCTCCGAAGCCGTTATCGATGTTGACGACGGAGACGTTGGGGGAGCAGGAGTTGAGCATGCCGAGAAGAGCGGCGGCTCCGCTGAAGGAGGCACCGTAGCCGACCGAGGTCGGGACGGCGAGGACAGGGACACCTACCAGGCCGCCGACGACGGAAGGAAGGGCACCCTCCATGCCGGCGCACACGATGACCGCATCCGAGGCGAGGAGCTGGTCGCGGACGGCGAGCAGGCGGTGGAGGCCGGCGACTCCTACGTCGTAAAGGCGGGTGACGTGGACGCCGAACAGCTCGGCGGTGAGGGCGGCTTCTTCGGCGACGGGGAGGTCGCTGGTTCCGGCGCAGAGGACGGCGATGTGGCCTTTTGGCTC
>CAXUNW010000246.1:0-307 GCA_964252505.1 uncultured Acidobacteriaceae bacterium
GGAAATGGGGGAGGGGGCTTTGTCAAGGCTAAAGTCTTGGCAACAGGAGCGCGTGAGGGGATCGATGGCGTGATACAAGGGATTGGATTTCGAGGGGTGAGGGATGGGTAAGCGCATCGTCTATTGCGCGGATGGGACGTGGCAGGAGCCGGTGAAAGGCACGAACGTGTACCGGCTGTACAAGGCGCTGACGATGACAGCGGACCAGGTGACGTTCTACGACGATGGGGTCGGCGCCGATGCGACGGGGCTTGACCGGGTGCTGGATGGGTCGTTTGGGCGGGGCCTGGTGGACAAGGTGCTGGCC
>CAXUNW010000246.1:317-3639 GCA_964252505.1 uncultured Acidobacteriaceae bacterium
TGTATGAGGCGGGTGACGAGATCTTTCTGTTCGGGTTCAGCCGGGGGGCGTATACAGCGCGAAGCCTGGGCGGGATGATCGCGGCGTGCGGGCTGCCGACGGGGCGATTTACGGACGACTGTGTGGCGGAGGCGTTTGCGGCGTATCGGGACCCGGCAAACCGGGCGGCGCTGCTGGGAAAGCTGGGGGCCTGCGGGCTGGGCGAAGCGGTGATCCGGATGATTGGAGTTTGGGATACTGGGGGGGCCTTGGGGATTCCGGCGATCTTTGGTGGGGTCGATGCGGGAAGGTATGGATTTTTGGATACCGGACTGCACCCGGATGTAAGGAACGCTTATCAAGCGCTGGCGGTGGATGAGAAGCGAATGCAGTTTCCGGCAACGTTATGGACAACGGAACCGGCGGCTGGGCAGACGATAGAGCAGGTGTGGTTTTCTGGGTGCCATGGCGACGTAGGTGGGGGAACCCTGATAGAGGGCGGGGTGGATGCGGGAACAAGGCTCTGCGACATCGCGCTGGGGTGGATGGTGGCGAAGGCGATAGGGCTGGGGCTGACGATGGACCCTACCGTAGCTGCGGGGTTCGCCATGCTGCCAGCGAAGTATGCGCTCGATCATGTGCGGGAGACTTGGTCGGCCAGGAGTGGGCCGCCGCGTATGCGTCCTATCGCGGCCGCGGCGCGGGTGGCCAACAGCGTAGCGGTGCGGGCGCAATATGGCCTGACGTATGTGCCGGGGAACCTGAAGATTGAGGATGGGAAGCTGGGGGAGGGATATACGGTAGTTGAGGTAGTCGACGTAGAAGCGCTCTAACTGGGCGGTTATTCGTCGAGCGCGCTGAAGGCTTCGGCCAGGGAGAGGGTGATCGAGGTCTCGGGGACGGTGAGTTCGCCTTCGGTGTGGGCGGTGATGGTGGGACCGGCGCAGACATGAATGGTGCGGGATGCGGAGTCGACGACCCAGACCTGGGGAACGCCCATCGTTAGGAAGTCCCTGACGCGGATCATGGTGCGGCTCATCGTGTCTTCGGGGGAGAGAATTTCGATGCAGAGGAGGGGTGGGGTTTGCGGGATCTGTTCCTTGGGAGCGCCCGCACGGAGAAGACAGACATCGGGCACGCGGAAGCGGCTCCTGGAAACCTGGATGCGAAGTTCGGGGTAGACGCGAAAGAAGCTACGGTATGGGGGCTTGTTGAGGAGCAGGAGAAACGCAGTCTGGAGGCTGCTGTGGTCGAGTTCGCCCATGGGCCTTTCCTCGATTGTCCCGTCCACGTACTCGGCGTCCGGCTCAAAGTCACTGCAGCGAAGATATTCGCTGACGGAGACGAAAGGTAGCGTTGCAGATGCCATGAGGTCCTCTGCGGGTAAGTATGTGCTTTGACCGATCAAAGTTCAATGAAGACGAGAATTGCGTTGCGCCTTAGTTGTCGGTGGTTTCTCGTTTGTAGGGCTTTTGCATGGAGGCGCGGGCTTCGTTGACGGCGCCCTGGGTGTTGTCGTTGGTCTGGACGGCGAGACGGTACTCGTTGACGGCGCGGTCGCGCTGGCCGGTGACGTCGAAGATGCGGCCGAGCTGGACGTGGCTCCAGACCTCAGTCCATTTGGGGTCGTCGTCGCCGCGCAGGGCGTCGCGGAAGGAGTTGGCAGCGGACTGGTAGTTGCGCTGGTTGAAGAAGATTTCGCCGATACGGTAGGCGGCAAGGGAGCTGGTCTTGTTGGCGTCGAGAGCCTTCTGGTATTCGACCAGGGCGGCGGTAGAGTCTCCCTGGGCGACAAGCTGCTGGCCGCGGAGGACGGCTACGCGGACGGCGAGGTCGGGGGTGGATTTGAGCAGCCAGTTCTGGGGGTCGATGGTGATCTTGCGGGGACGGCCGAAGGTCTCGACGGAGTAGTTGGAGTCGGTTCCGGAGACGTCGATGCGCTTGATCTCGGTTTTGCCGTCGGTCTCGATGCGAAGCTCGACGGGCATGCGGAAGAGGTCGAGATCCTGGGTGATGGCCCCGACGGTGCGGAAGCCTTTGTTGTTGCCGAGGCGGAAGACGGTGAACTTGTCACCGAAGGCCGGGGCTCCGGTGCCGTCGAGCCACTGGGCGAAGAAGGGGGCGAGCTGGTCCTTGGCGTCGCCGGTAGCGTTGGCCTGGGCGATGGTCTGGACGTTGGCGGAGCGGATGGATTTGTCGGTGTACTGGGTGAGGAGATCCTTGAGGAACTTGTTGAAGGCGTCGTCGCCGAGCTCCCAGCGGAGCATGTGGAAGACCATGGCGCCTTTTTCCAGGGTCATGGATTGGAACTGGGGGGAGTAGGGATCGAGGCGGCCGAGGGTGGAGAGGGGCTCGGTGTCGTAGGCGAGGGCGCCGGCGGAGATGTCACCGACGGCGGTCTGAAAGGCGGTTTTGCCGGCGGAGTCTTCGAGGTACATGAGCTCGGCATAGCGGCTCATGCCGTTGGTGATCCAGGCGTCGTTGAGGGTGGCGGGGGAGATTTGGGAGCCCCACCACTGGTGGGCGATGGTGTTGGCGAGGAGGCGGGTGGCGTTGCGGGCGTCGGCGATGCGCGGGCCGGCGATGGCGACGATCTCGGGGGCCCAGGCGGCGGAGACGGAGTCTTCGGGGAGCTCGACGATGTTGATGCGGCCGGACTCGGGCTGGCCGAAGAAGCCGGACATGGTCTCGAACTCCTTGGCGGCCTGGTTGGCGAAGGCGAGGGTGCCGGCTTTGCGCTTATCAGTGGCGTAGACCTTGATGTTGTTGACGCCGGAGGGGGTGACGGGGTCGAGGAACTTGCCGGCGACGATGGTTCCGGGGAAGCCGGGCTTGGTCCAGTTGAAGGTGTATTCTTTGCGGTTGCCGGGGAGGGTCTTAGTAGCGGCGACGCCGGAGCCGGAGCCGACGACGGTCTCGTCGGAGGGGACGCGGATGCGCATCTCGGCGGTGAAGCGGTCAGTGAAGAGGCCGGTCATGGGGAACCAGCGGCCGGGATAGAGGAGTATGGAGATGGGCTCGGCGATGGCGGCTAGCTTGATGCCGTCGACGGGGCTGGTCTCCGAGCCTACCAGCTTGCCGGTGTATTCGAAGGTCCAGGTGTTGGTGCTGTTTTTGGCCAGGGGCGTGGCGAGGGTGAAGCGGACGGTGGAGTTGGTGGTGAGGCGCTCGGAGGGGAGAGCGGTGTTGTGGGCGGCCTGGACGCGGGTGAGCTGGAGGCCGTTGTTGAGCTCGAAGGAGACGGCGGGGAGGTCGTCGAGGGCGGTGAAGGTGACGATGGCAATGGCGGTGAGCTGGTTGGTAGCCGGAACAAGGTCGGCGGAGATGTTGTAGGCCGTGATGT
>CAXUNW010000247.1:0-3540 GCA_964252505.1 uncultured Acidobacteriaceae bacterium
AGTGTTGACGCGCTGGGGCCGGTGCTGGATGAGTATGGGCAGGTGCATATCCTGATCAACAATGCCGGGTGCAATGTACGGAAGCCGGCGCTTGAGGTGACGTGGGAGGATTGGAACAAGATACTGGATACGAACCTTCGCGGGAGTTTTTTTGTGGCGCAGGCGGTGGCGCGGCGGATGGTGCCGCATGGGTACGGGCGGAGCGGGAATATCGGGGCAGGGACGAGGGTGTTCGGGACTGCGGGACTGGGGCCGTATGGGGCGAGCCGGGGCGGGGCGAAGCAGATGACGATGAGTCTGGCGGATGACTGGGGGCGGCATGGGATTACCGTCAACTGCCTGGCGCCGGGATGGTTCAAGACGGAACAGAATAAGGTGCTGTATGAGGATGCAGGGTGGGTGGAGTATCTGGTGGACCGGATTCCGCTGAAGCGGCCCGGCGGAGACAGCGACCTGGATGGGCCGGTGGTGTTTCTGGCTTCGGAGGAGAGCCGGTATGTGACGGGGCAGACGCTGCTGGTGGATGGAGGGATCTCGACGGGGGCGACGCGGTCGATGGTGCAGCGAGCGGGCTAAAGCAGAGAAGCAGCCCTGCATGGGCTGCTTCTCTTTGTGAGCGACGACTGAGGATTCAGGCGACGGTGGCGGCAGCGGCTTTGGTGTTGGCGCGGGCGGAGATGGTCGTCAACAAGGCGTCGGCGTGCTTCTCCTCGTCAAGAGATTTTTGAAGCTGGGTGACGTGGCCGGAGAGGCCGAGGGTCTGCGCCCAATCGCGGGCCGAGCCATAAGAGGCCATCTCGTAGTGCTCGATCTTCTGAGCGGTGGCGAGCAGGCCCGCGTCGCGGACGGGGCCCTCACTCGATTCGCGGACGATGTTGACCCCGGAGCTGATAAGGGCGGTGGTGATGGGGTCCTTCTTGTCATCGGCCTGGCCCTGCAGCTCGGCCAGCAGGCTTTCAAGCCGCTGCGCCTGGATGCGTGTCTCCTGCTGGTGGGACCGGAAGGCCTGCTTGAGCTGTTCGTCCTGCGCGTGCTCGATCATGCTGTCGAGGCCTTCGATGATCTGATTTTCGGTGGAGAGCAGATACCGGAGTTGACCGGTGTAGAGGGAGCGAAGATCGTCATAGTCGTTCGGGGTAATCAAGCCCATTGGGAGACCTCCATATCTAGGTTAGTGACGGTTGCAGGAAAGGCGATATAGCCTCTACGTTTTGGGTGCGTGGTTGGGCTGCCTGATGACGCTCCGGGCCAGGGCTAGACAGCAGCAAGGCGAGAAGATTCTTCAAGCGGCGGGGGAATGGTGAGCCGTTGAGCGGAGCGCCACCAGCCGGGGCGGGTAGCGTAGCGTTCCGGCGGCAAGCCCTTGGCCAGGCTGCGAATGAGCCCGGCGAGAGCTGTAGGGACCGGGGCTCCCGAGGCAAGATCGAAGACGCCAGGCTCGTAAGCTCCGGCGTCCCGGGTGCAAAGATTGCTCCAGTTGTAGCAGCCAAGGAGCGACCAGACGGTGACGGCACGGACGTCGGCGCCATCGAGCCGGGCAGCCTGGGCGTCGCGCCAGATTTCGGCAAGCCAGCGGACCTGCTCGGCGGGTTCGCATCCAAGATGGGCCTCGGTAATGGCAAGCGGCAGACCATAGCGCTGCCAAGCCTGGCGCAGCATGGAGCGAGCCCCGGCGATTCCCTGCCGGCGAACGCGCACTGCTTCAATGTCGACGAGAGGCTCTTCCCCGGTATCGCCGCCTGCGAACCCGGTTGGATAGAGGGAGAGCCGATGGTCGAGGAAGCGATCGCTTGTCACGTAATAGTTGAGGCCAAGCACGGACGGCGGACAGGGATTCTCGCTGAACCAGAGAACCTCATCTACGGTCAGCCCCTCCTGCAGGAGAAAACCGAAGAGGGGATGATCGCGGGTTACAAGGCCGCAAAGCAGGTCGGTCCCAAGCCAGCGGCGATGCTCGCGCTCGCCCCGGAAGGTTTCAAGTTCCGGAGTGGAGAAGGTCTGGCCACCATCGTCTGTGTGGATGAGGCGAGCGGCCGGCTGAATGGTCCGGATGGCCTGCATAGCGAGCACGATGCCCTTCAGCTGATGGTAGAGGGCGCGCACGTAGCTTTGCATCGAGCGGTGGTGTGGATACCAGTGGCCGTAGAGGCAGCAAAAGCGAGCGGTTGTCTGGGGCTCATTGACGGGGGTGTAGTCGATGACGTCAGGGTAGCGGGAGGCAACCTGCAAGGCGTAGGAGGCGAGCTTCCCGGGGAACTGGGGATCAAGCAGGCTTGTGATGGCGGGTCCGCTGCCATGGTGCAGGAGGCCGACGATCGGCCGCAGCCGATGGCGATCCATGCATTGCATTCTGCGGTCGAACTCGCTCCACGAGCCGGTTTCAGCAAAGCGCTCCCAGTGCAGAGCGGTACGGAGGGTGGTGAAGCCGAGATCCGCGAAACGCTCGCAATCCTGCTCCGCGCGGTCACGATGGCCGGAGAGATGGAGTTGATCGAAGAAGGTATCTTCAACCCGATTGATGGTGCACTCGACACCTCCCCAAAGCTCCAGGGGTGCGGGATGAATGGAAGACGGATACGCCATAGTTCTCCTGGCTGGGTTTGGCTGACGAGCTAACCAAAGCGATACGTGCAGGGCCGAGGGGCGTTCGCTCGGCAGTCTGATGGGATGACCGTTCGTGGGTCACGGTTGCTAGCCGCCCGCATTTGTCGGGGTCCGGGCGTTGATACGGGAGCGACAGAGTGGGGATTCACGGGACGGTTGGAGCAGGTACGGACCTCGCTGGAGGGCAGCCTGTTCAAACGGCTCTGCGCAGCAGTGGAGCAGGCGTCGCGCTTTGAATTTCCTAGGTGGGGCGGAGCGAGCCCTCCAGCGGCGGCGTTTAGAACGGGCGCGCCTCGGACTTCAGGGGGATGGGCTCGATGCGGCCGAGCAGGACGATGTAGCTGAAGATGCCGATGAGCAGGTAGGCGGCGGCGATGCGGAAGGCGATGGTGTAGGACTGGGTCGCGTGGATGACGTAGCCGGTGACGATAGGGGCGGCGATGCCGGAGAGCTGGTTTGAGAAGTTGATGATGCCGCCGACGGAGCCGATCGAAGAGCGGGGGACGATGAGCGAAGGGATGGACCAGCCGACCGGGGCGGCGGCTGAGAGACCACCGATCGAGAGGCTGATCCACAGGAGCGCGCGGAGCGGCGTGTGGGCCTCTGCCGCGCCCAGAAGCCCGAGACCGCATGCGGTTCCGAGGATGAGGATGGTTTTGCGGACGCGGTTGGCGTTGTAGCCGCGCTGGATGAGGTTGTCGGCAAGGAGGCCGCCGAGAAAGAAGTCGGTAAAGGTGGCGAAGAGCCAAGGAACGCCGGTGTAGAGGAAGGAGTGGAGCAGATCGATGTGGAGGGCGGCGGAGAGGTAGCTGGGAAGCCAGGTGAGGAGGAGATAGAAGACGTAGTTGTACGAGCCGAAGCCAAGGGCGAGGCCGAGTACCTTGCGCTGGCGGAGCAGGAAGGCCAGGCGGATGGGTGGGGTGGCGGCGGTGATGG
>CAXUNW010000248.1:0-3527 GCA_964252505.1 uncultured Acidobacteriaceae bacterium
GCGCCGGGGGGATGAAGCGGCAGGGGCGTATCCGGGGGTTCCGGTGCTGCGGTCGTTCGAGGAGGCGCTGCGGCCGGGGACGGACCTGGTGGTGATTGCGACGCCGAATGCGACTCACTTCGAGCTGGCGAAGCAGGCGCTCGAGGCGGGCAAGCATGTGGTGATCGACAAGCCGTTTGCGGGGACGAGTGAGGAGGCGCGGGCGTTGATCGCGCTGGCGGCGGCAGGCGGGCTGGTGCTGATGCCATTTCATAACCGGCGATGGGATGGGGATTTTTTGATGCTGAAGAAGGTGCTGGCTGGGGGCGAGCTAGGGCGGGTGGTGACGGTAGAGTCGCACTTCGACCGGTTTCGGCCGATACAACGGCCGGGGACGTGGAAGGAGGCTGGGGCGGCGATGAACGGGTTGCTGTTCGACCTGGGGCCTCACCTGGTGGACCAGGGGCTGGCACTGTTTGGGACGCCGAAGGCGGTGACGGCAAGCGTGCGGATGGATCGGGATGTGTCGGAGATCGAGGACGCGTTCGACATCACGCTCCATTACGATCGGCTACTGATGCACTGTCGATCGAGTATGCTGGCGGCGGATGCGTCGCCGCGATACCTGGTGCATGGGACGCGGGGAAGCTTCAAGAAGTTCGGGGTGGACCCGCAGGAGCCCGCTTTGCTGGCCGGGGCGAAGGTTCCGCGGATGGATGCGCCAGGAGTGTGGCTGGCGGAGGATCGGGCAAACTGGGGGACGGTGACGGTGGCTTCAGAGCCGGCCGATCCGGGTAACTTGCTGCGGCGGGAGGTGGAGACGGAGCTGGGGGACTATCGCGGCTTCTATGCCAATGTGCGGGATGCCGTAAGCGGTGAGGGCAAGCCGGCGGTATCGGCGGAGGATGGATTTCGCGTCATCCGGTTGCTGGAGCTGGCGCGGGTCAGCTCGAAAGAAGGCCGGACGGTCGAGATCGACTTTCACACGTAGAGCCGATGCATGCGAACGACCCAACGAAGCGGTGGCCCCTGCTTTTTGGCAGCGTGCTGACCGGTGTAGCCTGCCTCGAGTCGCTTGCCCAGCAGCCTGCGCTGATGGAGCTGCCCGCCATGCCGCTCCACGATCCGAACACGGCTACTTTGCCTGGCCGTAGGTGGCTTTGGGGCCGTGTTTGCGCTGGTAGTGGCGGTCGAGGAGGGATTGCGAGACGCCTGAATCGGCCTCGAGGGTGACGGTGCGGAAGGCGAGGCGCGCGACGTACTCGAGGACGACGGCGTTGTGGGCGGCATCGTGGGGGGTACGGCCCCAGGCGAAGGGGGCGTGACCCGCGACGAGGCAGGCAGGGACAGCGAGGGGATCGATGGCGAAGGTGCTGGGGTCCGGAGACATGGAGCCACCGGAGGATGCTGCGTGGGTGCCATCGCCGATGGTGGGAGCGTGTTGGATGGAGCCCGCGGGATTGGCGCGGAAGCGGCGAACGATGGCGAGACCGGTCTCGTGGACGTAGTCGCCGTGGATGGCTTCGTCGGTGAGCGGCTCGGTGCAGGGGATGGGGCCGTAGAAGTAGTCGGCGTGGGTGGTACCGAGGGCGGGGATGTCCTGACCGGCCTGGGCCCAGGCGGTGGCGAACTCGGAGTGAGTGTGGACGACGGCGCCGATGGTGGGGAACTCGCGGTAGAGGAGCGTATGGGTGTCAAGGTCGGAGGACGGCTTGAGGGTGCCTTCGACGATCTTGCCGTGCAGGTCGGTGACGACCATGTGCTCGGGGCGGAGATGGTCGTAGTCGACGCCGGAGGGCTTGATGACGACGAGGCCCTGCTCCCGGTCGACGCCCGAGGCGTTGCCGAAGGTGTAGAGGACGAGGCCGCGGCGGACGAGTTCCAGGTTGGCTTCGAGGACTTCGGCGCGGAGATGTTCGAGGAGCATGGGCGAAATCCTTGTTCGATTCTATGGCGAGCGGGTTCCCCCACCTCGGCATGAGGTGTGAAGTCATTGGATTGTTGAATTCAGGTTCTGGACTTCAATGCTGAGTGGAAGAGCTCTGTGAGTTAAACGCGAAAGTCCGGCGACGGCCGGACTTCTTCTGCTTACACATCGAGGATATCAGCAGTGTCAAGCGTGGCGCGAGACCGCTTTGCGCCAGGCATCGAACCCACGTGCCGATGGCTAGGCGGCTGGTGGACTCACGTTGTCAGGCAACGAGGGGGCCCACGTTACTGATTGAGAGGTCCGTTTCAGGGGTAACAAGCCGATTCCCGGTCTAGCCGGAAGAAGGTGACGTTCGGCGCAAAACCGAGAACATGCCAGAAAAGACCCACGTAAGATTCATAAAAACTCCTACCGGGAGAGCGATCAGAGACTCAAAGAAAAGTTCGCGTGAAGTCCACAGCCCATAGATCAGACTGAATCCCATGATGCCCACAAGAGACCATGAGGAGGCCTTTAACAAGCTGTCCCATTTAGAATTTGGGAGCCGACGCACCTCCCACGAAGAAAGCGATCGCCAAAGCAACGTGTAAGTTAGCAGCACTGACGCGGTACACATCGCTAAAAAGAAGGGCGGCGGAATGTGTTTATCCAGAAGGGCGAGCCCGATTAGAGGGCATGCATACAGTCCGATTAGCCTAAAGAACTTCATTGCTGCCAGTGTATCGGCCTCTATTTCACCCACGACAACTCCGGTTGTCGTAGGCAACACGCCGCAAACGTCATCGTGCGTGAACTGAATCCGCTTGGGGCATGGAGCGCGTTGAGCGTCGCCTTTACAGACCGAGCAGCGTGACTCGCTCGTTTTGCGCCGCAAGACGGAGCAGGCGGTCGAGGGTCGCCAGGGGTAGGTCGCGACGGAGAGCGAGTTCGAGGTAGGTGGCGTCGTACATGGTTAGTCGATGGCGATCGGCGAGCCTGAGCGTGTCGTTCCAAGCTCTTTCGCTGGTTTCATCATCCTGGTAAATGGAAAGCTCTTGCATCTTCGTCAGTGCGCGGTCGCGAAATTCAGCAGTGTTCCGTCCGCGGCGAACACCCAACTGAAGCACGTTCGCGACCTCAAGCCTCCAGAGCCCGGGCACCCACGCTTTACTTTCCAAAACGAGAGCGAACACCGAGTCGATCGCCGGGGAGCACTCTTCCTTGTAAATCCAGGCCAGAGTTGCCGACGAATCCAGCACAAGACTCACGGGCGGCCCTCGTCCCGGTCGCGCTTCAGTTCTTCCCAGTCAAAAGGAATCTTGGCCTCCGCGGCCTGCTTGCGAATGACCTCCATCGCAGCCGCCATCCTTTCACGATCGATGGGAACGCGAGTTGGGACAAGGCGGGCGATGGGTTTGCCGTGTCGCGTGAGGAGTATCTCTTCACCGCCCTCCACTCTGTCGAGCATAGCGCCGAGCGTGTCCTGTGCGTCCATTACGGCAATTTCGAGCATGGGCGGCTCCTTCCCTGGAGTTTACGCTAAGCTGTCGCCCATAAAGGCAGAGTTTGGCTTGCGGGGGGAAGTCGCATAGATTGGGTGGATGGAGCGTGCGATGGGCTTGGGGCAGGGGTCTGTGGG
>CAXUNW010000249.1:0-3511 GCA_964252505.1 uncultured Acidobacteriaceae bacterium
CTGGGGGCGAGGCTGGGGCGGTGATGCAGTGGGCAGACCATGGCTGCTGCGGCTGCTGGGCGGTCGCGGCATCGGCGAGTACCGACAGGAGAGCGATGCGGGGGGCGAGCTTTAACCACATGATCTCCGTCGTCCCAGGACGTATGGAGAGTTTAGCGGACGGTTGGGGGAAGCGGGGTCTCGCAGATTGGTTCGAAGCTCTTGAGCGGGTTTGGTGGGCTGACCAAAGTGAAAGACGACCGAGCGGGGCCGCCAACGGATGAACCCCACCCTTCACGATGAGGCTGCGACGGATGGGGCACCCGGGGGTTGTTGGAGCGATCTGCTAGAAGACCAGGCGGGCGCCGAGCTGGACCTGGCGAGGCTGGCTGTTGGCGGCCACGGCGGTGATGTAGCCGAAGTTGCTGGCGGTGGCGCTCGACACGTTGGGGGTTGCGAAGACGGCGTGGTTGAGAGCGTTGAAGGTCTCGAAGCGGATTTGGAGGAAGGTCTTCTCGGTGAAGTTGAAGTTCTTGAGCAGGGAGGCGTCGAGATTGTTGAAGCCGTCGCCGCGTACGGTGGAGATGGTCTGAGGGAGGGTGCGGTAGTGGTTCGCGTACTGGCCGTTGAAGAAGGTCTGGCCGGAGAGGTCGCAGGTGGTTCCGGTGGCGCAGGCGGTCTGGTTGCCGGTGACGAACTGGCTGACCGAGAGCGCGGGGGTGCCGGAGCCGATGGGCGAGGCGTTGCGGGTCTGGTTGGTGAGGGTGCGGGTGTTGGAGCCGGGCTGCAGCGGGATGTCGGCGGAGAACTCTACCGGCGGGCCGGACTGGAACTGGTAGATGCCGTTGATGACAAACCCACCGAAGACCTCATCGAGAAGGTGGTTGCCGCCGAAGGCGAAGGCTTTGCCGCGACCGAAGGGCAGGTTGTAGGTGGCGCCGGTGGTGAAGTGATAGGTGTGGTCGAAGGGTGAGAGGCGGTGCGTGGGGGCGGAGTCCTGATCGTTGAGGAAGGTATCGGCCTCGGTGAGTTTGGAGAAGCTGAAGTTGGCGGTGAGGGTAAGGCCATGCTTGGCGCGCTGCTCGACGTGAACGATACCGGAGTTGAAGTAGGACTGGCCGATCGTCTGGTTCTGGATGGTGACGGCGTTGGTTCCGAACTCCGGGTAGGGCACGAGGAGGCTGCTGGTAGCGGTGTTGGCGCTGTTGGCATTTCCCCCGTTGGGGAGCAGGCCCGCGTAGGGGTTTGCCACCAGGACACCATAGGCGCTGGCCTGAATCTGGTTGCGGAAAGGAGCGGTGGAGAGGTACGGGAGGCGGACGGCGTTGAGATTCTGCGTGGCTACGGGGAGGTGCAGGCTGTGGTTGCCGACGTAAAGGACCTCAAGCAGGATGGAATCGGTGAGGGAGTGCTGAATGCCGAGGTTGTAGCGCTCGGAGTAGGGGTCGTGCTCGTTGGGGGCGAGGAAGCTGATGGCCTGACCGAGATTGGTGTTGACGCCGTTGCCGGTGGCCGAGGCCTGGACGAAGCCGTTGGGGAAGGGGTTGGAGAGGGTGACGGCGGGGGTGAGGCCGTTGTTGGTGGTGGAGGTGAGGGTGGTGGTTCCGCTGAAGCCGGGGGTGTTGGAGATGGCGTTCGAGGAGTAGGTTCCGGTGGCGGCGAGGGACGAGAGGGTTTCGGGCTGGACGAAGATGCCGAAGCCGCCGCGCAGGACCGAGCGGCCGTTCGGGCTGTAGGAGAAGCCGAAGCGTGGGCTGAGGAAGCCGGCGTTGGTGTTGTAGACGGCGCCGTTGGCGGTTCCGGGGAAGGTGAGGCCGCCGAGGGTGTTAAAGCTGGCGGCGGGGACAAGAGCGTTGGGCTTGGCGGCGTAGGCGGCAGACGCGGCGGCGGACGCGGCGTTGACGGCGGTGGGATTGAAGCCGCTGACGGTGTGGCCCAACTTCTCACGGAAGGGGGTATCAATATCGAAACGGAGGCCGAAGTTCAGGGTGAGGTGATCGTTGAAGCGGTAGTCGTCCTGGACGAACGTTCCGGTGTAGTAGTTGTGGTAGTCGGCGCGGGAGGCGATGTCGTACTGGCCGGCGGTGGGAAGGCCGAAGTAGAGGTCGGCGAGATCGCCGCCGAAGCTGATGCCGGTGGTGGTGGCGGAGCCTCCGGTGACAAAGGCTGAGCCGAAGACGAGGGTTCCGGAGGAGTTTCCGAAGTTCTGGACGGAGAGGCGATACTGGCGTCCGTCGAAGCCTACCTTGAGGGTGTGGCGGCCGACGGTTTTGACGACATCGGTAAAGAGCTGGTAGCTGGTGGTGGGGTCGAGGGCGGAGGTGTTGTCGCCGAGCGTCTGGTAGGTGGTGGAGGAGGTTCCGCAGGTTCCGGCGCTGCCGGTGGTGGAGGTTCCGGCGAAGAGGACGCAGGGGAGCTGGCTTTCGGTGCCGCCGGTGGAGTAGCTGGCGGGCAGGCCGACGGAGGCGGCACTGTAGGCCTGGGCGGGGGTTCCGTGGGACTCGTCGAAGAAGGTCCAGTTGGCGCGGGTGTCGAGGATGGTGGTGGCGTTGAGGGTGAAGACATTATCGATGGTGGCGCCGTAGTTGTTGCGCAGGAGGTTGGTGCCAGTGCTGCCGTTGCCGAAGAAGTCGTTTTTGACCTGGGTTCGGTGGTTATGGCGTCCGTCGAAGAAGAGGTGATCGCGGGAGCTGATGTTGAAGTCCAGGCGGCCGAATTCGTTGGAGTAGGTGTCCACGGAGGGAGCGCCGGAGATGTAGTTGTTCTGGCCGGTGGGCGCCCCGGTGGTGTTGGCCTGGGGGAAGAGCTTGAGGTAGGCGGCGGCGACCGGGTTGAGCGCTCCGGCGGTGTTGAGCTGGTTATTGACGATGGCCGTGCGGACGACCTGGCCCTTGGCGTTGAGGGTAGCGGTGAAGGGATTGAAGAGCTGGTTGGGATTGGCTATGGTGGGGGTGTCGTTGCAGAAGGCGATGCCTGAGGTGGGATTGACGGTGTAGGCGCCTCCCTTACCGGCGTTGCAGGCGCCGGCGAGTGTTTGGGAGAAGTCTCCGGTGCGCTCCGCGGCGGTGGGGACGGGGAGGGTAGTGGTGGCGGGGGTGGAATCGTGGATGCCTTCGGCCGCAAAGAAGAAGAAGAGCTTGTCGTGGCCGTTGTAGAGCTTCGGGATGACGACGGGGCCGCCGAAGGTTCCGCCATACTGGTGGTAGTGGGCGTTGGGGCGAGAGGCCTGGGGGGTAGCGCGCTTATTGAAGTAAAGGTTGGCGTCGAGTCCGGCGGTCTGGTAGAACTCGTAGGCCGTGCCGTGTTGGTTCCGGACTTGGTGATCTGGTTGATGACGCCGCCGATGGTGTGGCCGAAGCTGGCGTCGGTGTCGAAGGGGCGGACAGAGACCTCGCGGACGGAATCCTGGGTGGGGGCGTAGGCGAGCTGGCCGAGGAGGGTAAGGTCGGGTGAGCCGTCGAGGAGGACCTCGGAGACCTGGTTGGGGGTTCCGCCGATGGACCAGGAGTTGCCGGCGCTGTTGTCGAAGGGG
>CAXUNW010000250.1:0-3490 GCA_964252505.1 uncultured Acidobacteriaceae bacterium
AAACAACCGGTTGTACCCCCGCCGCCGCAACTCCAGCAGCCGGTCTTTCAGTACATCGGTAAGCGTCATCGCCGCAATATTCCCACTTGGCGCCGCCGCAGCCTTCGTTCCCTTCTTCAGCACCCGCAGCGGCTTCGCCACCGGCGCCGCCTCAACCGATGGCATCTGCATCGGCTCGAGCTTCACCTCAGCCCGCACAATCGGGAACAGCGCATACACCCGCGTCCCTTCCTCCAGCCCCAGCATCGCCGCCACAATCTCGTCCACCGTATCCCGCTTGACGACGCCGCCGCAGTGCAGACACGTGACCGTCCCGCACCGCGCATACAGCAGCCGCAGATAGTCGTAAATCTCCGTCGCCGTCGCCACCGTCGACCGCGGATTCCGCGTCTGATTCTTCTGCTTGATCGCAATCGCCGGAGCCAGCCCATCCATATGGTCCACATCCGGCTTCTCGATCCGCTCCAGAAACTGCCGCGCATACGCCGACAGCGACTCTACATACCGCCGCTGCCCCTCCGCATACACCGTATCGAACGCCAGCGAGCTCTTCCCCGACCCCGACACCCCCGACACTACCGTCAGCGCGTTATGCGGAATATCGACATCGATGCCCTTGAGGTTATGCGTCCGAGCCCCCCGAATCGTGATGGCGTCAATCGCCCCCACCCGCCGTTCGCTCACCGCTACCCGTTCCGTCATTTCTTCAATCATGGCCACTCTTCATTGTCGAACAGATGGCCGCGCTTGGCCAATCCCCAGCACCATCAAACCGATACCAGGCTATTTTGGTACAGATGTAACCAACGCCAGCGCGTGTCATCCTGAGCGAAGCGAAGGACCCCTGCATTTCGTTTTTGCTGCTCCGAATATAGGGCACATTGGGGCAGATAAAGTAGTAACATTGCTACAACGCCTGAAGGAGGCCCCTGTGGCAATCACAACCCTTTCCAGCCGGGAGTTCAATCAGGACACCAGCCGCGCCAAGAAAGCCTCGTCTAAGGGACCGGTGTTCATCACCGACCGGGGCAAGCCTGCCCATGTGTTGCTCAGCATCGAGGACTACCAGAGCCTTTCCGGCCAGCGCCGGAGCGTCCTGGACGCTCTTTCCATGCCGGGCCTTGCAGCCATCGAATTTGATCCACCGAAGCTGCAAATCAACGTGCGGCCAGCGGACTTTTCTTGATGTTCCTGCTCGACACCAACGTCCTCTCCGAGCTGCGTAAGGCGGGCGACGGCAAGGCCGACGCTAGCGTCATTGCCTGGCTGTCCAGCGTCGATGCGGCAACCCTCTACCTCTCCGCGATGACCTTGATGGAGATGGAGCTTGGCATCCTCCGAGTCGAGCGCCGGGACGCCCCCCAGGGCGCTCGGCTCCGAACCTGGATGACCCATCACGTCCTGCCTGAGTTTCTGGATCGGACCCTGCCCGTCGATGCGGCCGTGGCGCTTCGCTGTGCGTCCCTACATGTGCCGGATCCACGAGCGGAGCGGGCTGCCCTCATCGCGGCGACGGCTCTGGTGCATGGCATGACCGTCGTGACACGCAACGTCACGGACTTCGAAGCTACAGGCGTACCGCTCCTGAACCCCTGGGATGCTCGCTGACCGTTGACCCGCGAGCCAGTTGAGGATTCTGAAAAACTGTTTTGAGCTTCTCCGGGATTGCTTCCGGTCGAAACGCGGTAAAAAGCGACCAGTTGCGCATCTTCGATAAAATCCGTTTGAACAAACGTTCAGTGAATACAGGAGTCCATGGTGCTAGGATTCGCGATGACGCCGATGAGTCACGCAATCAGCTTTGCTGTCCTCCTCGGCGTCTTCATCGCTATACCGCTTGCACAGCAAACTACTTCTCAGGTGCCCGCGACCTCTGAGGCGCGGCCCGCTGAGAAAATAACCGTCAAGATCCGCGACGGCAAAAGTGGGCTTCCGATTTGGTTAGCGTCTCCATACGTGTTCGTTGGTAAGACTGACCCTCAGAAGTTCATGGACTCGTATCGAAGAACGAAGCTCTGGGGAGATGCTCACGTCGATGTGTCGGGGGCTGATCCGCGGGAAGTGAGAGTCTGGGTCGACTTCATACACCGTGATTGCCGGTTTCCTGACGGTAACCAAAACTACAGGACCTTTGACTTTGCGGGCAACACACTGAAGGGCATCGATGTCTACGACATAGATAAGGTCCTACATGAGGGTGTCGTCGCTTCGAACCTGTGCGGCACCAAGACTCAGCGTCCCGAGCCCGGGATACTGACCATCTATGTCCTGCCCGCCACCTTTAGGGAGCTCTGGGATAGCTAGTGTCCGCCACGACAACTCCGGTTCTCGCTCATAAGAGCCAGCGCAAGCTCGTCTCCGGTCCACGAGGGCCAGCCCTAAACAAATTTTGCAAAAAACCTTAGCAAATCCGCATGTCAACCCCCTCGCACCCTCAAACCACTCATTCCATGAGAGATAGAGTTGGCCAACGAGTTCTCGCCAATGCGTAAACTTAGAGTTAGCCAATCAACCCTAGGGACTGCTCAGGCAGCACCCAGCGGCTCATCGCATCTCCTTTGTTTTGACATTTTTAGCCGTAACCCCCTTACAATGAATGCTTTACAGCGGTTGATGCAAGCTGTGCTCAACAAAACAAAAGACTTACGCGCCAAGAATAGGGGGGGTGCCCCCATGCGTAACAAATAGGCGCACATATTCGGCATCTTGCCGCACGCGGCGCCGCAGAGCTTCCTCGGCTCCGGTGCCACATCGCCACGAGTAAGGCCAGAGCACAACCTACGCCGACCCGACGGTAGCGCCCGGCAGGTTTTGTCCGCCCACGACCATTGCGCTCCCGTCCGTCACGCCGGTATGAGAGTATGTCTGCGTATCGTGCGAGAGCGCATCCGCCCATCCGAACCGCCGGAACCACCGTACAGGATGTGCCTCCGCTTCGCCCCGGGGCCATACCGTCCACACCGTTTTCTGACCATCAACCTCCATCGCCTCGCGATGCCATGACGACTTAGGAGCACTTCGAATGACCGCACCGCTCGCCGCCCGCCCCGCCTGGAAGGCCCTCGCCGATCACTACACCACCCTCGCCCCCCAGCAACTCCGCCAGCTCTTCGCCGACGATCCCGCGCGCGGAACTCGCTACACCGCCGAGTTCGGCGGCCTCTTTCTCGACTACTCCAAGAACCGCGTCACCGACGAGACCCTCAAGCTCCTCGTTGAGCTAGCCGAGCAATCCGGACTCAAGCCCCGCATCGAGGCCATGTTCACCGGCGAGAAGATCAACATCACCGAGAACCGCGCCGTCCTCCACGTCGCCCTCCGCGCCCCCAAGGGCGAGTCCATCTTCCTTGACGGCGTCGATCAGGTTCCGCTCGTCCACGCCGTGCTCGACAAGATGTCCGGCTTCGCCGACCGCGTCCGCTCCGGAGCCTGGAAGGGCCACACCGGCAAGCGCATCAAGAACGTCGTCAACATCGGCATCGGCGGCTCC
>CAXUNW010000251.1:0-3485 GCA_964252505.1 uncultured Acidobacteriaceae bacterium
GGTCCAGACCAACACCGTCCAGGGCCCCGGCGGCGAAGCCGGAGTCATCCGCATCAAGGGCACCGGCCATGCCGAACAACCCAAAGCAGCCGAAACACTCCACTCTTCGACGCATCCGGTAAGCGGTCCTTCCCACCCAAATAATCATCACCTCGCACCATCTACCTGGTCCGAAGCCACACCGCTGGAACCTCACACCTCAGCCCCACCCGACTTCCTAGGACCCGCGACTATCGCCGCAGCCGCTGAAGGTCTGGACCCGCAGGCCGTCCAGCACAGCATCCTCGGCAAGATCGCCAACTTCATCGCCCAATCCACCCCCGAAGCCGAGGCCATCCAACTCACCGGCAACGAAGACGCCGCCAACCCCGTCGTGGCCCCCGACGCCAGCCACACCACCGGCCAGCCCGGCTCTGCCGCCACACCGCCACTGACAACCGAGAACAAGGAGAAGACAAACCCAAAGCCCCAACGCGGCCTCGCCATGGCCCTCGCCGGCAACGGCCGCTGGTGCTACCTCAACCCCAAACTCGGAGCCATGCACGCCGTCGCCGAAGCCGCCCGCAAGGTCGCCTGCACCGGAGCCACCCCCGTCGCCGCGACCAACTGCCTCAACTTCGGCAACCCCGAAAAGCCCGAGATCATGGCCCAGCTCTCCGAAGCCATCGACGGCATCGCCGAAGCCTGCACCGCCCTCGGAACCCCCATCACCGGAGGCAACGTCAGCCTCTACAACGAGACCAAGGGCGAAGGCATCTACCCCACACCCGTGATCGGCGTAGTCGGCATCCTCGACGACGTCACCAAGGCCGTGCCGAGTAAGTTTCAAAATTGGCAAGATGAAATAGTGCTTATTCACTTCGCGGGCACGATAGAAGAAGAGTTTCGATTGCGGGAACTAGGATCAAGTGTTTTTGCCCAGTCTCTTCTCGGCCTCAAATGGGGGCTGCCTCCAGATTTAGACCTTGAAAGAGAAGCATCTCTGAGTCGCTGTCTCCAGACGTTAGCGCGCACAGGCCTTCTAAAATCAGCCGCTGACATTTCGGACGGGGGGCTTGCAGTGGCGCTCGCGAAGGCATCTTTTGGAACGCGTTTTGGCTTTGATATCGTCGCTGCAAAGGATGCGCTTAAAGGTGATTCGATCCTTGACGAGATCGAGTTCTTTTTCGGTGAGCATGCGTCGTCAGCACTTGTAACTTGCTCTCAAGACGATCTTGAAAGTCTTCGAGGTTTGGTGAAAGAGCACGGAGACCTTACTGCAACGGCGCTTGGCAATGTGATTTACCGCGAACAGGTAGATGGTGATCCCAATGTAAGAATCTGGGGCCATGACCAGATGCTGTTGCAGCGTAAAGACATTGGCGAAGATCTAGAATTTAGCTGGTCCTCCGCCCTTGAATATCAAATTTCGAATGAGGTACTCGCATGATCGATCTTGCAAATTACAATCGCGCCATCCAGTGGCTCAAGCGCGGCACCGAAGAGCATTCTCGCCGCCCCGAGAGTAGCACCATGCGTGACGCTTTATGGCAATGCGTTACAGTCACCTACAATGTGACCGAGCGGACCCTGCGGGAAGCCCTCGTGCAACTCTCAGACGACCCACTCATTCCCGGCCTAAGCTCCGCCGAGCTAATGCGTTTCGCTGCTGACGAGGGTCTAACTCTATCCTCGCCGTCAAGGTGGCTCGAATACGGCCTCGCTCTCGAACGCTCCACCGAATCCATCGGAGCCACGTTCAACAGCACCGTCCTGCCGCTCATTCCGCAGTACACCCAGGACCTGGAATCCTTCGCCACCCGCCTCGAAAGAAGGCTGCCACAAAATGCCTAACCCGCATGAAGCTGGGATTGAGGAGCAGGCTGATCCCTGTTCCCTGATCCCTGATCCCTGCCTCGAAGAGGCGACCCCCTTCGACAAGCTCCGCGAACACTGCGGCGTCATGGCCGTCTACAACCACCCCGACGCCGCCCGCCTCACCTACTGGGGCCTTTACGCCCTCCAGCATCGCGGCCAGGAGTCCGCCGGCATCGCCGTCTCGAACGGCGCCGAAGAAAACGCAATAACAGACTTGAAAGGCATGGGCCTCGTCTCCGAGATCTTCACCGACCCCGTCCTCGCCAAGCTCCCCGGCCACATCGCCATCGGCCATACCCGCTACTCCACCACCGGCGACTCCGCCCTCCTCAACGCCCAGCCCATCTCGGTCGACTCCACCAAGGGCCTCATCGCCATCGCCCACAACGGCAACCTCACCAACCTCGGCAACTCCCGCGCCCGCCTGGAAAAAGACGGTGCCGTCTTCCAGACCACCTCCGACTCCGAGATCATCGTGCAGCTCGTCGCCCACTCCCACGGCCACACCCTCATCGAGTGCATCGCCGACTCCCTCGCCCAGGTCGACGGCGCCTTTTCGATCGTCATGATGACCCGCAACCGCATCTTCGCCGCCCGCGATCCGCACGGCTTCCGCCCCCTTGCCATGGGCCGCATCGTCGGGCCGAATGGTGGGCCAGACACGATCGTCTTCGCGTCGGAAACCTGCGCCTTCGACCTCCTCCACGCCAAGTACATCCGCGACGTGGAGCCCGGCGAACTTGTCATGGTCTCCGAGGACGGCGTCACCTCCCACTTCTTCGCCCATGGCATCGACCGCCAGTCCTGCATCTTTGAGCACGTCTACTTCGCCCGCCCGGACTCCCGCATCTACGGCCGCTGGGTCCAGCAGAGCCGCGAAGAGATGGGACGACAACTGGCAAGAGAATCGCATGTGCCGGCAGACCTCATCGTCCCCGTCCCCGACTCCGGCGTCGCCGCCGCCCTCGGCTACGCCCACCAGTCCGGCGTCCCCTTCAACTTCGGCCTCATCCGCAACCACTACGTCGGCCGAACCTTCATCGAGCCCACTCAGCGCGTCCGCGATTTCGGCGTAAGAATGAAGCTGAACCCCAATCGCTCGCTCCTCGAAGGCAAACGCGTCGTCCTGATCGACGACTCCATCATCCGCGGAACCACCTCCCGCAAGATCGTCCGCATGGTCCGCGCAGCCGGAGCCACCGAGGTCCACCTCCGCATCTCGTGCCCTCCTACGATCTCCCCTTGTTTCTACGGGGTGGACACGCCCAGCACGGAACATCTTATCGCCGCCAACAACACCCTGGACCAGATCCGCGACTTCATTGAAGCCGACTCCCTTGCTTACCTCTCCCTCGTTGGCCTTACCCATTCCTGCACCACAGGCGAACCCGCAACCGGCATGTCCCCGGCAAGCTACTGCACCGCCTGCTATACCGGCGTCTACCCCACCCAGGTCATCGACGTTTCAGAAATCCTGCCCGCCCCCGCCATGGCCTGAGCGTCACAGCCGCTCGATCACCTCGCCCCAGAAGCTCATCTCCGGCGCAAAGATCGGCCCATTGTGTGACACACCCGGCACTACCACCAACTGAAACGGTGCTCCGCAACACGCAGCCAGAGCCCTAGCG
>CAXUNW010000252.1:0-3480 GCA_964252505.1 uncultured Acidobacteriaceae bacterium
CAACATTTTGATGATTGGTCCTCCGGGCTCGGGGAAGACGATGCTGGCGAAGCGGCTACCGTCGATCCTGGCCCCGCTGCGGTTCGAGGAGGCGCTGGAGACGACGAAGATTCACTCGGTGGCGGGGGTCTTGAATGCGGAGGATGGTCTGGTGGTGCATCGGCCGTTCCGGTCGCCGCACCATACGATCTCGGACGCGGGGCTGATTGGTGGCGGGGCGGTGCCGCGGCCGGGCGAGGTTTCGCTGGCGCATAACGGGCTGCTGTTTCTGGATGAGCTGCCGGAGTTTCCGCGGAACGTGCTGGAGGTGCTGCGGCAGCCGCTGGAGGACGGGACGGTGACGATTGCGCGGGCGGCGATGAGCTTGAGCTTTCCGGCGCGGTTTATGCTGGCGGCGGCGATGAACCCGTGTCCGTGCGGGTATTTCAACGATAAGAGCCGGGAGTGCGTGTGTACGCCGCCGATGATCCAGCGGTATGTGGCGAAGGTGAGCGGGCCTTTGCTGGACCGGATCGATATCCATATCGAGGTTCCGGCGGTGCAATACAAGGAGCTGCGTGGGGGGGCGGCGGCGGAGGGCTCGGCCGAGATCCGCGGCAGGGTTCTGGCGGCGCGGGAGCGGCAGCATGCCCGGTTTCAAGCGGCGGGGGAGCGGACCAAGGGCACAGGAAAGGGCGCGGCGCGGGCGGTGTATGCGAATGCGCAGATGACGACGCAGCAGATACGGGTGTATTGCGAGTTGAGCTCGGATGCGGAGCGTCTGCTGGAGCGGGCGATGCAACAGCAGGGGCTGAGCGCGCGGGCACATGACCGGATTTTGAAGGTGGCGCGGACGATTGCGGATATTGAAGGCGTGCAGGATATTGCAGTGAAGCACATTGCGGAGGCCATCCAGTACCGGACGCTGGATCGGAGTTATTGGGCTTGAGGATGGCGGCCAGGGTCAGCATTCAGGTAGAGGTGGCGGGAAGGGATTCCGTTTCTGGTAGGACGGCTGGGGAGATCCTTCTAAAATAAGTATTGACTCCTGGACCTTGATGGGATATTTTTCTCGGTGTGACTTCGTCCCGCGCGCATGGACGGAGGTTGAGGTTGGCTGAATCCGGCTGACGAGTACATCTCTACTTCCAGTTGTGTGTCGATGCGGGTGGACCGATCCAGATGTGTTCTGGATGGTTTGTTCTGTTGGACTCCCCGCCACGCAAGTGTTTCGTGAAGCCTTCTTGATGAAGGTGGAGATTGGTTTGCGTTTTGTGAGGAATGAACAAAACGATTCCCACTTTGGACTAGAGGAATCGCGGCGGGTTTGAATTGCGTCTAACCAGCTGGAACATATCTGTAATCTTTGCCGAAGATGGATTGCCTGGTGCAGCGAGGTGCTGCGGCCGGACGAGAAAAGGAGAGCTATGCGCTCGGATTTGATTTTTGGAGCACTGACCCACGTAACGAACCGCTATGAGCTTTGCCAGCTTGCGTCGAAGGCGACGCGGAAGCTGCACAAGCCGAACACCCGGCTGCAGGACACGACGAACGAGGTTCTCGACCGGTTCAAGGACACAGTGCCGATGGACGAGAGTGGCGAGCCGGTTGAAAAGATCAACGCAATCGAGTCGCAAGAGCGCCGCGCGGCCTAGGCCCGCGGCAGTTTCTTTTTCATCCCCGTTTTACACCGATCCGCAAGACAGAACTGCTCCGCCTCTGGCATAATCCGAATATTCCGCAAGGTAGCACCCCCCTCCGTAGAGATCAGGTCTGCGCTCGACTCCCGTCTGACGAGACCCCGCCTCCGCTCCACCAAGACCCCCACCCATGACGTACCCTCCAGGTAAACGATGACCATTTCTGAGTTGAAAGAGCATAACATCGCCGAATTGGGCAAGCTGGCCCGCGGTTTAGATATCGCCGGCACCAGCGGCCTTCGCAAGCAAGACCTAATCTTCAAGATATTGCAGGCGCAGAGCGAAAAAGAGGGCCACATTTTTGCCGAGGGCGTGCTCGAGATTCTGCCGGACGGCTACGGGTTTCTGCGGTCTCCGGATTACAACTATCTGCCGGGGCCCGATGACATTTATGTTTCGCCATCGCAGATTCGCAAGTTCGACCTGAAGACAGGCGACACGATCAGCGGGAATGTGCGGCCGCCGCATGAGGGTGAGAAGTATTTTGCATTGGTGAAGATTGAGGCGATCAACTTCGAGAGTCCAGAGGAGACGCGCAACAAAATTCTGTTTGACAACCTGACGCCGCTGTATGCGCAGGAGCGGGTGAAGATGGAGACGGTACGGGAGCACATCTCCGGGCGGGTCATGGACTTGTTGACGCCAGTGGGCAAAGGCCAGCGCGGGCTGATTGTGGCTCCTCCGCGAACCGGCAAGACGATGCTGCTGCAGTCGATCGCGAACTCGATTACGACGAACCATCCGGAGGTGGTGCTGATCGTGCTGCTGATCGATGAGCGTCCGGAAGAGGTGACGGATATGCAGCGGTCGGTGCGCGGCGAGGTGATTTCCTCGACCTTTGACGAGCCGGCGGCGCGTCATGTGCAGGTAGCCGAGATGGTGATTGAGAAGGCCAAGCGGTTGGTGGAGCATAAGCGGGATGTGGTGATTCTGCTGGACTCGATCACCCGTCTGGCGCGCGCTTACAACACGATCGTGCCGCCTTCGGGCAAAGTGCTCTCAGGCGGTGTGGACTCGAATGCGCTGCAACGCCCGAAGCGGTTCTTCGGCGCGGCGCGCAATATCGAGGAGGGCGGATCGCTGACGATTATTGCCACGGCGCTGGTGGATACGGGATCGCGGATGGATGAGGTGATCTTCGAAGAGTTCAAGGGTACGGGCAATATGGAAGTGATCCTCGACCGGAAGCTGGTGGATAAGCGGGTGTTCCCGGCGATTGATATTCAGCGGTCCGGAACGCGTAAGGAAGAGCTGCTGATCCCGAAGGAGGACTTGCAGCGCACTTGGATACTACGCAAAGTGCTGAATCCGCTTTCGCCAGTGGAAGCGATGGAGCTGCTGACGGACAAGCTGGGAAAGACGCGGAACAACCAGGAGTTTCTGCATAACATGAGCTCGCTGTAGGAGCGGGCTTGTGAAGGAGGGCGTGGCCTGAAGGCTGCGCCCTCCTTTTGTTTAGCGGGCGGTGAGGGTGGCGAGGATGCCGTCCCACAGAGCGATGCGGGCGAGGAGGGCGTGCTCGGCGGCGAGGGCGGCCTCGTCCCACTTGATGGGATCTGTCCCGCAGAGTTCGGCGATCATGCGGAGGGCCATGGGGCCGTGTTCGTCGCCGTCGACCTCGATGTGGCGCTCCATGTACCAGCGGAGTTTTTCGAGCTGGCCGGCGAGGGCGTCGTTCTGCTGACCGATGAAGCTGCGGAACATGTCGGGGATAAGGTCCTCGCGGCCGAAGGTGAAGGCGGCGGCGATGACGTGGAGCTTGCCGGTCCCAATGCAAGCGAAGGGGGCCTGGACGAAGGCA
>CAXUNW010000253.1:0-3480 GCA_964252505.1 uncultured Acidobacteriaceae bacterium
GCCCCCACCACCCTCGCCCAACGCACCTGGACCACCTATAACTTCATCGCGCTATGGTTCTCCATGTCGATGGAGGTCACCACCTACATGCTCGCCTCCTCGCTGATCGCGGGCGGCATGAACTGGAAGCAGGCCATCGGCACCATCCTGCTCGGCAACCTCATCGTGCTCGTCCCGATGATCCTCAACGCCCATGCCGGAGCGAAATACGGCATCCCGTTCCCGGTCTTCGTCCGGGCCAGCTTCGGCACGCGCGGCGCGAACATCCCCGCCGTGCTGCGCGCCATCGTGGCCTGCGGCTGGTTCGGCATCCAGTCCTGGATCGGCGGCCAGTCAATCGCCGCCATGCTTGCCGTCCTCTGGCCCGCCACCAGCGCCAACCCAGCCATCCTGTGGATCTGCTTTCTCGGCTTCTGGCTGCTCAACATGGCGGTCGTCTGGCGCGGCGTCGAGTCCATCCGCTTCCTGCAAAGCTTCTCCGCGCCTTTCCTGCTCGTCATGTCGCTTGTCCTACTCGCCTTCATGACGTCCAAGGCCGGTGGCTTCGGCCCCATGCTCTCCGCCCCCAGCCACTTCGCGAGCCCCTCGGCGGGCGTCCACTTCTTCTTCCTCTCGCTTACCGGCATGGTCGGCTACTGGGCTACCCTCTCGCTCAACATTCCAGACTTCACCCGCTACGCGCGGTCGCAGGGCGCGCAGATCGTCGGCCAGGCGTTCGGGCTGCCGGTCGCCATGACGCTCTACACCTTCATCGGCATCGCCTGCACCTCCGCCTCCACCGTCGTCTTCGGCGAGCCCATCTGGAGCCCCATCACGCTGCTCGGCCGCTTCCACCAGCCGCTCGTCGCCTTCCTCGCGCTTATCTCCATCCTGGTCGCCACGCTCAACGTCAACATCGGCGCCAACGTCGTCGGCCCTTCGAACGATTTCTCCAACCTGCGGCCGTCGCTCATCAGCTTCCGTACCGGCGGCCTGATCACCGGCTTCCTCGGTCTCGCCATGATGCCCTGGCGGCTCATGGCGAGCCACACCAACTACATCGGCTGGCTGGTCGGCTACTCCGGCCTGCTCGGTCCGGTCGCGGGCATCATGGTCGCCGACTACTTCTTCGTCCGCCACACCCGCCTCGACGTCCCCGCCCTCTATCACCGCCACGGCCCCTACGAGTACACTGGCGGCATCAATCCCCGCGCCATCGTCGCCCTCGCCGCCGGGGTCCTCACCGCCCTCATCGGCCTCGCCGTCCCCACCCTCCGACCGCTCTACGACTACGCCTGGTTCGTCGGATTCTTCGTCGCGGCGGTGGTCTACTTCGCCCTGATGCTTGGGAACGCCCCTATCAACGCCGCCGCTTTCTCCCCGAATTCACCAGCAGCAACCAACTCAGGTGTTTAATCGAACTCGTGCGCATCCTCGTCCTCAATGCCGGCTCTTCCTCCATCAAGTTCTCCCTCTTCGACGCACACCGCAACACGAACCCGCATTCCGCCCTGGAAGGCGAGCTTAGCGGCATCGGCCAACCCACCGCCACCCTCAAGATCGACGGACAATCCTCTCCCAACCGGCCCGCCGCCACCCCGGTTGAAGCCGTTCAGGCGATCTTCGAAGCCGTAACCCGGCCAGAGGCACCGCCCATCGACGCCGTAGGCTATTGCGTCGTCCACCCCGGGCCCAAGCTCCAGGACCACCAGCGCATCACCCCGGAGGTCCTTGCCGACCTGGAAGCGGCGAAGGCCTTCGCCCCCCTCCACGATCCCGAGGCCGTCGAGGTCATCCGCCAGGGTATGGCCCGCTTCCCCAATATCCCCCACTTCGCCTGCTTCGACACCGTCTTCCACCGGACGATGCCCGAAGAAGCCACCACCTACCCCATTCCCGAAGACATCCGCAAGCAGGGAGTCCGCCGCTACGGCTTCCACGGCCTGAGCTGCGAGTCCATCCTCCCCCAGCTGCCGCAGCCGCTCCCCAGGCGCATGATCATCGCCCATCTCGGCAGCGGCTGCAGCGTCACCGCCCTCCTGGACGGCCGCTCCATCGACACCTCCATGGGCCTCACCCCCACTGGCGGCGTCGTCATGGGAACCCGCCCCGGCGATCTCGACCCCGGCCTTGTCCTTTACCTCCTCCGCCAGGAATCCAGCACCGACGCCGTGGAAGCCACCCTCAACCACCACGCCGGCCTCGTTGCCCTCTCCGGCCAGCCCAACGACATGCAGGCCATCCGCAAGGCCAACACACCAGAGTCCCTCCTCGCTCTCAAAATCTTCACCCGCAGCATCACCAAGACCATCGGTGCCTACACCTTCCTCCTCGGCGGCCTGGACGCCCTCGTCTTCACCGGAGGCATCGGCGAGCACGACCCCGCCACCCGCGCCGAGGTCCTCGCCGGCCTCGAATCCTTCGGCATAGTCCTCGACTCCACGTTAAACCTCGGTCAAAAAGGTGTCAGCGGCCAGATTCAAGCATCCAAGTCCACAACAGCGGTCTTCACCCTGCCCGCCCAGGAAGATCTCACCATCGCCGGGCACGTAGCCCGCATGGCCCAAACCCCCTAGCTCTCCCAACAGCGTTCGCCGGCCCACCGTCTGCCAAGATCCCGCCGGGGATCGCACGAGGTCCCGCCATGAGCACCGCCATCGTCGTTGTCGATCCGCCCGCCACCAGCCAGGCCCTCTCCGCGGAGGAGCTTCGTCTTATCGACGCCTACTGGCGGGCGTGCAACTATTGCTGCGCCGGCATGCTCTACCTCCAGGCGAATCCGCTCCTTCGCGAGCCGCTCAAGGCCGAACACATCAAGAATCGCCTGCTCGGCCACTGGGGCTCCGACCCCGGCCAGACCTTCACCTGGGTTCACCTCAATCGGCTGATCCGCAAATACGACCTGAACCTTATCTACATCTCCGGCCCCGGCCATGGAGCCCCCGCCACCCTCTCCAACTGCTATCTCGAAGGCGTCTACTCCGAGGTCTACCCCGCCATCAGCCAGGACGAGGTGGGTCTGCAGCGCTTCTTCAAGCAGTTCTCCTTCCCCGGCGGCATCGGCAGCCACTGCACGCCGGAGACCCCTGGCTCCATCCACGAGGGCGGCGAACTCGGTTACAGCCTCTCGCACGGCTTCGGCGCAGCCTTCGACAACCCCGACCTCATCGTCGCGGTCGTCATCGGCGATGGCGAAGCCGAAACCGGCCCACTCGCCACCTCCTGGCACTCCAACAAGTTCCTCAACCCCATCTACGACGGCGCCGTCCTCCCCATTCTCCACCTCAACGGCTACAAGATCGCCAACCCCACGATCCTTGCCCGGATCCCGCAGGAGGAGCTCGAAAGCCTGCTCACCGGCTACGGCTGGAAGCCCCACTTCGTCTCCGGTGACGACCCCGCCCTCATGCACCCGCTCATGGCCCAGGTCATGGAGGACTGCATCCTCGAAATCCGCGACATCCAGGACAAAGCCCGCACCGCCCCGGAGGGGTCCCAGCC
>CAXUNW010000254.1:0-3445 GCA_964252505.1 uncultured Acidobacteriaceae bacterium
CGGTGGTGATCGATGCGGGCGTGGCCGATGTCCTCGAAAGGCAGGGTGGCGAGGCGTGCGGAGGCCTGCTCGGGGGTAAGAGAGCCGCGTTGGACATCGGCAAGGAGGGTAAGGAGGGTGGTAGAGGTCATCGGCTCTGGGGTTCAGACTTGGTGTTCTGGTAGGCGGCGGTGGCGGCTTGGAGGACCTGTTTAACGGGGATGTTGTGCCGGGCGGCGGCGGCGCGACAGTCTTCAAACTCGGGAGCAACATTGAGGATTTCGCCGTCGCGCGCGCCGAGCTTCATACGGATCTCACCGTAGGAGGTCTGAACGGGAAGATGGCTGCGGTCGAGGCAGAGACGCTTATCGTGGCGGATGCGAATGCCGAGGGTGGTGGTTTCTCGAAGGAGAAGGCGTTGGAGGGTGGAGGCGTGAGCCTGGTCGGTGAGGATCGTGATGAGGGTACCAAGGCGTCCCTTTTTCATGTGAACGGCGGTCGCCATGACATCGAGAGCACCCAGGGCGAGGGCTTGCTCTGTGACGTGGGCGAGGATTTGAGGGGAAAGGTCATCGAGGGAGGTTTCGAGGACGATAACCTCCTCGGTTTGCGCGGATTGCTCGCTGAAGCTTATGGACAGCCGGAGCACATTGGGGAAACCTTGCGGGTTGCGGGTTCCGGCTCCGTAGCCGATCTTCTCGATCCGCATGGGGGGTTGAGGCCCGAAGGTGGGGTTGAGGTGACGCAGGATTGCCGCTCCGGTGGGGGTGACTAACTCTTTTTGAATGTTCGCGCTGTAGGTAGGGAAACCACGGAGGAGATCGGCGGTTGCGGGAGCGGGGACGGGAAAGCGGCCGTGGGCGCAGTCGACCATGCCTCCGCCGACGTTGACGGGAGAGCAGAACCATTGAGTAACCTGTTCATTCGATTCGAGATAGTCGATGCCGGCGGCGGCGCAGACGATGTCGACGATGGCGTCGACGGCGCCGACCTCGTGGAAGTGGATGGTGTCGATAGGTACGTTGTGAATTTTCGCTTCCGAACTGCCGAGGAGGGTGAAGACTTCTGAAGCTGATGCTTTTACTTTATCCGCTAAGTTGCTCGCCGCGATCAGTTTGTGGATCACGGTCAGCGATCGGCCATGGCTGTGGGTTTCGCTGTGGGAATGCTCTGAAGAAACCGCCAGTGAGGCCTCGTCTGCGTGGAAATGAGCGCCTTTGTGCTGATGCTCGGTTCGTGGGTTGTGCTGGTGGATGATGGGCGGTTGCTGGTCTAGGCTGGTGGGCCGCTCGGCCACGCGCTCGCGCTCGAGTACGTCGACCTTGGTGGAGGAGATGCCGCTGCGGTCGACGGTGTTGATGCGGAGGGAGGCCCCAAGGTCGAGGGTCGCGACAGCTTCGTGCAGGATGGCGGGGGGCACCCCGGCATCGAGCAGAGCTCCGAGGAACATATCGCCGGAGATGCCAGCGAAGCAGTCGAGGTATGCGGTGCGCATGGGAGTGCTCCTAGGGTTTGGGGCAGGGGTAGACAGCGGCTGGCTTGTGAATAGGTTGGATGAGGTGGCGCTTACATGCTTGACGATTGGATGCCGTGAGGGTGCGCAGGGAGGTTCTTGGCTTGCGAGTTTGCCTGTGGCGGGTAGAGAGTGGGCGGATGGTATGATTGGACTCGCGCCGGGTCCTACGCGACGTAATCCCGCCAACCCCGCCAGGTCCGGAAGGAAGCAACGGTAACGGGCTAGTATGGGCGCAGTAGGCCGCCCGGTGCATAGAAGCCAGGGTATGGGGCTTCGGCCCAGGGCTTAGCGGACCTCTCCAACATAGGTTACTGGTGTTTGCGTGACTCTGCGATAGCGGATGGGGTATAGCTCTCCCATTCCCACGGGGTTACAGTGTCGCCGAGAATTTTTTCAAGCAGGGGGCGGAAGGCGAGCTCGCCGTTTTCGCTGTTGGTGAGCAGGATCATGCAGTCGCCGTGCTGGCGAAAGCAGATCATATAGTTCTGGGCGCCTTCGCCGTGCCCCTCTTTAAAGAAGGCCGAGCCGAAGCGGGTGTTGGTAAGCAGGCCCCATCCGAGGCCGTAGGCGAGGCCGACCCTGGGGGCTTCGTCGCCTTTGCTGTCGACCAGGGTGGGGAACTGGTGGGCGGTGGTGATGGGTATCTGGGGCTGGAGCATCTGACTGAGAGCGCTCGGAGTCATGACGCGTCCGGAGAGCAGGCCGGTGAGAAAGCGGCCGATGTCTTCGGCGGTTGTATCCATGGAGCCGGCGGCGCGGGCGTTGGTCCGGGGCTGGTGGCCGAGGTTGATGCCGTTGGGATCGTAGCCGTTGGCGGCGTTCTTCGCGAAGCTATCCTGCCAGACGAGGGAGGTGCGCGACATGGTGAGTTGGTTGAAGATGCGCTCCTGCATCATGGGCTGGAGGGGCTTGCCCATGCGCTTCTCGACGATGAACTGGAGCAGATTGATGCCTTCTCCGGAGTAGCCGAAGCGGGTTCCGGGCTCCCAGTGGATGTGCATCTTGCCGTCGGGTTCAAGGGACGGGTAGTTGGCGAGGCCAGAGGTGTGGTCGAGCAGATGGCGGGCGGTGATCTTGCGCCAGCGGACGTCGCCAGCGAGGTCTTTGTAGCGGTCGAACTGGGGCAGGGGGCGGCCGAGATAGTTCCAGACCGGTTTGTCGAGGTCGAGGAAGCCAGCGTCGACGAGGGTCATGACGTAGGCGGCGAAGAGGCCTTTGGTGAAGGAGGCCCCCCACATGATGGTTTCCGGCGTCATGGGGAGCTTGTTGGCGACATCGCGGAGACCGAAGGCTTCGGACCAGACCTGCTTGCCGGCGTTGAGGACGACGATCTGGGCACCGGTGACGTGAGCGTCGGCGAGGGCCTTGCGGGCGATCCCGGAGGCTTTGGCGCCGGAGAGGGACGATCCGTCAAGGCGGCGGATCTTGGCTTTGGCCTGAGCAGAGCAGGCGGAAGGCGCGACGGCGAGGGCACCGGTAAGCAGGAACGCCACGGCGTAACGGGGTAAACATCGGACTCCATGCCGCAGACCCATGATTCCAGCATAGACGTATCGGCGGACGGGATGAGTCGTCAGGTGGGCTTGAGACGTTATCTTCAAAGTGACTTCGGGACGGCCAGCCTTTTTGGGGAGCGGCTGGAACGCTACACTCGATGCCGTGGCTTACAGTTTCAAGCAGAGGGTGATGCTGGTGGCCGTTCCTCCTTTGGCGGCGGGGCTGATCCGGCTGCTGGGGATGACGCTGCGGTATCGGGATGTGCAGGATCCCGGTGGGCCGTTGGGCTACCTGGTGCCGGGGCCGACGGTGTATGCGTTCTGGCATCGGTGTTTGTTGGTGTGCGCCTATCGTTTTCGGGGTATGGAGATTGCGATTTTGATCAGCCCTTCGTTCGATGGGGAGTTGATTGCGCGGACGGTGGAGTGGCTGGGATTTCGGGCGGTGCGGGGG
>CAXUNW010000255.1:0-3443 GCA_964252505.1 uncultured Acidobacteriaceae bacterium
GCATGAGGATCTGCTTGAAGATCTGCGGGGACTGGGGGAGGGCGTAGAACTCGCCGGGGTGGACGCGGCTGGGGACGAGGTAGTCGCGTGCTCCCTCGGGGGTTGAGCGGGTCATGAAGGGAGTTTCAATTTCGAGGAAGCCGTTGTCGGAGAGATAGCCGCGGATGGCCTGGGCGACGTTGTGGCGGAGGCGGAAGTTGGCCTGCATGGGAGCGCGGCGGAGGTCGAGGTAGCGGTATTTCAAGCGAACTTCTTCGTTGGTGATGGCGTCTTCGGCGGGAGAGAAGGGCGGGGTGCGGGCGTCGTTGAGCAGGAGGAGCTGGGTGGCGGCGATCTCGATCTCGCCGGTGGGCATGTTGGGGTTTTCGAGGCCGGGGGTGCGGCGGCGGACGTTTCCGGTGACAGCAACGACGAATTCAGGTCGGGCTGCTTCGGCCTTGGCGTGAGCGGCGGGGGACTTTTCCTTGTCGAGGACGATCTGGGTGATGCCGGTGCGGTCGCGGAGGTCGAGGAAGATAAGGTTGCCGTGGTCGCGACGGCGGTTGACCCAGCCCATGAGGGTGACGGTGGCGCCGGCGTGGGTAGAGCGGAGGTCTCCGCAGAGGTGGGTGCGTTCGAGGGTGCCGAGGAAATCGAGGGTCACAGTGCCCTTATTGTACGAAGTTTGGCCTGAGGGATGCGGGAGTGCGCTGCGAGGAACTGTTGGCGCGGTTCTGTTGGCCGATCTATGGAAGGAACGAGTGTATTGGCAGAGGAAGGGCTTTTGTGAGTACGTATGACGACACAGCTTTCCGGAACTCCGCGATCGTTTCCTTATAACGTGCTGGAGCGGTCGTGGCGGGGCAGCATGCGCGAGGAGCAGCCGGAGCGTGCCCGGGAGCCTATAACCCCTGGCTGGGGCGCAGGGAGCAGGCAGCTGGCGCTCCTGGCGGTGGCGCTGCTGCTGCTGGGGATCAGTTCCGAGCTTCTGAATCGAGAGAGCAAGCAGATGCACGGGGTCTCGTTGATCTGGCTGCCGAACGCGCTGCTGCTTGGGGTGATGCTGTGCTCGCAGGGGCGGGAGTGGGTGCGCTATGCGGCGGTAGGTTTTGGCGTGGATGTGGTGATGAACCTGGGGTTGAAGATGCCGCCGGGAGTGTCGATCTTCCTGAGCGGGTGCAACCTGGCCGAGGTGATGCTGGCGTATGTGCTGGTCTCTCCGGCGATGCGGGGGCGGCCGGATCTGGGAGATGCGCGGCAGATGCGCCGGTTTTTGATCTTCGGCGTGTTTCTGGCGCCGGCCGTGGCGTCGTGGATGGCGGCGTGGTTCCTGTACGGTGCGCATGGCGTACCGACCTTCGAGTCGATGCGGTACTGGTTTGTGGGCGATGTGCTTGGCATGGCGACGGTCACGCCGCTGTATCTTTCGTTTGTGCAGCGCGACCGGGGTTTCGCGCGGTCGTGGGTGGAAGTGATGGCGCTATTCCTGATGCTGAGCCTCGTATCGTTTGGGGTTTTTCGGCTGACTACATCCTCAATGCTCTGGCTGGTGATGCTGGCGCTATTGACGATTGGGGTACGGCTTGGGTTCCGGGGTTCGTCGATGGGGCTTCTGATGGTGACGTACATCGGGGGTTATCTGACGATGCAGGGCTATGGGCCGCTGCATGCCGAACCGGGCACGACGTTGACCGGACGGATTGAAGCATTCCAGGTGTTTCTGAGCGGATCGATGCTGGCGCTGTACCTGACCGAGTTGGGGATGTCGGCGAGCCGCCGGGTGATGAAGAGCCTCGCTTCCAGCGAGATACGGTTCCGATCGCTGGCCGAAGCGTCGCGGGACGTGATTGTGCTGGTGGATCTGCGCGGGAACCGGAGGTATGTATCTCCGGCGATGACGGAGTTGCTGGGATGGAAGGCGGAGCAGTTGCTGGATCACACGTTTGGCGAGCTGGCGCACCCGGAGGATGAAGAAAAGGTGGGTCATCTGTTGGATGAGCTGTGGGCAGGCAAGGAGCCGGCGCCGCTCGCCTATCGCTGTCGAAAGCGGGATCGGACCTATCTGTGGATGGAGGCGACGGCGCGTCTGCTACACGATGGGCAGAGCGGGGAGCCGAGCGGTTTTGTGTTTGTGCTGCGGGACATCGCGGACCGGAAGATTGCAGAGGACGCGCTGAAAGAGGCATTCGCCAAGGTGGAAGCGCTGGCTATGCAGGATGGGCTGACGGGCGTGGCGAACCGAAGGCTGCTGGACTATACGCTGGAGCAGGAGTGGCTGCGCGGACTGCGTGACGGCACGCCGCTTTCAGTGGTGCTGATCGATGTGGATCACTTCAAGAAGTACAACGACCACTATGGGCATCTCGCCGGGGATGCCTGTCTGCGGAGGGTGGCGACGGAGGTGGCGGCCGTCCTGCGTCGTCCGCCGGACCTGCTGGCGCGGTTTGGCGGTGAGGAGTTTGTGGCGGTGCTTCCGAACACGCCGGCGGCCGGAGCGGAGACGGTGTCCGAGGTGCTGCGGCGCACGGTGGAGGAGTGCGGGGTGCCCCATTGCGGCAACTCCTTCGGGGTGCTGACGGTAAGCCTGGGCTGCGCAACCGTCGTTCCTTCCACGCGGACGAGCGTAGCTGCGCTGCTGAAGGCGGCGGACGAGGCGTTATACGAAGCGAAGGCGGGTGGACGGAACCAGGCTCGGCGCGCGCCGATGGAGGTCCTGGTCCATAGCTAGGAGAACGGCCCGGGGTGAGGCTAGGGAGCGGCGGAGAGGAAGCCGGCGAGCGCGGTGTACGGAATCTTCTTCTGCTCCGCGGTGGCAAAGGTTTTGACGGTGGCGATCTGAGCGGCGACCTCATCCTCGCCGAGGAGGACGATGTTGCGGGCGAGCCGGTCGGCAACGTCGAAGGATTTCTTGAGGCGAGCGGCGCCGTCGCCGACTTCGACCGACAGGCCGTGGCGGCGGAGGGTGCGGGCGAGGGCAAGGGCGGCTGAATTCTGCGCGAGGCCGACAGGGGCGATGTAGGCGTCCAGCCGGGGAGCGGCGGCGGTGTTTTGTTCCTGCGCCTGCAGGGTGAGGATGAGGCGGTCTTCGCCGATGGCGAAGCCGATGCCGGGGGCGCGGGGACCGCCGAGCATCTCGGAGAGACCATCGTACCTGCCTCCGCCGAGGAGGGCGTTCTGGCTGCCCAGGCCGGCGGAGTGGGTGAACTCGAAGGTGGTGCGGGTGTAGTAGTCGAGGCCGCGGACGAGGCGCGGGTTGACG
The DNA here is from genome assembly GCA_964252505.1 of uncultured Acidobacteriaceae bacterium. Lineage (GTDB taxonomy): Bacteria > Acidobacteriota > Terriglobia > Terriglobales > Acidobacteriaceae > Edaphobacter. The sequence continues at coordinate 3,239 of CAXUNW010000255.1, forward strand.
GTGTAGGGCACGTTGCAGGCATCGAGGGCGGCGAGGACCTGCTGGAAGTGGTCGGTGGAGGCCTGGTCAAGGAAGTCGGCGATCCTGGGGAGGGTATCGATGTGGGCCTGGTCAGCCGCCTCTTTGGAGTCGAGGACACGGAGGGGATTGGTGTCGGCGCGGCGCTGATTGTCGGGGGTGAGGCGATGCTTGAGGGGGGCGAGCG
>CAXUNW010000256.1:0-3441 GCA_964252505.1 uncultured Acidobacteriaceae bacterium
CCGCCTATCTCCTCGCCGCCCGCATGCTCCTCCGCCGCGAGTACATCCCCGTCGCCCAGGAGTCCGCCCGCAAAGCTCTCGCCCTCACCCCCAATCTCCCGCTCGCCCACCTCCTCCTCGGCGAAGCCGCCCTCGCCCAGGAGCACCTCGACGAAGCCATCATCGAACTGGAAAAAGAGCGCCAGCTCAACCCCCTCTACCCCGCCACCTACGACCGCCTCGGCGACGCCTACGTCCGCCGCGGCGACTTCCCCAAGGCCCGCCAGTCCCTGCAGGAGGCCATCCTCCTCGAACCCGACTTCACCGGCCCCTTCATCCTCCTCGGCAAGGTCCTCCTCAAGCAGCAGGACCCCGCCTCCGCCTCAACCTACCTCGAACATGCCCGCCAGATGGACCCCCAGAACTACATGACCCACAGCCTCCTCGGCCAGGCCTACCGCCAGATGGGCCGCATCGAAGATGCCCGCCGCGAAACCGACACAGCCCAGAAACTCCAGGCCGCCACCGCCCCCAAGCTCACCGATGCGCATTGACCCGAGATCCAGTGTCGCGGCAGCGTGTGTGTAGTTGTCGCATCTCCATCATGCTCGCTGACGAGAAGCCGACTTACCGTTCATAGTCTTTTCGGTGAGTGACTCGGCGATTGAGCGCCAATCCAGAGTTGTCCTCGCTGTCGCATCTGTACTATCGCGCTCCTCGAGCCTCTCCTAATTTGGGTCAAGGAGATAACGAGAGGCTATGGCGGATTCATTCGTAGAATTAGAGGGACTACAAGGCCAGGTAGCCCCGCGGCAAACGATCAGGACTCGTAAACGAGATCATCGCTTTTACACGAGTATGGCGTGCGTGATTGCCTTCGGCGTCTTCGCAGGATTTACTCCAACCTACTACGCGAGAAGTTACTTCCATAGCCCACCGATCCCTTTTTGGGTCCAGGTCCACGGCGCTGTCTTTACCGCTTGGATGTTGCTTTACCTTCTTCAGAATCTGCTTGCAATGAACGGAGGCATGAAGCTGCATCGCAATCTGGGGTTGCTCGGCGGATTCCTTTCAGGCTCAGTAGTCCTCTTCGGCTGTGCGATCGCCGTGCGCCAAGCCAGACAGAACAGGTCGTTTCCGTTCCCGGATATCTATAGCATGCTCGCCATCTCCTTCGGCCAGATGCTGCTTTTTGCTGTCTTTGTCTCTCTAGGTCTTCTACTGCGGCGGGATTCGGAGACGCACAAGCGTTTGTTCTTGATGGCACCGATGCTTTTCTTCTTTCCGTCTTTTGGTAGGCTTCTTCATGGAATCAACTTGCTGACGCTGCTGCTCGCGCTGTGCTTCTATATGGCAGGTCCTCTGTATGACTGGCTCACACGGCGTCGCGTCCATGCAGCCTATCGTTGGGGAGTTCCTCTCTTGCTTCTCACCATGCCGCCGTTGCCGCTGTTGTCGTCCCGCGCTCCGCTGTGGCACCACGTGGTCGACACCATGCTTCGTTGAAGCTTTCGGCTAGGAAAGGCCGGACCCGCCCGAGTGTGCAAAGTGGATCAGATGATCCGGCGCAATCTCCTGCAGCGCAGAGGTTGGGGCATCCCCTGCAAAGACTCGAAAGTCGCGAATCATGTGCATGTGGTCGTGATACCCGGCTGCGTGAGCAATCTGTGTCCAGTTCTGCGCTGTGTTCGTCCTGAACTGCAAAGCGCGATTGAAGCGCGCGATGCGCGTCAGTGCCTTGGGCGAGACTCCTGCATAGATGAGTGCCTTGCGTTCGAGATACCTTCGGTTGACACCCATGTGCCGAGCCACCTCTTCGACTCGGAGCGTCCCATCAGGCGCGGTAAGACGATGAAGGGCCTTGTAGAGCGGGTCGACCGGCTCACAGCCCCGGAAACGGCGAAGGAAGTAGCGATCAAGAAGCTGAACTCGTTCGGCAAATGTTCGGACATTTCCCAGCCATTCATGCAGCAGGGAGACGGACCCGCCCAGCACGGAATGGCCTTCCGTGCCAATCTCTGCCAGGGGTGCAGTGGGAACTCTAAACAGGGCGTGAAAGCCAGCGGGCTGGAACATGACGACCAGCGACTCAACGTGATCGCGAATGATCAATCGCGCGCGGCGCCAGGTCTGGGGTCCGATAATGGAAACCGGAAAGGTTGCGTCAAGCGCGTTCGAGCCGTAGTTCCGAACCTCGTATGCACCGGCAAATTCGAACTCGAGCATGACTCCCAGGCGGGCAATCACAGGTTCGACCAATTCGTGAGCGCCAAGACGAGCTTCTCGCTGCACATACGCGCGAACGAACGGCTGGAGCACGGAGTGAGGAGGCGCAGTCTGAACCGTCAGCATGAGGTCTCGCGAAAGACAGATGTCGGCATAAGGTCAGGTGCCTCCGCCGATCGATCAGCTTCAACATCGGATTACACTCGGCTACTCCACTAAGGTATGACGCAACAGCTTTCTCCGCCAGCACAAAGCGGCGGCACTGCCAGAACGCCAGCGCTGAAACACCGCACTTCTGCATGCTGCCTTACGAATCATCCGCCACCGACCAACCTCGTCTGTTGACTTCAGTCCGAGGCACTCATCGAGACTGGATTAGTCCTCATAAACGCGCACCTCGTCCTTTACGACCTCTATGCCGGCTTCCCCCGCAAGACTGCGCCGTCCAAGTCTCCGGCGGCTCTCACCCTCCCAGCCGATGACAGAGCAAGCAGCAGCGAAAGGTGCTGATTCCGCCGCCGTAGGGCAAAAGAACCCGCGTTGAAAAGGATCCTTCAGATTGAAGGGGAATGCACGGATCACTCTCCGCACGGTCGCCTGTGTCCTCTTTAGGCTTGTATAGTTCGACCTGGGGCAGACCGCCGCGCGAAGCCCGGGGAGCAGTGGTGAGGAGATCGGAGCCGGCATCTTTTTCTCGCAAAGCCCTGCTCGATCGTCCGATCAAGCGGACGCTCTTTGCTGCCCTCATCATGGTCGCGGCATTTGGTCTTACCTCTATGTATAGACAGGGCGCAAACAAAGCCGGCCATCCCACCACAGTCCACGCCGCCTCCTCGACGCTGGTCCTCGACCATCCCGATACCGCCTGCCGCACCTGCCACCGCCATATCTACGACCAGTACCAGCGCACCCCCATGGCCCAAGGCAGCGGCCTCGCCCCGGCCGGCCTCAACCCCGCCCTGCTCGCGGCCAAACCCCTCGCCCACGCCCCCTCGGGAGTCACCTACCGCGTCACCCTCAAAGACGGCCAGGCCGCCCTCACCTACGACCGCTCCCCCACCCTCCACGGCGACCACCGCCTCGCCTTCTTCATCGGCTCCGGCAAGCGTGGCCGGACCTTTCTCTTCCAGCAGGAAGGCTTCTGGTTCGAAGCCCCCATCAACTGGTACGGCAAGCAGCAGCTCTGGGACATGGCCCCCGCCTACGACAACGCCACCGCCATGCCCGACCCCCTAC
>CAXUNW010000257.1:0-3400 GCA_964252505.1 uncultured Acidobacteriaceae bacterium
CATGTGGGGTGGTAGCGCCGGCGGAGGAGGAGGCGGCGTTGCATGCGGCGGTGAGGGAGTTGATTGCGTCGCCGTCGATGCGGCGGGCGATGGGGGCGGCCGGGCGGCGGTATGCGGTGGAGCACCTGGGGCGAGAGCAGGTTCTGCTTCGATTCGAGGGGGATTTGCTGGAGTTGGCAGGAAGGCGTGGAGCGGCGGCCGGTTGAGGGTTTGCCGCGTGTGGCGGGCGAGAACTCTGCGTTCCGGTTCAGTTTTGAGCAGGCGGTTTTGAGTTGTGAGTTTCGGACGTTGGTTTTTGGTCGGTTAGACTGGGTGAATCGGCTGGACGGGCGGCGGCGAGGTTGCCGCACACTGCAGGCAAGAGGAGGCATACGCTTTGAAGAAGGCGCTTATAACCGGTGTGACGGGGCAGGATGGGGCATATCTTGCTGAGCTTTTGCTGAGCAAAGGGTATGAGGTGCATGGGATCAAACGGCGGTCGTCACTGTTCAACACGGCGCGTATCGACCATCTGTATGAAGACCCGCACCAGCCGCAGCCGAAGCTGATTCTGCACTACGGGGACCTGACAGACTCGTCGTCGCTGATCCACATTGTGCAGAAGGTGCGGCCGGATGAGATTTACAACCTGGGCGCGCAGTCGCATGTGCAGGTTTCGTTTGAGCAGCCGGAGTATACGGCGGATGCGGACGCGCTGGGGCCGTTGCGTTTGCTGGAGGCGATCCGGATCCTTGGGCTGGAGAAGAAGACTAGGTTTTACCAGGCTTCGACGTCTGAGTTATACGGGCTGGTGCAGGAGATTCCGCAGCGGGAGACGACGCCGTTCTATCCGCGCAGCCCATATGCGGTGGCGAAGATGTATGCGTACTGGATCTGCGTGAACTACCGGGAGGCATACGGGATCTATGCGTGTAACGGGATTTTGTTCAACCATGAGAGTCCGCTGCGAGGCGAGACGTTTGTGACGCGGAAGATTACGCGGGGTCTGGCGCGGATCAAGGTAGGGCTGCAGAAAGAGCTGTTTCTGGGCAACCTGGATGCGAAGCGGGACTGGGGGCATGCGCGGGACTACGTGGAGATGCAGTGGATGATGCTGCAGCAGGAGACGCCCCGAGACTTTGTGATTGCGACGGGCGAGCAGTTCAGTGTGCGGGAGTTTGTGCAGCGGTGCGCGAGTCTGCTGGAGTTGGACTTGCACTGGTCGGGCAGCGGAGTGGAGGAGAAGGCGGTGGATGGCTCCGGCAACGTGGTGGTGGCTGTCGATCCGCGATACTTCCGGCCTACCGAGGTGGAGACGCTGCTGGGCGATCCTTCGAAGGCGAAGCGGGAGCTGGGATGGACGCCACGGACACCGTTTTCGCAGCTGGTGAAGGAGATGGTGGAGTCGGATCTGAAGTCCGCGCAGCGGGATGCGTTGGCGATCAAGCATGGGTTCGATGCGTATAACGTGAGGGAGACGTAGGAGCCTGATGCAGGTGACCCGGGAGATGCGCGTGGGGCGAATCCCTGTGACGAAAGAACCTTTTTGTGACGAAGGATCGTTCGTTGAGCGGGGTGGCGGCTCCGAGGATCGGCGCGATCTCCGGACTGGATGCAAGCGTCCAGAGGGAGCGTTGATATGCTGGAGAAGAGCGCGGCTGGATGGCTGAGCCGGGCGCGGAGGAGATTGCGATGTGTGCTTACATGCCGCGGGATGCGCGGATTTACATTGCGGGGCACCGTGGGTTGGTTGGGTCGGCTATCCATCGCGAGCTGGAGAGGCTGGGGTATGGCAATATCCTGACGCGGACGCGGGGGGAGCTGGACCTGCTGGATGAGGGGGCGGTGGATGCCGTTTTTGCGGAGGCCAAGCCGGAGTTTGTGGTGCTGGCGGCGGCGAAGGTTGGGGGGATTCTGGCGAACAACACGTATCCCGCGGACTTTATCCGGGATAATCTGGCGATCCAGAACAACATGATTGAGGGGTCGCATCGGGTTGGGGTGGACCGGCTTCTGTTTCTGGGGTCTTCGTGTATTTATCCGAAGATGGCGCCGCAGCCGATGCCGGAGAGTTGCCTGCTGACGGGTCCGCTGGAGCCGACGAACCGGCCGTATGCGCTGGCGAAGATTGCGGGCATTGAAATGTGCTGGAGTTATAACCGGCAGTATGGGACGAAGTACCTGGCGGCGATGCCGACGAACCTGTATGGGCCGGGAGACAACTTCGACCTGGCGAACTCGCATGTGCTGCCGGCGCTGATCCGCAAGACGGCGGAGGCGAAGGCGGCGGGGAAGCGAGAGCTGGTGGTTTGGGGGACGGGCACGCCGCGACGGGAGCTGCTGTACTCGGACGACCTGGCGGAGGCGTGCGTTTTTCTGCTGAACCTGGACGCCGCGACCTACGGGACGCTGCTGCGGGAGGATGAGCCGCCGCTGATCAACATCGGCACAGGCGAGGATGTGACGATTCGGGAGCTTGCGGAGACGGTGGCGCGGGTGATCGGGTTTGACGGAGACCTGGTGTTCGATACCACGAAGCCGGATGGGACGCCGCGGAAGCTGATGGATGTGGGACGGCTGCATGGGCTGGGGTGGACGCACAGGACGGGGCTGGAGGACGGGATCCGGCGGACGTGGGAGCTGGTTCAGGGGCAGTTGGAGCTGGTCGGGACACGGTAGGCACAAGGGAGGAAGCGATGTCGAGGATTTCGCGGTTGCAGCGGGATGAGGTGGATGCGGGTGCGGTCGCGATCTATGACCGGTATCTGCGGGATCGGGGCAATGTGCCGAACATGTTTCGGACGATGGCGCATCGGCCCGAGATCTTCGAGACGATCATCGCGCATATGGAGGCGGTTCTAAATACGGGGACGCTGACCAAGGCTTTGAAGGAGCTGGTGATTGTGCGGACCTCGCAGCTGAACCGGACGCCCTATTGCCTCGCGTCGCACACGACGATCTGCCGGAAGCTGGGCTGGTCGGACGCGCAACTGGCAGCGATGGACCAGCCGACGGCGGGCGAGTTTACGGAGCGTGAGCGCGTGGCGATCCACCTGGCGGAGGTGATGACGCTGGATGCGCATGGGTATACGGAGGCGGACTTTGCGCGGCTGCGGAGCTTCTTTTCTGAGGGCGAGGTGGTGGAGTTGATGGCGGCGATTGGGCTGTTCAACTACTTCAACCGCTTTAACGATCTGCTGGAGATGGAGCCGACGCGGCCGGCGAGTGCGGAGGAACTGGCCCGGGCGGGCGTTGCGGCGACTGCTCAGGGATAGAGGAGGATGGCGAGGCGGTAGGCGGCGAAGGGACCGGCGGCGGGATCCGGGCAGGCGCCGACGGCGGCCTGGCTGAAGCGGTGGGAGGCGAGGCGGGACAGGAGGCGGCTGGGGAGGGTGGCGAGGTCATCGGTGGTGTAGCGGAG
>CAXUNW010000258.1:0-3355 GCA_964252505.1 uncultured Acidobacteriaceae bacterium
CAACCCTCTTTGCATCCTATGCCGTGGGAGAATGACTATGCCATACGTCACCACATCCGATAAAACCGAGATCTTCTATAACGACTTTGGAACCGGCACCCCCGTGGTGCTTATCCATGGATGGCCCGCTACCAGCGATATGTGGGAGAAACAATCGACTTACCTGGCCGAGCAGGGACTCCGTGTCATCACCTATGACCGTCGCGGCTGCGGCAAATCCAGCCAACCCTGGAACGGCTATGACTACAACACCCTTGCCTCCGACCTCCACACCCTCATGGAAACTCTTGACCTCCACGGCGCTACGCTGGTCGGTTTCTCCATGGGTGGCGGTGAAGTGGTCCGATATCTTAGCCGCTACGGTGCCAGCCGCATCACCAGTGCCGTCCTGGTAGCCGCCGTCACCCCTTACCTGCTCAAGACAGACGACAACCCAGACGGCGTCGACGCCTCCGTCTTTGAAGACATCGAAGGCCAGATCCGTAAAGATCGTCCCGCCTTCCTTCCTACCTTCCTGGAAAAGTTTTTTGGTCGCTCAGCAATCCATCACACTGTCTCTTCGGAGATGATCCAGGCGACCACCAACATGTGCATGACTGCCTCTCTCCGCGCCACGCTGGCTGAGGCAAAGTCTTGGTCGACCACTGACTTCCGCAGCGACCTCAAAGCCATCACCATCCCCGTACGCGTCATTCACGGCACCTCGGACAAAACAGTTCCGATCGACGTCTCCGCTCGTCAGGCCATAAAGCTCCTCGCAAAAGGATCCTTGACCGAGTACGACGGCGAGCCACACGGCTTGGTCGTCACCGCCGCGGATCGTTTCAACCAGGAGATTCTTCAATTCGTCGGAGGACCCCGCGAACCCATCACCGCACCTCTGTCCTAAAAAGCCGGAACGCGGACAAAAAAGCCCGGCACCCGCCGGGCTTTTCTCCGCAACAAATAAGTGGTCAGGCCGCCTTCTTCGCTGCAGCTTCAATCTCCCGCCACTCCTCCGCGCCCAATACCACATTCGCCGCCGCAACGTTCTCCTCCAGGTGCGCCACACTCGAGGTTCCAGGAATAGGCAGCATTACCGGAGACCGCTGCAGCAGCCACGCCAGCGAAAGCTGTCCCACCGTCGCCCCGTGCTGCTTCGCGGCTGTATCCAGCTTGCCGCCCGGCTGTGCCAGCTTACCCGCGGCGACCGGAAACCACGGAATAAAGCCAATTCCATGTTCCGTGCAGTAGTCGACCACATCCTCGTGCTGGCGATCCCCCAGGTTGTACTGGTTCTGCACGCTCACTATTTTGACCACCTTCATCGCCCGCTCAATCTCGTGCGGCTTCACCTCAGACAAGCCCACATGCCGGATCTTGCCTTCCTTCTGCAGCTTCGCGATCTCCCCCAGCGACTCCTCTACCGGGACCTTTGGGTCGAAGCGATGCAGCTGCCACAACTCGAGCCGCTGCACCTTCAACGCCCGCAGGCTCAACTCAACCTGCTGCCGCAGATACTCTGGCCGTCCCACGGGCAGCCACTTGTTGGGCCCTTGCCGCGTCAGCCCTGCCTTCGTCGCAACAACCACCCCGGAGGCATACGGCGTCAGCGCCTCGCCGATCAGGTGTTCACTCACCTGCGGTCCGTAGGAGTCGGCCGTATCGATAAAGTTGACCCCAAGCTCTACGGCCCGCCGCAGAACAGCTTTTGCGCTCTCGATGTCGGGCGGTGGGCCCCAGATGCCTTTTCCCGTAATCCGCATCGCGCCAAAACCCAGGCGATTTACTTCCAGATCGCCGCCAAGTGCAAACGTCTTCGTCACCTTCTCGCTCATAGTCGCTTGGATGCACCCAGCGCCTCGCAGGACTCGCCCCCGCAGTCCAGAGTCTCCACCTTTTTGTTCACCAGACGCATCGTCTCGCCTTCGCCGAGCACGCGCACTCGTTCTCCCAGCCCAAGCCTGGTTCCCTCCCGCGCCAGCCGCTCCAGAGGCTCTTCCATCGGCTCCCGTCCCAGCCGAAATGTCCCGTAATGCATCGGAACCATCACCTCCGCGGCCGTATCCAAAAAACCTCTGACCGCCTCCTCCGGACTCGTATGCACGCTCCGATAGCTGTCTGGGAAGTAAGCTCCCACCGGAAGCAGCGCGATGTCCGGACGCAGGCGCGCGCCCACCTCGCGAAACCCGGCAAAATAAGCGGTATCGCCCGAGTGGTACACCATCGTTCCCCCCGCCTCTGCCGCGACGGTATATCCTCCGAACTCTCGGTGTGTATCCCGGAACATGCGGGCGCCCCAGTGCTGGCACGGCGTCATCGTCACCCGCAGACCCTCCACCACACGCTCCCCCCACCAGCTCAGCGTCTCCACGCGGGCAAACCCGATCCGCCGCACAAGATCCTCCACGCCGCGCGGCACCACCACGACCGGTGCCCGCCCCCTCGCGCGCCGCGTCGCGCGCACCCCCGCCCCCCACGAGGGCAGCGTCAGATGGTGGAAGTGGGGCTGCGTTTCGATGCCCCCGGCCACCGGCGGCAGATCCGCCACCTTCAGGCCCGGTCTGCGCTGCCGCCGCAGCACCACTAGCCGCTTTGCAAAGACTGGATCGATCAACACTGTCTTTCCGCCGATCTGCAGCAGAAACGACGAATGACCAATAAACGTCACGCCGACCTCGCCCGCCGACACCAGTTCCGGCACCCGCGACTCCCCGGTCATTGGCTCCTCGTGGCTCTCGCGAACCAGCCGTGCCATCTGCTGCAGCTTCCGCACCGCGAAAGGCCTTTTATGCCAACGGCTCACCGCACCCATACTGTGTTGGATGTTGCGAAGCGCCTTTTTGATCCTGCCACCACGGCAACCTTCACCCTCACGCTTCCAGAAACGGCCTTAGCTGCTCCTCGCTCGGAGGAGCGGTCGCCAGCGAGACCAGCAAAAGGCAGAGTAACGAAGCAAGCAAAGCCGGAAAAATCGCGTCTCGTTCGCTCACTACCCGCGGCAGATGAGCCCGCACAATGTCCGTATCCCAAAAGACTGTCACGAACGTCCCCGTACCGATGCTGGCCACAGCCGCCCACGCCGTCGCTCGCCGCCAGTAAAACGCCGCCAGGATCACCGGCGTCAAGGCCGCCGAATAAATCGTGTACGCATACAGGCTCTTCTTCAGCACAGACTCCGTATGCAGCGCCTGGTACAGCGCCCACACCCCGAGCCCCGCCACCATCAGCCGGCTCACCAGCAGCACTTGCCGGTTCGTCGCATCCGGTCGCACATACCTCACAAACAGATCGTTCACAAGGTTCGTCGCCGGAGAAAACAGGTAATTGTTCGCCGTCGAAATGATCTTCGCGAAGATCGCCCCCACCAGCAGCG
>CAXUNW010000259.1:0-3343 GCA_964252505.1 uncultured Acidobacteriaceae bacterium
GGGCCGGAGCATGCGATGCTGCATGACTCGGGGCGGGCGGAGTATGTGTCGTGCTCGGATGAGGAGGCGCTTAAGGCGACGGTGATGCTTTCGCGGACGGAAGGGATTGTGCCGGCGCTGGAGTCGGCGCATGCCGTAGCGGAGGGGGTTCGGATGGCGGCCGCAATGGGGAAGGATGAGGTGTTGATGATCAACCTGAGCGGGCGAGGGGATAAAGATATGGGGATTATGGCGAAGGAGTTGAATCTGGCTGGGGCTACGGAGAAGGTGGGGGCGGTTTAGTGGCGATCAGGTTCAGGCGGCGGCTTGTTTCTGCGTTCTGCATGCTGGCGTTTGCTCTAACGCTTAGGGCCCAAACGCTCGCAAGTGCTCACCCACCCGCCTATCCGCTTGCCGCGAAGGCTGCCGGGATTGATGGACCTGTCGTTCTCAAGGGCACGATCTCAAAAGAAGGCAAGATGCAGGATCTTAGTGTCTTGAGCGGGCCGCCCGAACTTCGGCAAGCCGCTATCGACGCGGTCAAGGGTTGGACCTACAAACCATATAAGCATTTTGGCCACGTCGTGGAGGTGGCTACGACCGTGACAATTAACTTCAACATGGGTACAGGAAAGCAAAAAGCAGCTGAACAAGCCAAGGCCCAGGCCGAGATCACAAAGACCAGCCAACAGAGATCAGCGCCAGAGAGCTTCCAGGCAGCAACACCTAATCAGTAGATCAGCTTTAGAAAATCGAGTTCTTTATGCCTATCAGCTTTCCAAGAAAACCCGGCATTGTGGCTTATCTCACGGCGGGTGATCCGGACCTGGCGACGACGCGGGAGATTGCGCTGGCGGCGATCGACAACGGCGCGGACGTGATTGAACTGGGGGTGCCGTTTTCCGATCCCCTGGCGGATGGGCCGGTGATTCAGCGGGCAAGCGAACGGGCGGTGGCCCGGGGTACGCGGCTGGGGGATGGGTTGGAGGGGGCGGCGGCGTTGCGGAAGGCGCGGCCGGCGTGTGGGCTGGTGCTGTTCAGCTATTTGAATCCGGTGGTGCGGATGGGGATGAAGGACTTCTGTGGGCGAGCGGCGGAGGTGGGGGCGGATGGGGTGCTGCTGACGGACATGATCGTGGAAGAGGCTGGAGAGTACCTGGCGGAGATGGGGTCGAATGGGCTGGCTCCGGTGTTTCTGGCGGCTCCGACGAGTCCGGAAGCGCGGTTGAAGGCGATTGGCGAGGCTTCGCGGGGGTTTGTGTATGCGATCTCGCGGGTGGGGATTACGGGGACGCAGGATACGGTGGCGAGCGACGCGCCCGGGCTGGTGGAGCGGCTGCGGCAATTTACTTCGCTGCCGATCGCGGTGGGGTTTGGGATTTCCAACGCGGCGCATGTGCGGGCGGTGGGGGAGTTTGCGGACGCGGCGGTGATTGGGAGCGCGCTGGTGGCGCTGATCGAGAAGACGGGTCCAGCGGATGCGGCGAAGGCCGTCGGGGAGTTTATTGCAGGGTTGCGAGCGGGTTGAAGCGGATAATGGTTTGACCGCGGGCGCGGTATTTCGAACGGGCGAGGCGAAGGCGTGGAAATAACAGATTGGCGGGCGAAGATCGACGGGCTGGATGAAGAGATTGTTGGGCTGATCAACCGGCGGGCCGAAGCGGCACGGGCGATCGGCGAGCTCAAGCGGCAGGCGGGGATGCCGGTGTATGAGCCGCGTCGGGAGGACGAGGTCTTCGCGCATGTGAAGGCGAAGAACGCCGGGCCGCTGGCGGATGCGGAGATACAGCATGTGTTTGAACGGATTATCGATGTAATGCGGACATTGCAGCAGAGACCGTGATTTCTGGAAAGAGAGAAGGCGAAAGACGATGATCGTAGCGATGCAGGGCGAGGCGACGGAGCAGCATATTCACGCGGTGATTGAGCGGATGGTGGAGTTGGGGTTCGACGTGCACCGGACGACGGGAGCGACGCAGACGATTCTGGCGGGTGTAGGGACGCCAGGGCACTTTGATGTGGCAGAGTTCAAGGTGCTGGATGGGGTGTTCGAGGCGTATCGCATCTCGTCGCCCTACAAGCTGGCAGGGCGTGGGTTTCGGCCTGGCGGCACGACGATTACGTTTCCGAACGGGGTAGTGGTTGGGGGCGAGCAGGTGATTGTGATGGCGGGGCCTTGCTCGGTGGAGTCGCGAGAGCAGATTCTGCTGAGCGCGCAGCAGGTGAAGAAGGCGGGCGCGCAGTTCTTACGGGGCGGTGCGTTCAAGCCGCGTAGTTCGCCCTACTCCTTCCAAGGCATGGGGCTGGAGGGGCTTAAGCTGCTGCGCGAGGTGACGAACGAGACCGGGCTGCTGGTGATTACGGAGGTGATGGAGATTTCGCAGATCGAGCTGATGCTGCCGTATATCGACTGCTTCCAGGTGGGGGCGCGGAATATGCAGAACTTCAACCTGCTGCGGGAGCTGGGATATGTGCGGAAGCCGGTGCTGCTGAAGCGGGGGATTTCGGCGACCATCGAGGAGGTGCTGCTTTCGGCCGAGTACATCCTGAGCGGCGGGAACTATGAGCTGATTTTGTGCGAGCGGGGAATACGGACGTTCGAGACGTATACGCGGAATACGATGGATATTTCGGCGATTCCGGTGCTGAAGAAGCTGACCCATCTGCCGGTGTTCGGCGATCCGTCGCACGGAGTTGGAAGGCGCGATGTGGTTGCTCCAATGGCACTTGCGAGCGTGGCGGCGGGGGCGGACGGGTTGCTGATGGAGATGCATCCGAATCCAGATAAGGCGATGTCGGATGGGGCGCAGAGTTTGTATCCAGAGCAGCTGGAGAAGCTGATGGGGCAGCTTAGGCAGATTGCGCCGGTGGTCGGGCGGACGGTGGCTTAGTGGATCGAGTTTTGATCGTTGGGACGGGGCTGATCGGATGTTCGATTGGCCTCGCTTTGCGCGGAGCGGGGTATGCGGGGTGGATCGGCGGGCTGGATTCCAACCCTGCGGAGCTTGGCCGAGCGGTTGCGATGGGGGCTGTGGAGGCAGCGGGGGAGGACGCGGTGCTGAGCGTGGACCTGATTGTGCTGGCAGTGCCTGTGCTCGGGATTCTCGATTGGATGCAACGGTTTGCGAGGGGTTTGGGACCGCATCAACTGGTTACGGATGTGGGGAGTACCAAAGGGCGGATCGCCGAGATGGCTTCACGGCTCTTCAACGGAGAAGAGCAAGGACGCTTTTTGCCGGGGCATCCAATGGCAGGGAAGGAGTCCGGAGGGGCGGCGCTGGGAGACGCTTCGCTGTTTGAGGGAGCTACCTGGCTGTTTACTCCGGTGGCGGAGGAGGTGGAGCTGGAGCGGAAATGGCGGGGG
>CAXUNW010000260.1:0-3333 GCA_964252505.1 uncultured Acidobacteriaceae bacterium
TGTAAGGATAGACTGGTGGCGACTCTGAACGGAGGATGCAGGCCCATGACGATGCTTACCCGGCTGGAGCAATGGAGAGAGCGGGGTGCGATCACGCCGGAACAGATGGGGCAGCTTTCCGGGTTTGTGCGGGATGAGCCTTTTTCCCTGTTCTTTGAGATCAATGTGCTTCTGTATCTAGGGGTTGTGGCGTTTGTGGCCGGGCTTGGCTGGACCGTGGCGACGTGGTCGCGGCAGATTGGGGATGTGCTGGTTGTGGGGGTTTTGTTTGCCATCCTTTTGGGTTGTTTCTTGTACTGCGCCTCGCGGGCCGCGGCCTGGTCCTTTGCGGAGGTGGCAGCTCCGAGTGTGATGTTCGACTATGTGCTTTACCTGGGCAGCCTGGTTTGGGGGGTGGAGCTAACGTACCTGGAGAAGCGGTTTCATCTGCTTTCGGGGCAATGGGATTTGTATCTTCTGGCGACGGCGGGTTTGTTCTTTGTGCTGGCTTATCGGTTCGATAATCGCTTTGTGCTGTCGCTTGCGTTGTCGTCGCTTGCCGGGTGGTTTGGGGTTACGGTGTCGCACGGACCGGCGTACCAGGATGAGCGATACCGGATGTTTGCGCTGGCCTACAGTGCGGTGGTGGGCGCTGGTGGGATCGCGCTGAAGCGGGTTGGGGTAAAGCCGCATTTCTTCGGGGTCTATCTGAACCTTGTGGCGAATGTTCTGTTCTGGACGGTGCTCTCGGGAGTCTTCGACCGTGAGGGCTCCGGGTTGTGGCTTGTGGCTCTGCTTGCCGTATGTGGCGGGTCGTTGGCCTGGGGACTGCGGCGGAGGCAGTTTGCCTTTGTTGCGTATGCGGCGGTGTATGGGTATGCGGGGATCAGCTCTCTGATCCTTCGCGATTCGCGGGATCCTGTCTGGATGATGCTCTACCTTGTGTTCACGGCAGGTTTGATGATTGCGGCCCTGGTGCACACCGCGCACACGTTCGGGAGGCAGGCATGAGGGTTTACAGCGCGGCGAGCATGGAGGAGGCGCGGGCTCGGAAGCTGCTTGGGGAATGGCGCAGCGATGGTCTGCTGACGGAGCAGCAGTACGAGGAGCTTGCCCAGGAGATAGCCGACGAGCAGGTTGGCAGTTTGCGCAGCACGAATGTGTTTCTGCGGGTGGTGTTGTTTGTGTTCACCCTGCTGTGCGTGGGCGCTGTAGTGGGGTTGTTCTTCGCTTTATTTCTAGGGCCTACGGAACGAACTTCTGGCGTGTTCCTGCTCATCTTTGCGGTCTTCTGCTATGGGTCGGCGGAGGTGGCTGTCTCGCAGGGGGGGATGTATCGCTATGGCATCGAGGAGGCGATGGCTGTCAGTTCAGTTGGCTACCTTTGCGCGGGGCTGAGTCTCCTCCTGCATGTGCCCGGGCCGCATGGGACGACCTTCCTGATCTCCAGCGTGGGCGCGATCGCATCGCTTTGGATCTGGCACAGGTTCGGGCTTTGGTACGCGTTTCTTGCGGCGATGATCTTCGGCGTCTTTGTAGCCGGGAGTTGGGCCATCATGTTGGGCGGGCCGACCGGCTTCCTTACGGTGCAGCGTGTGCTGCTCGCTGCTTTGTACGGTGCCGGTTTGATGCCAATCAGGGCGATGCGCCCGCGCCATCGCTTTGATTATTTGGACGGGCAGTATTCGGTGGCGGAGGCGCTGCTTTGGCTCGGGCTGTACCTGGCCCTCAACCTGAAGGTAGACCTGTTCTCTAATCCGATAGCCATCTGGGAGGGCGGCTCACGCGGTTCGATCGAGTTCCCGACGCTGTTCTATTGGGTTACCTGGGGTTTGACGTGGTGCCTGCCGCCTGTCGTGCTGATGCGGGGGGTGGTCGCGAAAGATCGCTTTGTGCTGGGGGTCGGCCTGGTGGAGACGGTCCTGACCTTCGTTTCGAATAAGCCTTACCTCGGCTGGGCGAGGCATACGTGGGATCCGATGCTGCTCGGTGTCTTCTTGACAGGGGGAGCGGTGTCTCTGCAACGGTGGCTTGCTCGGGGGACGGGTGGCAAGCGCCATGGTTTTACGGCCGCGCGCTTGTCCGGAAGAGACAGCCGCCGAGTCCATATGGGGGCTTCTATGATCGGCCTGGTGACACCGCATGCCATGACGCCGAGCGCGCAGGTGGATCCCCCGGAGTTCAAGTTTGGAGGGGGTGCTTCGGGTGGAGGAGGTGCTTCGGGAGATTTCTAAGTAGGCCTTTGGTGCAGAGATGTCATGGAGCGCATGAGCATCAATGGGGTATTTTCGTTAAGAGGATTCAGACGATGCGGTCGAGTGGGCTGGGGGTTTTGTTGGTGGGTTCGCTTTGTCTTGCGGCCGTGGGCGCGGAGGCTCAGCAGGTGGAGATTGCGCCTCGGTCGAGCAGGGAGGTGGCACGGTATGTGGGGCCGGTGGGGAAGGGGCCGGGACTCTCGCATGAGGCGAAGGTGAAGCTGCTGCGGGAGAAGGTGAAGTATGTGTTTGTGCTGTTCCAGGAGAACCGGTCGTTCGATTTTTACTTTGGGAGCTATCCGGGGGCGGATGGTTTGTACTCGCGGCCTGGGGCAGAGACGCCGGGGTTTGTGCAGCCTCTGGTGAATGTGGATGGGACGGTAGGGACGATCTCGTCGTTTCGCATTCCTTCGACGATCGTGGATAGGAACGGGAAGACGGTGGCGTTGTATCCGGCGGACATTGCGAGCGTGAACCATGCGCATGTGGCCTCGGTGAACAAGCTGCATCTGGATGGGGGGGATGTGGCGGGCAACGACCGGTACGCGGTGGCGGAAGAGGGTTTGGAGCTGGGGGCGGACGGCAAGCCGAACAAGTTTCCGAACCTGGCGCGGAAGCAGATGGGCGAGCTGGTGATGGGGCATGTGGACTGCGATACGGCGCCGTTTCTATGGCGGTATGCGGACCGGTTTACGCTGTTCGATCACTTTATGGATACGATGATCGGGCCTTCGACGCCGAATGCGATTGCGATGATCTCCGGGCAGACGGGGGAGACGCAGTGGATGCTGCATCCGGAGACGACGGGGGTTCCGGTGCTGGCGGACCCTTATCCGTACTGGGGGTCGAAGCTGGACCCGACGAAGGATGCTCCGGAGAAGGCGGGAGCCGCGATTGGGGCGGCGGGGCCGAAGACGGAGCGGCGGGATGTGTTTCGGCAGCCGCAGCCGAAGGCTTCGAGCGCGCCGGCGCCAAACCTGACGTTTGCGACGCTGCCGCTTTCGTTTATGGGGACGGCGATCGAGGCGACGACGGCGGCGGACCGGGATGCGGCGTTCGACCTGCTGGATGTGAAGGAGGACATCGCGAAGATTGCCGG
>CAXUNW010000261.1:0-3320 GCA_964252505.1 uncultured Acidobacteriaceae bacterium
GATCATGAGAGCTCCTTGCGGCGTTGAGGAGATAGAGAGAACAAGCAGAAGCGATCGGTGGGAGTGCGCCTGGAGTTCACTCCATTTTCGATCGAGAGACACACATCCTGTGGGTTGCGGGCCGGGACTGCTGGAAGCCGGTAGAACTTTTCACTGCTGGAGGATGACCTGGTCGCCAGGCTTGAGGCCGGTGAGGATTTCGGTGCGGGTGCCGTTGGAGATGCCGGCGGTGATGGGGAGTTTACGGCGGCCGGTCTTCTGGGCAGAATCGGGGATTTCGACGGCGGCGTTGCGGTCCTTATCGTAGACGACGGCTTGCTCAGGGACGGTGAGGACCTGCTTATGTTCTTCAAGGAGGATTTCAGCGTTGGCGGTCATGTTGGCCTTGAGTTCGCCGCCTGGGTTTTCTATGGAGATGCGGGTGTCGAAGGTGGTGACGTTGTCCTTTTCGACGCCGAGCGGGGTGATCTGGGTGACGCGGCCGAGAAAGGTGTGGTCGCGGAAGCTCTCGACCTTGATGCGGGCGGGCTGGTCGAGATAGATCTTGCCGATGCCGGACTCGTCGACCTTGCCCTGGACGTAGACGCGGCTGGTGTCGCCGACGGTCATGACGAGGGTGGCGGTCGAGCCGAGGACGAGGATGGAGCTGACGGCGTCGCCGACCTCGACATCGCGGGAGAGGACGGTTCCGTCCATGGGCGAGACGATGGTGGTGTAGCCGAGCTGCTCTTCCAGCTGCTTGAGCGAGGCCTGAGCCTGGGCGACCTGGGCCTGGGCCTGGCGGAGCTTGGCGGTGTCGACGGTGATCTGGGCGAGAGCCTTGTCGCGGGTGTTCTTGGCGAAAAGAAATTTTTGCTGAGCATCGTCGAGGGCTTGCTGGCTGACGACGCCGGCGGTGGACATCTCGCGGGCGCGGTTGTAGGTGTGCTCGTACATGGGCAGGTCGGGCGCTTCGGCGTTGACGCGGTCGAAGGTGATGGCGGCGTCGGCGGCGTGGGCGTTGGATTCGGCCGCGGCGAACTGAGCCTTCTGGGCGGCGACCTGGGCGAGGATCTCCTGCTGATCGAGCTGGGCGAGGACCTGACCCTTGGTGACGTGGGCGTTGACGTCGACGAAAAGCTTGGTGACGATGCCTGAGGCTTTTGACTTGACTTCAACCTTGAGGATGGGCTGGACCTTGCCGGTGGCGACGACGGAGTGGGCGATGTCGCCGCGTTCGGCTTTTGCGAGTTGGGAGGGGTCGATTTTGGCTTTGGTGCCGCGGGCGATGGCGGTTCCGGCAGCGGCGGCTACGAGGAGGACGGCGGCTACGATCCAGAGCCAGAGCTTCGATGTTTTTTTGCGCGTGGTGGTCATGATGCCTGGTCCTCTGGTGATAGCTGCCGGTTGGACGTGCGTGATCGGCTTAGGAGGGAGTACGGCGGGGGGAAAGGTTTGGTTCCATGGGTCGGGCGGGATGGATGCGTGTGGCGATGCAGCTGATTTTTTACTCAAAGTCGGGGGCTGCAGGGCAGGGATCGACGCGCCACAACGCGTCCGGAGGATGGGATCTGGTCCGATCTTGGCTCCGTAGCGAATGACGCTCCGGAGGAGTTGTGATGGGGCTTGATGGGCAAGGATGAGGACGGTCGAACGCGCTTATGCTGCGTCCGGACCTGTGGGCTGCGGCGGCCGGCTTACCTGATGCCATGGCGCAGCTGCAGCCCTGAGGGATGCTCAGGCGTATTTGCGGAGGACGCCGAGGACTTTGCCCTGGATGCTGACGTTGGCGGCGGGGGCGTAGATGGGGGCCATTTCGGCGTTGGAGGGCTGGAGGCGGATCATGGCGCCTTCGCGGTAGAAGCGCTTGAGTGTGGCGTCGGCGCCGTCGATGAGGGCGACGATGATTTCGCCTTCGCGGGCGGTGCGGGTGCGCTCGACGAGGACGTAATCGCCGCTGACGATGTGCTCGTCACGCATGGAGTCTCCACGGACCTCGAGAGCGAAGACTTCGCGGTTGCCGATGATGTCTCCGAGGGAGATGGACTCCGAGGTTTCGATGGCTTCGACGGGCTTGCCGGCGGCGATGCGGCCGAGGAGGGGGAGGCGATCGAAACCTTTTTTGCCGGTGCGCTGGGGAAGCACGTCGATGGACCGGCTGCGGTTGTGGGCGCGCTGAAGGAGACCCTTGTTTTGCAGGTTGGTGACGTGTTTATGGACGGTCGCGAGGGAGTTGAGGCCGAGGCCGGTGGCGATCTCCTCATAGGACGGGGAGTAGCCGTTTTTCTGGGTGAAGCTGGAGAGGAAGTCGATAACTTCTTTTTGTCGTCGCGTGATCGCCATGGCTGCGATTGTAGCGAATAAAAAGCGAACCAAGGAGAATTTCTTTTGGATGTTGGTTGAGGGTTTCGGTTCATCGAGGGATAAACGGTGGATTTGCCTCCTGTTTTGGTACTGGCCGACTCCACCAAGTCACTTTCCCGCTTGCCACTCTTGCTCTCGGAGGGCAAGGTTGTACATGTTTCCGCATAGGAGGACGGCTTTCCCACACGGCGTGGCCAGACGGGGGCAGGTAGGCCAAGTGCCCTGGGATAGAAGACGGACGCAGAGGATACCGAGTCGAACCGGATAACGGGATGTTCAACGCAGAGCAGGACAGGACGAACGGGGCCGAGGGAACAGACTATGCGGGTGTTGATTGTCGAAGACGATGCATCGTTAGGGTTGTTTTTGCAAAAGGGCATGAAGCTGGAGGGCCACGCGGTTGAGTTGGTGACAGACGGGGAGGCGGCGCTGGAACATGCTGCGGCAAAGCGTCCGGACTTGATGGTTCTGGATCTTGGTCTGCCGAAGCGGGACGGGCTCGAGGTTCTAGAGGCCATGCAGGGTTTGTACCGAGGCATGGGAGTGATTGTGCTGACAGGGCGTGCGCAGAGTGAAGAGCGTGTGCGCTGTCTGAACATTGGAGCGGACGACATCCTGATGAAGCCCTTTTCGCTGCATGAGCTGCTTGCGCGGTGCCGGGCGCTGCTGCGGCGGCGCGAGCAGTTTGCCGATCCGGTGCTGCGGGCCGGGGATGTGGAGCTGAACCGGATGGACCGGCGGGTGTCGCGGGCAGGGCGTCCGGTGGAGCTGACGGTGAAGGAGTTCGCCTTGCTGGAGTACCTGCTGCAGCGAAGGGGCCAGACGTGCAGCCGGAGCGAGTTGCTGCGGGAGGTCTGGCAGATGTCTCCGGATGCCGGGACCAATGTGGTGGACGTGTATGTGAACTACCTGCGGAAGAAGCTGGGCGCGGCGTTTGGCAGCGGCGTCGGGGAGACGGTGATTGCGACGGTTCGCGG
>CAXUNW010000262.1:0-1641 GCA_964252505.1 uncultured Acidobacteriaceae bacterium
GGGCGGAACGCTGGGGTGGGGTTTGATTTCTTTACGCTGAATGCCAGGCTGACGCGGAGCTTTGCGCTGACTGAGAGGGTAAAGCTGGAGGGGATTGCGGAGGCGTTCAATGCGCTGAATCATCGCAACGACATGATCCCCAACGGGACGATCGGGGGGAACGCGGCAGCAGGGCAGGCGAACGCCGTAGGAGATCCTCGGAGTGTGCAGTTGGCGGCGCGGCTTACGTTTTAGCTGGCGTGGAAGTGGCCGTCGCGCTCGGTGAGGGTGATGGGGGTTTGGAAGAGATCGGTGAGGCGGGCGGCGGTGAGGAGGTCGCGTTTGGGGCCGTCGGCGACGATGCGGCCCTCGCGCATGAGGAGGATGCGGTCGATCTCGGGGATGATGTCGGGCAGGTGATGGGTGATGAGGAGCAGCGTGGTGCCTTCCCGGGCGAGGCGGCGGAGGAGGGCGTGGAGGTCGCGCTGGGCGGCGAGGTCGAGGGCGTTCGAGGGCTCGTCGAGCAGGAGCGTTCCGGCAGAGGCGACGAGGGCGCGGGCAATGAGGATGCGGCGCTGCTGGCCGGCGGACATTTCTCCTACCAGCTTATTGGCCAAGGGGACGGCGTCGACGAGGGCGAGGATTTTGTCGGCTTTCTGGTGCATGGCAGGTGTGACGGTAAGGTTGGGCCAGAGGGTGGAGCTTGAGAAGAAGCCGGTGAGGACGGCGTCGCGGCCGGTGGTGGTGAGGGTTTGCCGGCCGGGGAGGTCCGGGGAGACGACGCCGAGCTTGCGGCGAAGTTCGGTGAGGTCCCAGCGCTCGCGGCCGAAGAGGCGAACGTGGGTGGCGGGGTCGGCGAGGGGGTAGCACTCGCAGGTGATGGTTTTGATGAGGGTGGATTTGCCGCAGCCGTTGGGGCCCAGGATGGCGAGGTGCTCGCCGGGGTGGATGGTGAGGGAGAGGTCGTGGAGGACGACGGTTTCGCCGCGGGCTACGTTGACGTGGCGGAGGTCGAGGATGGGGTCGGGCATTGCTTGAGGATAAAGGCTATTTGCTCAGTGTTGGATCGCGCGAAAACTGCGAACTGCTCTGGATGGAGGCCAGTTACTCGGCGTCGAACTCTGCCCACAGTTCGGAAAGCACGACGTGCACGGGCGAGTCCTTGACGCGAAGGACGCCGTCCTCGGGCTCCATGATGCCAAAGGCTGAGGCGTGATAGCCGGTGCGCGTCTCGGGATCAAGCACCCAGACGCTCTCCACGCCCATGTCGAAGAAGTCTTTCAGGCGGCGGAGCACGCGTGGGACCCGGTCTTCGGGTGAGAGGATCTCGATGCAGAGCAAGGGGGGCGTCTCCAGAACGCCGGAGCGGGGGAAATCCCTCGGCACCACCGTTACGTCCGGGATGCGGTAGCGGCTCGCGCTCACATGCGTACGCCACTCCGTGAAGACGCGAATCTTCCACTCGCGTTGATGTTGCAGCAGGAACGAGCCAATGAGCAGTTGGAGTTGTGAGTGGAGACCATCTCCCACGTTTCTTTCCTCCAGCACGCCATCCACAAAGTCGCAGTCGGGCTCGTAGGTGGTGTTCAGGTACTCGTTCTCGGGGATGGGGAGCGATGCTGTCGCCATGGTGCGCCTTGTGTGTCTTCGATCATACGGCGC
>CAXUNW010000262.1:1741-3318 GCA_964252505.1 uncultured Acidobacteriaceae bacterium
GGCCACTTCCACCCGCTGAACTCTTCGCGGTCGATGCCGTTCTCGTGCGCGTAGTTGACGGCTTCAATGATCTGGTCCTGGAGCCACTCGCGGGTGTGACCGGCGGTGCGACGGAGGGCAGGGACACGGTCGATGACGTCGATGGCGAGGTGGAAGCGGTCGACCTTGTTGAGGATGGCGAGTTCGAGCGGGGTGTTGATGTTGCCCTTTTCCGAGTAGCCGCGGACGTGGAGGTTTTCGTGGTTGGGCTGCTTGTAGGTGAGCTTGTGGATGAGCGAGGGATAGGCGTGGAAGTTGAAGATAACGGGCTTATCCGGGGTGAAGAGGGCCTCGAACTCGCGCTCGCGGAGGCCATGGGGATGGTTGGCGGCGGGCATGAGACGGAAGAGGTCGACGACGTTGACGAAGCGCAGCTTAAGCTCCGGGCAGTGTTCGCGGAGGATGGCGGTGGCGGCGAGCGCCTCCGCGGTGGGGATGTCGCCGGCGCAGGCGATGACGGCATCGGGCTCCTGGCCCTGGTCGTTCGAGGCGAAGTCCCAGATGCCGATGCCCTTGGTGCAGTGCTGGATGGCCTGCTCCATGGTGAGGTATTGGAGGTGCGCGGCCTTATCGGCGACGATGACGTTGACGTAGTTCTGGCTGCGGAGGCAGTGGTCGCCAACGCTCAGCAGGCAATTCGCGTCGGGCGGGAGATAGATGCGGGTGACGTCGGGGCTCTTGTTGGTGACGATGTCGAGGAAGCCGGGATCCTGGTGGGTGAAGCCGTTGTGGTCCTGCCGCCAGACGAGTGACGAGATGAGGATGTTGATGGAGGGGATGGGCGCGCGCCAGCGAAGCTCCTGCTTGCTCTTTTCCAGCCATTTGGCGTGCTGGTTGAACATGGAGTCGATGATGTGGATGAAGGCCTCATAGCTTGAAAGCAGGCCGTGGCGGCCGGTGAGCACGTAGCCCTCAAACCAGCCTTCGAGGGTGTGCTCGGACAGCATCTCCATAACGCGGCCGTGCGGCGTGAGGTCGCCGCCGTCGGCGTCCTCCGGTTTGTACTCGGCCATCCACTCCTTGCCGGAGGCCTTGTAGATGCCGTCGAGCTTGTTGGAGGCGGTCTCGTCTGGACCGAAGACGCGGAAGCTGGTCATGTTGCGGCGAACGACCTCGGCGAGGAACTTGGCGAGGGTGGCGGTGGAGGAGACCTCCTCCTGGCCGGGGTGTTTGACGTCGGCCGCAAAGGTGCGGAAGTCGGGGAGGTCGAGCGGTTTGGAGAGGAGGCCGCCGTTGGCATGGGGGTTGGCGGTAATGCGGCGGTGGCCTTCGGGGTGGAGGGCCTGGAGCTCGGGGATCAGGGTGCCGTGTTCGTCGAAGAGCTCTTCGGGGCGGTAGCCGCGGAGCCAGGACTCGACGAGGGCAAGGTGGGCGGGGTTGGTCTTGGGGTCGGCGATGGGGATCTGGTGGGCGCGCCAGGAGCCTTCGAGCCGGTGGCCGTCGAGCTCCTTGGGGGCGGTCCAGCCCTTGGGCGAGCGGAGGACAATCATGGGCCAGCGGGGACGCTCGGGCTGGGAGCCCTCCGGGGCGGTGCGGGC
>CAXUNW010000263.1:0-3304 GCA_964252505.1 uncultured Acidobacteriaceae bacterium
GGGGAGGGTGAGGCCGACTGCGTGGGCATGGCCGCCGAAGCGGGTGAAGAGTTCCGGCTCGCCCGCGACGGCGTGGATCGCGGTAAGGGCGTCGAGGAGGTGGAAGCCGTCGATTGAGCGTCCGGAGCCGTGGGCGTGGCCGTCCTGGTGGGTGAGGATGATGGCGGGCAAGCCTGTCCGGTCGACGACGCGCGAGGCGAGGATGCCGAGCACGCCGCGATGCCACTCCGGTTGGTCGAGGATGATGCAGTCGGGTTGAGCATCGCGTAACGACGGCAGTTGCTGCTCGATAGCAGCAAGGGCCTGGGCCTCCGTCGCGCGCCGCTCCTGGTTGAGGCGGTCGAGCTTCTCGGCAAGGAGTTGGGCGCGCGCAGGATCGCGTGTAAGGAAGAGCTCCACGACATCGGCGGCGACGTCCATGCGGCCAGCCGCGTTGATGCGGGGAGCAAGGCGGAAGCCGACCTCGGTCGCTGTGGGTTCGCGGTCCAGGGGAAGCCTGGCGACCTGCATGAGGGCGCGGAGGCCGGGTTGGACGGGATTGGCAAGGGCGCGAAGGCCAAGAGTGGTGATGGCGCGGTTCTCACCAGTGAGTGGTACAGAGTCGGCGATGGTAGCGATAGCGACGAGCTTGAGGAAGGAGGGAAGGATCACGGTGCGGAGGCGATGCTGGGCGGCTTCGGGGTTCGCAGCGCGAGCCGCGTGGGCGTCCATGAGCGCCTGGGCGAGCTTGAAGGCTACGGCGGCTCCGCAGAGGCTCTTGTTGGGGTAAAGGCAGCCTGGTTGGGCGGGGTTGAGGACGGCGTGGGCCTCTGGAAGTCCCTGGCCGGTATCGGGCAGATGGTGGTCGGTGACGATCAGATCCAGGCCGAGAGCTTTGGCTTCGGCTGCGGCGGCAAAGGCGCGAATGCCGGTGTCGACGGAGATGACGAGGCGGATGCCGGAGGTCGCGGCGAGGCCGAGGACATTAGTCTGCATGCCATAGCCCTCGCGGATGCGGTGCGGGACATGGTAGGTGACCAGAGCGGGACGATCCGGGGGCGCAACGCGCTCGAGCGCGGTCTTGAGGATGACGGTTGCGGTGGTTCCATCGACGTCGTAATCGCCGTAGATGAGGATGGGCTCGGAGGCGGCAAGGGCACGCTCGATGCGGGTGACAGCAGCGGCCATGCCAAGGAGGAGATTCGGGCTGTGGAGGTGCTCAAGGGAGGGGTTGAGGAAGGCTTCGGCCTGATCCGCGTCCGTGACGCCGCGCGTGACGAGGAGGCGAGCGATGGAAGGCGGACAGGCGAGGTTTACGGCAAGGGTCGAGACGAGCGCCTGGTCGGCCGGGCTGAGGAGCCACTCGGACGGGATGGTCACGCAGCTCGGGCTAGTTGCGGTCGTGATCGTCGTCGCCGTCGTCGACGACGATGCTGCTGAGATCGCCGATGGTCTCCATGAGCTCCTGGAAGGAGTCGTACCACTCGGTAGCCATCTCGCAGACGAACATGACTCCCTGGTGGGCGAAGCCGAGCTGGAGGTAGCCGACTTTACCGACGTGCTTCATGAGGAGTTCGGCTTCTTCGACCTCGATGGCGTCTGCGTCGGGAAAGGCCTGCTCGCGGAGCTGGTCGAGGAGCAGGGTGATGTCCTCGCGCTCCAGCACGACCTCGCTCATGGTGACGAAGGCGGCGTTTGCAGCCTTGGCGTGCTCGACGAAGTCCTTCCAGCCGTCAGCATTGTCTTCCTCGAAGAGGACAGTGGGGACCTCTTCAGTGACATAGCCATTGAGGCGGCGCATGCCATGACCGGCGATAAAGGCGATCATGTCGTCTTTGAGCGAGATGAGGTTATCTGGTTGCATCAGCTCTCTATTGTCGCAGATACGACGTTGCCGCGCATCCCTTTCCGGGGCTGTGCTGCGTGGTATAGTCGAGCGAAAGTCCATGATCTTTTCTAAAGAATATGTAGGGTACCTGGCGCGCCAGACGGTAAAGCATCTTGTTACGGAGAAGATGATCCAGACCGAGAAGCCGGCTGTGTTGAACGAGCGGGTGGCGGCGGCAATGATCGATGAACTGGCGCTTGAGGACCGGATCAACGATGAGGTTCGCGTGATCCTGGAGGCGTTCCAGGACGATATGCGGAAGACGGGCGCGAGCTATCCGGAGATGTTCAAGAAGGTGAAGACGGAGCTGGCGCGCAAGTACAAGGCGGTGCTGTGAGGATCTCCGCCGACAAGTTGAACAAGCTGGCACACACGGTTGCGGATGCCCTGGCTGAGGTTCCGGAGTGCGATTTTCTGGAGGACCGGAATACGATTCGGCAGGAGGCGCGGAAGGCCCTGACGAAGCTGCTGGCGGAAGAGTTGCGGATCGACCAGGCGGCGCGGCAGAAGATCGCTTCGCAGCGGAAGATCATCGTTGAGGGGAGCCAGGAATGGGACATCCTGTACCGGAAGTACTACAACGATGAGGTGAAAAAGCTGGGTTTGTGAAGCCACGGCCAGCTTCGGACGATCTGTAACGGTTCCAGTCACAACCAGGGGTGCCCCCCCCTGCGCGGGGTGGAATCCTTTTCTTTTGAGGCAGATACAGGTTGCCAGGCAATGCAACTTCCTGATATGAAAGGAGTTAGACCCTAAGTTCGAGGAAACAAAGGGTTTAGCCGGCAAAGTAGAGGCCAGCCCTAAGGCGGCGGCGAAGCTTTTCTTGCCCTACTTCAACTTTACGCTTTTGCCATGAACTGGTGTGCCAAGTCTATTTTCTTTAGTATGTACGACATGCGAGGCTGCGGGCCTTGACAGACAAAATTGCCTGGAAATTTACGAGAAAGTCTTTTGCATGGGTGGTTCGTCGCACACCGATGGCGGGTGTCTGGGTGGTTTTGCTATACTCAGGGAATCGCGGAAGTAGAGGCCCTTGGGTCTCCTGGTGCGACGAAGTCTGATCGGCCATGGCGTTATGGTGTAACTGGTTAACACGTCGCCCTCTCAAGGCGAAGAGTCCGGGTTCGAGCCCCGGTAACGCTACCAAACTCCTTATTTTTGGTTTTGATTGCGATCTGCACGCGCGCCGGGGCGCTGCTACCTTGCGGCATCGAGGCGCGGGCACCTCTTTGCCCCCATCGGCGGTGGAGTCGCTAAACTGGATGAGTCGTTGGGGCGTTGGGGCGTTGGCCCCCGGGGGATCTGCCATGCCGCAGCTGCAGTCTACGGGAGCGCCTCCGCTGTTTGCTTACAGCTTTTCGCGGGCGCGTCAGCCGATGCATCGCGGGGCCATTTTGCTGGCTGTTGTGATCGCGGGAGGGGTGCTGAGCTCGGTGC
>CAXUNW010000264.1:0-3303 GCA_964252505.1 uncultured Acidobacteriaceae bacterium
GGGGCCCGGGGTTTGCCGCGGGTGCGGGGGGGGGCCCCCCCGGGGGGGGGGGCGGGCATGGAGACGGGTGCAGCGGGGCCGGGACGAAAGGATGTGGCGAGCGTTGGGCTTGCGGAGGCGGTGAGCCTGGAGCTTGGGCGGTTAGGCGTACGGGGGGTCGGGCAGCCGATGATTCGGAGCCATGGCTAGGCCGGGGTCGACCGCGACGGCGCAGGCGGAGGTCGCTCCGGAGCATGCCCTTGCGGCGCTGCGGGCGGTGGCCGCAGAGCTGCACACGATGAGCCAGCCGATGACGGCGTTGCTGTGCAGCCTGGAGATCGGGTCGATGACGGGGACGGTGGAGGGGTATGCGGGTGCGGTGCGGGACAGCCTGGTGCAATGCGACCGGCTGATGCAGTCGATTGCGGCGATGCGGGCCGCGATTGTCGGGGCGGCGGAGCATTCCTGGACGGTGCAGGGGCCCTGACGGGGCGGTTGTTCGATAGATGGCGACTGTGTGCGGAAGGGCGGCGGTTCGGTTGCGGTGTGCAGCGTTGACTGGCCGGAGAGACGGAAGCAGGGTAAAGCAGGCGGATGGTGCAGGGCGGCACGCTCCCGAGATGGGGGCGGCGCGCAGGTGCGGCTTTCAGGCCCGCGACGACGACAGTTACGAGACGTACATGGCAACCTAATTTTCTCTTGAGGCTAAAGAATCGATGGCGAATGCAGGGACTTTGGGCGGGCAGTCGGTTGGGATACGGACGGTGGTTTTAGCCTGTGCGGATGCGGCGCTGCGGGAGAGGCTCCGGGCGAGCCTGGCGGGGATGCGGTGGCAGGTGCGGGAGGCGGCAGGCGGCGCGGAGGCGATGGAGATGATGGAGATGGCGCGTCCGGAGGCGTTGCTGATCGATAGTTGGCTGCCGGACCTGGAGGTTGGGGAGTTTGCCGGGCTGGTGCGGCAGATGTATCCGGGTGTGGATCTGCTGCGGGTGGATGGGGTGGTGGTGAGTGGCGGAGCGCGGAGCCCGCGGCGTAACGAGTTGCTGCATGCGTTGCGGGAGGCGCAGGAGTCGGGCGAGATTACGGTCGTGCAGTCGACAACGGGCTCGGTCGGAAGCGAGGGGCAGGGGTGGGTTGCGCCGTCAGCGGGAGAGCATGCGGCGAAGCCGGGCCGCGATGCGGTTCGGGAGGCGGTGGTGCGGGAAGCGCGACCGTCGGCGCTTCCGGTGGCGGGACTTTCGGAGATGGTGGGGTCGAGCGAGGGGATGCTGGAGCTGGGCCGGATGATCCGGCTGGTGGCGCCGCGGTCGACGACGGTGCTGATTGAGGGCGAGACGGGGACGGGCAAAGAGGTGGTGGCGAAGGCGCTGCACCGGATGAGTACACGCGCGTCGAAGAGTTTTACGGTGCTGAACTGCGCGGCGATCCCAGAATCTTTGCTGGAGGCGGAGCTGTTTGGGCATACACGCGGAGCGTTCACGGGCGCGGTGCAGTCGCGGACGGGGCGAATTGAGGCGGCTCATGGGGGGACGCTGTTTTTGGATGAGATTGGGGAGATGCCGCTGGCTCTGCAGGCAAAGATGCTGCGGTTTCTGGAGTGCGGGGAGTTGCAGCGGGTAGGCGACAACGAGGTGATGCGGGTGGATGTGCGGGTGATTGCGGCGACGCATCAGCCGCTTTCCACGCGGGCAGGCGAAGGGACGTTTCGGCTGGATCTTTACCATCGGCTCGCCGTGTTTCCGGTTCATGTGCCGCCGCTGCGGGAGAGGATGGAGGACATGCCGGCGCTGGTTGAGCATTTTCTGGAGATGATGGGGCGGGATATGCCGCGGAAGCGGCTTTCGGCGGAGGGCATGGAGAGACTGCGGGGGTATTCGTGGCCTGGGAACGTGCGGGAGTTGATGCATGTTCTGGAACGGGGGACGATCCTGGCCGGGGACTCGGCGGAGATTCGGGCAGAGGATGTCCGTCTCGGACGGGGGTAGGGTGAGTTGGGGCTGTGGTTGTGGCCGGCCTGTGCGGCGAGTCGCTGATACGGAGAAGGCGGTTGTTCAGTCAGCGGCTTTCGGTTCGGGCCTTATGAAGATGATGGGATCTGTCTGAGGGCTTTACAGCCTTTAGGGCGGGCTCTTAAGAGCTGACTTTGCCTCATGGTTTGGGTGGGCGGGTCGATAAGAGGGCTCTCATTGGACCGGGTTATTGTTTGTGCTGGTTTGGTACGGGGAATGCTTCCAATCGGGGTGGATGGAGGCTTTACAAGCGATGCAGACGACGATGCCAATGGCGGATGTGCTGACCCGGTACCTGGACCTGGCGAGCGACCAGATGAAGCTGACGGCGGGCAATATGGCCAACGTCGACACCCCAGGGTACAAGACGCAGGGGTTCGACTTTGAGGGCGAGTTTTTGAAGCAGATTACGGGAGATCCAGCGGTTGCAACGGGGCTCGGGCGTTCGTCGGATGTGGATGGGCTGGTGTCGCGGCCGGATGGAAATAATGTTTCGGTCGACCGGGAGGCGCTGCAACTGGCGAAGACGCAGTTGCAGTTCCGGACTGGGGTGGCCCTGTTGAAGGGTGAGTTTTCCCGAGTGATGTCGGCGATCCACTCGGAGAAGTAGAGAAGCCGGAACAAGAAGAGAAGCCTGGCAACGGCCAGAGCGAGAGGCGGGGTTCTTCCACTCCGCACAAGCTTCGGTCGGGGATGACAGGCGGTTTTTTTGTGACGGAAGAGCAAGTGAACTGCGCTGGGTGAACGAAGGAGAACGGCAATGAATCTTTTTGGAGTGATGGATGTGAGCGCTTCGGCGCTGAAGGCGGAGCGGGTCCGGGCCGAGGTGGTTGCGTCGAACATGGCGAATGCGGAGACGACGCGGACGGCGGAGGGTGGACCGTACAAGCGGCAGCATGTGGTGTTTGCGCAGGACCAGGGAACGTTTGGGAATGCCCTGCTGAGCCATCTGGATGCGGGGTCCGCGAGCGCTGGGCCGATGCTGTTGTCGCCGACTTTTTCTTCAGGATCGGTGAGCGCGGCGGTGGGTGGGGTTCAGGTGGCGGGGGTGGTCGAGGATCAGAGCGACCCGCAGCGGCGGTATGACCCCGGTCATCCGGATGCGGGAGCGGACGGATATGTCGCGTTTCCGGATATCAATCCGTTGACGGAGATGACGGACCTGATGGGAGCGACGCGAGCCTACGGGATGAACGCGACGGCGGTGCAGGCAGAGAAGGGGATGCTGGTCGCGTCGCTGGACCTTTTGAAGTAGCGGGCCCGGGGACGGGATCTCCGGCTACAAGGGCGGGGATCGTGCAACGAGAGAGGGAAC
>CAXUNW010000265.1:0-3288 GCA_964252505.1 uncultured Acidobacteriaceae bacterium
CCGGACCGTTGGACTCCACCGGGCGCAACCCCGCCACGGCTGGCCAGGTCAACTTGGGCATGGTCCAGCAGCCCACCATGCCCCGGCCCTCGACCGTCGCCGTCCCCGTCGCCCGAACCGGTCCCAAGGTGCTCTTCAAGCCCCGGCCGGATTACACTCCGGAAGCTCGCGCCCTCCACCTTGAAGGAACCGTCTCTGTCCGCCTCCACGTCTCCGCTGCCGGAGCCGTCACCGTGCTCGGCATCGGCAACGGCTTAGGTCACGGCCTTGATGAGTCCGCCCGCCGCGCCGTGCAGGCCACCAGGTTCCAGCCGGCCGTCGATGCCTCCGGCCACCCCACAGATTGGGATGGCGTCGTCAACGTCGTCTTCCAGATGGCCGAGTAACCGCCCGGCTCGTCCGAACTTTTTTGTCAAGTCCAAAATCGTGTAAGTAGATTCGTTTGAGCAACATGCACTTGGCGTAGGAGATATCCCCGATCCGTTAGAATGGAAGTAGATCGAGTTCGCGTGCTTCCTGTTCGCGCCCGATTCTCGGCTTGCTCCCCTTGCTGTAAGTTATTTGTTTTGACAATCTTGGCTGCAAATCGCTGATTCTGAATGGTTTATTCCACTCTTCGAGGGCTATACCCCTCATTCCAAGGGAGTTACACCCGGAGAGTAGGGGGGGGTACCCCCCGCAAACGAAGCCACGGTACCAACGCAGCAAAGGGAGCCACACAGCATGACGTTCCGCAAGCATCTCACCGCAAGCCTTCTCCTCGCCGCCGTCGCCCTCGCCACCCTCCCGGCCGGCGCCGCCATCCTCTTCGGCAGCAAAAAGAAGAAGGAGATCGATATTCCTGGCCTCAAGCCGACTGCCAGCCAGAACGCTCTCATCGATAAAGCCATCGGCCGTGAGAAGGTGGTTGTCAAGGTCATCAAGGAACGAACCCCGCTTGTCGAAACCTACGTCCAGAAGATGCGGCCCGACCCCGTCCTCCTGCAGGCGCCCGAATCCGACCAGCATTTCCTCGCCCGCGTCTCCTTCGGCAAAATCATCGGTGATGAGGAGTACAACAAGAACCTCGGCTACGCCAAGGATAAGAAGCCAGGACGGTTCGGCTTCATCCACAACATGAGCCTCTTCGGCGGAATCTCTGACTCTCTTCGCCTCACCTTCCACGAGTCCGGCTTCGTCCAGATGCTCCTCATGGACTCCAACGACTTTGACCGCCAGCACTACACCTTCACCTTCATCCGCAACGACTTCCTCGGCAACATCCCGACCTCGGTCTTCGACGTTAGCCCCATCGGAGGCAAGAAGGACTACGGTCGCTTCTTTGGCCGCATCTGGGTTGAGAATCGCAACGGAAACGTCGTCCGCTTCAACGGAGACTTTGCCGGAACCGAGGAGACCCGCAAGGAGTTCTACCACTTCGACTCCTGGCGCACCAACGTCCAGCCCGATCTCTGGCTTCCAACCTCCTTCTACGTGGAAGAGAGCGACGATCGCAGCCAGACCAACACTCTCCTCTTCAAGTCCGTCTCCCACATCTGGGGTTACTCCCTCAAGGTCCCGCCAACGGTCGCGGAAAACACCTCCCTTGAAGTTGTCGGGGCCAACGACGTCTCGAACGACGCCGAAGATGTCAGCCCGCTCGGAGCCCAGCGCGCCTGGGTCCAGCAGGCTGAGGACAACGTCCTTGAGCGCCTCTTCCAGGCCGGCCTCCTCGACGCCCCCTCCGACTTCGACAAGACCCTTGAGGCCCTCGCCAACAACATCCTTGTCTATAACAACATTCAGCTCAGCCGTCCCATCCGCGTCCGCACCCTCCTCACCGAGCCCCTGGAATCCGTCGCCATCGGCAACACCATCGTCGTCTCCAAATCTCTCCTGGACACCACCGCCATCATCACCGCCGATGGTGCCCAGCAGACCGGCAATCTCAACGCCGTCCTCGCCTTCCAGGTCGCTCACATCGTCCTCTCGCATCGGCTCGACACCAAGTACGCCTTCTCGGATCGCCTCCTCTTCCCCTCCACTGCCGTCTTCCAGCGCATCCCCATGCACCATACCCTGGCCGACAACGACGCCGCGGCGAAGAAGGCCGTCGAACTGCTCAACGCCAAGGAACTCGTCGATAGCCAGCGCTACTTTGGCCTGTACCTCGCTCAGCTCAAGGAGCGGCAGAAGAGCCTTAAGGCCCTCAACGAGCCCGTCCTTGGTGACAGCCTCGTCCGCAGCGACGGCACAGAAAACTTCTGGATGGACTCCCTTGTAGCCAAAGGCGGGAAGCTCGACATGAAGGATCCCCGCCAGATCGCCGCCATGCCGCTCTCCAGCTTCCTCCGCTTCGACCCCTGGAGCGACAAGGTCATTGCCATGCACACCGCGATCGAGCCTGTTCTCGGGGCCCCCGACAAAATCCCCTTTGAGGTCGCTCCCGTGTACCTCAAACTCGCCTACTACAAAGCACCACCCGATCCCGCCACCCTTGCACCGGCGGCTGCCGCAACCCCGCCGGCCGTCGATCCTGGCACCGCGCCGACCACTGGGACTTCGGTTCCGCCGCCCGCGGCCGCTGCCCCACCCCAGTAACTCTCCTTCCTTTGCCCCATCCCTTTCAGTTGCGGAAAGGGATGGGGCTTTGTATTTAACCCAAAGCCTCACTTCCAGACACCCGCGATCAACTCTTCCTGCTCACCGATAAGGGTAGTAGACAAGGGAGATTACTGTGGTCAAACGGCTCGCCATCTGCCTCCTCGCCGGATTCGCCTCAATCGCACATGCACAGGCCAAAGCCACCGCAACCCAGGCCATCGACCTGCAGGCCGGAGGCGGCCTCATCTCCGCCGACGCAAACGTCACGTACGATACTGCCCGCTTCAAAGGCGCCTTCGTCTACATCGACCTCGACCTCGCGCATCACCTTGGAGCCGAACTCGAGGTCCATCAGCTTTACAGCCCCACCGCCGATCAGGTGCATGAACGCACCTACGAAGCCGGGGTCCGCTATCATCGCACCTATGGCCGCCTCATTCCCTACGTCAAAGCGCTCGCGGGCCGCGGCGTCTTCAACTTCCCTGCTAACCAGGCCAACCTCGCCTACAACCTCTACGCCGGAGCCGCCGGCCTCGACTATAAGCTAAGGTCCTGCCTCAACCTTCGGACCGACTTCGAATACCAACATTGGCTCAACTTCCCACCGGCCGCCATCTCGCCCACTCTCATCAGCATAGGCGCCGCCTACCACTTCAAATAAACGACTCACCGGGTCACAAGCAGACCATTCTTCCAAAGAGCCAA
>CAXUNW010000266.1:0-3287 GCA_964252505.1 uncultured Acidobacteriaceae bacterium
CATGTGGGGTTTGGGGGGGGGGGTGGGGGTTCGGGGGGGGGGGGATTTCGGGGTGGGGGGGGGGGCGGGGCGGGGGGACAAGGCGAAGCTGGCGCCAGGAGGCAAGATCCTCGGGGTGAATGGGCAGATGTACACGGGCGATGGGCTGCGAAGCGCGATTGTGGCGGCGAAAGGGAAGACGGAGCCGATCCATTTGATCGTGCAGTCGGACACGTTCCTGACGATGGTGGACGTTCCGTACTTTGAGGGCGAGAAGTATCCATCGCTTGAGCGCATGGACGGCACGCCGGCGGTTCTCGACGATATTCTGAAGCCTCTGACGACGCCGGATCCGGCGTCGTTGCCGGCCCACCGGGAGCGGCCAAGCGCCGAGTAGCCCGGGAGGGGTCAGCCGGCGGGTTGTATCCCTCGCCGGCGGCCACGGCTCCACGCATAGGCGAGCCTGGCGACGACCCCGGAGACGAGATAGCCGAGGGCGATGGCCATGAGGGTGTACTCGGAGAAGAGCCAGATGAGGGTGCCGACGCCGGCGATGAGGACGAAGAGCCGGTAGGTCTTTTTGCCCTCGGCGCCAATCTCCTTGCCGCTCCAGAAGCGCCAACTGCTGACCATAAGGAAGCCGGTGAAGATCATGAGGCCGATCCAGAGGAGGGCCATGCGCCAGTCGTCGATGGGGGAGCCGTCGAAGCAATGTACAACGGCCGCGATGACGCCGGCGCCGGCGGGGATGGGCATGCCGACGAAGTACTTGCGGCCAGGCAGGCCTGGGTTTTTGGGCTGTGGGTTGATGCTGACGTTGAAGCGAGCGAGCCGGCTGGCACCGCAGATAAGGAAGAGGAAGCAGACAGCCACGCCGAGATGGAGCAGGCGCTCACGGACGGCGAAGCTGCCGGTGACGGGGAGGGTGCGGAAGCCCCAGATGTAGGCGAGGACGGCGGGGGCGACGCCGAAGGTAATGACGTCGGCAAGCGAGTCAAGCTCCTTGCCGAAGGCGCTGGTGGTGTGGGTCATGCGGGCGACGCGACCGTCGAGACCATCAAAGAGGACGGCGAATCCGATGGCGAGGGCAGCGCGATCAAAGAACAGGGGCTCGGCGGCGGAGCCCTGGATGCTTTGCGTGATGGCATAAAAGCCGGCGGCAATGTTGCCGGCGGTGAAGAGTGAAGGCAGGACGTACATGCCGCGGCGCGGCTGTCCCTTGAGCGGTGGAGTGGTTTCGAGTTCGTCCTGTGGCATCAGGCGACTGATTCCCGCGGAGTCGGGGCGCCGGTGGGTAGCTGGGCGAGGATGGTGGCGCCTCCGCGGACGCGGGTGCCGGTTTTGACAAGAAGGACGGCGTCGCCTGGAAGCAGGACGTCGACGCGGGAGCCGAATTTGATGAGGCCAACGCGTTGACCGCGTTCGAGGCGATCGCCCGGCTTCACGGTGCAGACGATTCTGCGAGCAAGCAGGCCAGCGATCTGCTTGTAGCCGACCTCGTAGGCGCCGTTGTCGATGACGACGAGGGTTTGTTCATTGGCCAGGCCGGACTCAGGTTTCATGGCGTTGATGAACTTGCCGGGACGGTAGTCCACGCTTTTGACGGTGCCCGCGATAGGGGAGCGGTTGACGTGTACATCGAAGACGCTGAGGAAGATGCTGAGGCGGAGGCGGCCTCCTGCGGGAGTCTCGATCCATTCGGCTTCGGTGACGAGGCCGTCGGCGGGTGAGACGACCTGGCCGGGTTCGGACGGAATGGATCGGCTGGGATCGCGGAAGAACCAGAGGAAGAAGGCGGCCAGGATGAGCGGGAGGGCGACCAGGAGATGGAGATCGGTCAGATTCCAGAGCAGAGCAGCCACGATCGCAAGACCAAGCGCGTAAAAGATGCCGTCACGAACCATAGCCCCTGATTATAAGGCCGCTATGTGGATGGAGGGCATTGGGTAGGGCTTAGCGGCGCAGGTGGTCGGGCTCGGTGGAGCCGCGGGTGAGAGTGTAGCTGAAGCCGGTGGAGACGCCGTAGGGCCGGAGAGCCCCAAAGGTGAACTGGGGCCAGGATTGGTACTCGAGGTCAACGGCACGTACCTGGAGGCGGCGCCCGAGATGGAGGTCGACGCCTGCGCCGCCGGCGACGACGAGGTAGCCGCCGTGGCCATAGCCGAAGGGGAACTGCATGAGTCCGGCGCCTGCGAGGGCTTTGACGAAGGGCTCCCATCTTCCGGGGCGAAGGGTGAGGCGGGGACCGATGAGGTAGGTCGACTGGCGGGTTCCGGCGTCATCGTGGAGGCGGAGCCAGCGGGCTTCGGCTTCGACGCCGAGCCTCCAGGTGGGGTTGGCGTCAAGCCAGGCCTGGGTGCCGCCGAGGGAGCGCAGACCATAGTCGATCTGGAACATGGAGGCGCCGCCACCGATGCGAACAGAGGTTCCGGGGCCGGTGGCGGTAGGGCGCGCCTGGGCATGGGCGAGGGCGGCCGTGCAGAGGAGGACGGCAGCCAGGAGCGGGGCCTTCACTGGGTCACCGTCAGGGTGAGATCGGCGACCTGGCTGGCTCCGCTTTGGGTTCCGGAGGCCTGGACGCGGATGGTATAGGTTCCGGCCGGAGTGGAGGCCTGGATGAGCTTGTTGGCACAGCCGGTGAGCCCAAGGCCAAGAGCGGCGACGGCGAGCAGAGGGAGCAGCCAGGGGAGGCGTCGTCTGCGTCTCCCGGTGATGAGGAAGCCGAGCAGGGCCAGGCCCGGGAGGACGGCCGCGACGGACACGGCGGGCGGAGTCCGGGTGCGGTTCAGGCTGGTGAGAGCGCCTGCGCCGAGGGGGTTGGCGGTGTCGATGGTGAGGTGGACGATGTTGGTGGCGTTGGCGGTGAGAGACGGCTTGTCGCTGGAGAAGGTGCATGTGGCGTCGATAGGCAGCTCGAGGCAGCCAAGGGCGAGGATATCGTTGAAGCCTTTGACGGAGACGAAGGTGAGATCGACGGCGGTGTGGGCTCCGGCGCCGATGGAGTTGGCGGTCCAGCTCGGGGTCATGGTGAAGGTGGTGACGGGGCCGGTGGCGATGGCGTACGGGGCGGAGGTGGAGGTGGCGTAGACGGCGTCTCCGGCGTAGGTGGCGACGATGTTGTAGGAGCTGGCGAGAGGATAGACGGTGAGCGTGGCGGCTCCGGAGGCGGAAAGCGGCGCAGAGCCGAGGGAGGTGCTTCCGCTGGAGAAGGCGACTGTGCCGGTTGGGGGGAGGGGGCCACTGGACTGGATGACGGCGACAAGGGTGATCTGCTGGCCGGCGAGGTAGGTGTTGGAGGAGGCGGTGAC
>CAXUNW010000267.1:0-3247 GCA_964252505.1 uncultured Acidobacteriaceae bacterium
GGGTGGTGGGCTTGCCGGAGAAGTCGGCGCCGGCCTCAGTGGACTGGATGGTGAGGCCGACATTGCCGGCGGCTTGCTCAACCTGAGCGGCAAGGATGGACGAGGAGACGAAACTCATGCAGATGCTCTCTTCGGGGGGCTGCCCCGTCTGGCTTGAAGTACCTAACCCGCCACCCGGGCCAAAGGTACTAAGATCTTCAAACAAAGGAGCTTAGGTCCGGACCTCGACGCGCAGCGAATGCTTGCGGCGACGATACGGTTTAGCCTTGATTCGTGCTTCCAGTATACCGGGGGTGTCAAGCATCCGGGGGCCAAATGGGAGGTAAGCGATGCGAGCAGAGGTTGTGAGTCGGGAGCATGCGGAGCATTACCGGTGGGGCGGGGCTGATGGCAACGAGTCCGACGGGTGGTACCTGGTGCGGGCGGAGAGCATGCATGTGATCGAGGAGCGGATGCCTGCAGGCGCAGTGGAGACGCGGCACTTTCATGCGCGGGCGCGGCAGTTTTTTTACGTGCTGGAAGGGGTTTTGACGATGGAGGTAGAGGGTGCGCTCTTCTATCTTGCCGCAGGGCAGGGGATCGAGATCGCGCCGGGAGACCGGCACCAGGCGGTGAACCGGGGTGGAGAGGCACTGCGTTTTCTGGTGACGAGTGTGCCCCCGAGCCATGGGGATCGAAACAGGGCTTAGGGTCAGGATTGAGGAAACAGGATAATGGCCGGGCTACGCCTTCAGTTGTGTGGGGGGGACTGGGTGGCGGCCTCCGGGTGTTTTTGGGTCGGGGCCGCGGGTGGGTTTGGTTGGCGGAGCTAGCTTGACGACTTTGCCGCTGCGTGCGGACTCGTAGATGGCTTCGACGATGCGCTGGTCCTGGAGACCCTCTTCACCGGGGGTGTGGGGCTGGAGGTTTTGCTGGACGCACTGCGACATATGGTCGATCTCCATGGCGAACTGATCGACCTCTTCGATCGTGGGTTCGAGGGTTGTATCGTGTTCGCCCATGAGGACGCGAGTGCGGAGTTTGTTGCCGTGGTAGGCGAAGGCGGGGTTGAGCTCGGCCCAGGCTTTCTCGCCTTCGACCCGGAGGAACTGGCTGCGATGCTGGCCATAGCCGCAGGATGCGGAGGCGATGAAACCGGAAGGGAACTTAAGGGTGAAAGAGGTGGTTTCTTCCACCTCAGCGAAGCGGGGATCGTCTTTGGGCTGGTGGAGGGTGCCGTGGACCTCGGACGGTTCTTCTCCGGTGAGGAAGCGGGCGGCGTTGAGGCAGTAAATGCCGACATCCGGCAGGCAGCCGCCTCCGGCGAGGGCGCGCTTCTGCCTCCACTGGTTTGGGTCGCCCTGGTCCTGCGCGTTGGTTGCGACAAAGCTCTTGACCCTGCCGAGGGCGCCGGTGCGAACCATCTTGACGATCTCTCGGTTCATGGGCTCATACTGCTGGCGATAGGCGATCATAAGCTTGACGTTGGCGGCGTTGCAGGCGGCGATCATGCGTTCGCAGTCGCGGGCGGTAGTCGCCATCGGCTTTTCGCAGAGGATGTGCTTGCCGGTTTTGGCGCCGCGCAGAACGTATTCGGCGTGCATGCTGTTGGGCAGCACAATGTAGATCACCTGGACGGCAGGATTGGCGGCGAGTTGATCGTAGGTGGTGTAGTCGTAGAGTGCGGTCTCGGGGACGCCGTACTGGGTGGCGATCTTGCGCGCCTTCTCGCGGTCTCCACTGACCAGGGCTACGACCTTGGACTCCTTGCATTTGCCGAAGGCGGGAAGAATCTGGTTGAGAGACAAATTGCCTAAGCCGACGATCGCGTAGCCAACGCGGTTAGAGGGAGCCTCGAAGGGGCCCGGGGTCTTTTCAGGCACCTCCGAGGTGGCGTGGAGTTGGGGCAAGGTGACGGCGGTCTGCTGAGGGCTGGCCTGGGCCTCGGGGTTGAAGGCTGATGGGGTCAGGGGGGCGGCAGCGGCGGTCATCAGTAAGGTACGTGGGGTCGGGGTGGGCTGAGACGGTTCGTTCCGCGCCTCTCCGATGGAGAACTCGTTGAGGGGGGCCATGACCAGATGGATGCCGCCGCAGCCAGGGATAGATGTCTTGAGCCTAACTGCCGGTGTCTACTTTGAGGTCAATAGTGAAGGAGTTCTTGCTATCGAAGGAGCTGATGGTTTTGACGGGGCTCTTCTTGCCGTTGCTCTCGGCCCAGAGTTCGTAGTCGGAGTTTTGGGAGAGCTGGCCGAAGCGGAAGCCGCCGGCATCGTCCGCGATGAAGCTTTTGATGGCGAGGGTGTGGTCATCCTTGAGGTAGACGACAGCGCCTTTAAGGACGGTTCCGGACTTGCTGGTGACCTTGCCCTGGACGACACGCTGGACGGGTCCGCGGTCCTGCGCGGCGGCGGACGGGGCGCCGGCGGCGACGCTCGCGATGCCGAGCAGCCCGACCGAGAGAAGAAGCCCCGCGAGGCGGGAGGGACCACGGTGGGAGGCCGGCGAGGCAGCAGCCGCGGGCAATTGGCGGGAAAGCATCATGGCCTCAAGTATACGAGATTCCGCGGAGGGAGCCCGGCGCTTAGTCGTCATCTTCGTCTTCGTGGGTCGATAAAGGGGAATCCTCAGGGTCGTCGTAGCCGGAATCATCGACGACAGTGAGCTTGAGGGGTTCCAGGGAGAGGATTTCAAGTTCGGCGCCGCAGTCCTCGCAGGCGAGGGTATCGCCTTCCTCCATCTCGTCGACCTCGATTTGTACGGGACTTTCGCACTCGGGGCAAAGCACAGCCATGACGATCACCTCGCAGGGTAGAGATGCTGACTACAAGCGATAGGATGGTGCGAGAGGCAGGAAGGCGGTCTTGGATGTTGCCGGACGAGCCTGTCGTTGGCGGTCGTGTTTGATGGTGCGACAACAGCAGCCGCGATTTCTACATCTAGATGCGGACGGAGACAAGGCAGATGACGAGGAGATGCTGGATGGGGCGATGCTGGCTGGGTGTGGCGGGAGTGTGGCTGGGCGCGAGCCTCGCGGGTGCGGGGCAGATAGCGATTGCGCCGGTAGATCCGGCGATTGCGGACGCTCTGAAGCAGGTATCGGCGGATCGGATCCATGCGGATATCGAAAAGCTGGTGAGCTTCAAGAACCGGAGCACGCTTTCGACGACTGATCTGGATCTGCCGGCGGGGACCGGGGCCCAGGCGGCGGCGGACTGGGTGTTTGCGGAGTTTGAACGGACCTCGAAGGCGTGTGGGGGCTGCCTGGAGG
>CAXUNW010000268.1:0-3243 GCA_964252505.1 uncultured Acidobacteriaceae bacterium
CCTCCTCCTCGCCCGCTTCTTCAAGGTTCATCCCGGCTACCTTGTCGACGATCCCGAGGGCTACAACGCCCACCTCATGAGCGATCTGTCCGAAGTCGAGGACAAGCTCGATCTCTGGCTCATCTCCGGCGCGGAGCGCTTCCGCCGCGACCCCTGCCTCGCTCAGGCCCTGCTCACCCTCGCCCGCCACAACGACACACGCCGATGCCTGCTCCTGCTCGATAGCATCCTCGACACGCCAAGCCTCGCCGAGCGCCTTCTCGCCGTCCTCCGCCCCGAAGCGTTAGTCGCTGACGAATCCAACAGCCCCCCCCCCCCCCACGAAGCCTGACATGGAAACCCTCTACCTCATCTGCTTCACCGCCGGCCTTGTCTTTTCACTCCTCGCCGTGCTCTCGGGCTCCGGCCACTTCCACTTCGGCCATATCCGCATCGGCCACGCACACGCACCTCACGCCCACGGCGGCGGATGGCTCGCCGCGCTCAACGGCTTTACCCTTCCCGCCTTTCTCTGCTGGTTCGGTGGCGCTGGCTACCTCATGCAGCGAGCTGGAGTCTTGGGCACGCTCCTCATCCTCCTCTTCGCCGCCCTCAGCGGCCTCGCCGGAGCCTCCCTCATCTACGCCCTCCTGTTCAAGGTCCTGCTGCCCCGCGAGCGTGTCCTGGCCCCGGAAGATACCGAGATGGCCGGCGTCCTCGCCCGCGTCTCCAATCAGATCCGCCCCGGCCAGACAGGCGAAATCCTCTTCTCGCAAACCGGAGCCCGCCGCTCCGCCGCCGCCCGCTCCGAAGATGGCACCCTCATCCCCCGCAACGCCGAGGTCCTCGTCCTCCGCTTCGAGCGCGGCATCGCCTACGTCCGCACCTGGGAAGACGTCCAGTCCCTCGCCGACTCCCGCCAGTCCGCTCTTCGCGACTAGCCCTCAAGCTCAAGCCCCTAGCCCTCCAGCATCCACGGAGCCCCATCCACCCCATTACCCGCTCCAAAGGAGCCCCAGCAAGCCATGTTCAGCCCGGTCGTCATCGTCGTCGGACTCGCCCTCGTCGCCCTTCTCATCCTCTTCACCGCCATCGGTCGCCTTTACCGGAAGGCCGGCCCCAACGAGGCCGTCATCGTCTACGGCTACCGCGCCGCCCGCGTCATCACCAAGGGCGGAGCCGTCATCTTCCCTGTCGTCGAAACCTACCGCGCCCTCACCCTCGAGCTCATGAGCTTCGACGTAGCCCCCCAGCAGGACCTCTACACCAAGCAGGGCGTCGCCGTCACCGTGGAGGCCGTCGCCCAGATCAAAGTCCGCTCCGACCACGAGTCCATCCTCACCGCCGCCGAGCAGTTCCTCTCCAAATCCCCCGACCAGCGCGAAGCCCTCATCCGCCTCGTCATGGAAGGCCACCTCCGCGGCATCATCGGCCAGCTTACCGTCGAGCAGATCGTCAAAGAGCCCGAGATGGTCGCCGAGCGCATGCGCGCCACCTGCCTCGACGACCTCTCCAAGATGGGCCTTGAAGTCGTCTCCTTCACCATCCGCGAGGTCCGCGACAAAAACGAGTACATCACCAACATGGGCCGGCCAGACGTAGCCCGCATCAAGCGCGACGCCGAGATCGCCGCCGCCGAGGCCGAGCGCGACACCGCCATCCGCCGCGCGAATGCCCTTCGTGAGGCCGCCATCGCCAAAGCCGCCTCCGACCAGGACCGCGTCATCGCCGAAACCGCCTCGCTCGGCAAGCAAGCCCAGGCCCAGCGCGATCTCGACATTCAGAAAGCCCAGTTTTCCGAGCAGTCCCGCAAGCAGGAGGCCCAGGCCGACAAAGCCTACGAGATCCAGACCAACATCATGCAGCAGCAGGTCATCGCCGAGCAGGTCAAGGTCCAGCAGATCGAAAAACAGGCCCAGGTTAAGGTGCAAGAGGCCGAAATCCTCCGCCACGAGGCCGAGCTCACCTCCACCATCCTCAAAGGCTCCGAGATCGAAGCCAAGCGCATCCAGAACCTCGCCGCCGCGCAAAAAGCCAAGCTCGCCATCGAAGCCGAAGGCCGCGCCGCCGCCGCCCGCGTCGAGGGTGAGACGCAAGCCGCCCTCACCCGCCTCCAGGGTCAGGCCGAAGCCGACATCATCTTCCAGAAAGGCGAGGCCGAAGCCAAGGCCATGAACGTCAAGGCCGAAGCCTACCAGGAATGGACCCAGGCAGCCGTCGTCGACAAGCTCATCACCAACATGGCCGACGTGGTCCGCGCCATGGCCGAGCCCCTCTCGAAGGTCGACAAGATCACCATCATCTCCACCGGTGAAGGCGACGGCGGAGGCACCGGGGCCAGCCGCATCACCGGCGAAGTCACCAAGATCGCCGCGCAGGTGCCCGCCCTCCTCGAATCCCTCACGGGCATGAAGCTCGCCGACCTCATGGCCCAGGTAAAGCCCATGCCCGGACGCGAAGACGAGAAGAAAGCCTGACCCAAATCCGTTCGTGATCACCCGAAGAAAGTCTGCTTTGCTCTTCGACGAACCATGAACCACCGGCTGCCCATCCTTGCGCAGCCTCACCGCGCAAGGATATGGGTGCCAACCCGCCAACCCGCACAAGAGACCACCCATGCTCACCCTCTTTTTCATCGCTCCCATCGTCCTTATCGCCCTCATCCTTCGCGCCGTGCTCCGTCCCTTACGCCATGCCCGCCGCGCCTACACGTTCAGCCCCTACGGCTGCCACCGCCGCCGAGGCGGCCTCTTCGCCTCCTTCCTCCCCATCCTCCTCCTCGTCGCCCTCGAACGCCTCACCACCCGCCGTTACTAAGAAAGGAACCAAAACCCATGGCCCTCCTCGAACGTGTCGCCACCCTCCTCCGCGCCAACATCAACGACCTGATCGAGCGCGCCGAAGATCCCGAGAAACTCGCCAAGCAGCTTGTCCTCGATATGGAAAACCAACTCCTCCAGCTCAAGACTCAGGTCGCCATCGCCATAGCCGACCAGCATCTCCTCGCCAAAAAGCGCAAAGACCACGAGAGCGCCGCCGAAGACTGGCATCACAAGGCCGAACTCGCCGTCGATCGCCAGCAGGATGACCTGGCCCGCGCCGCCCTCGAGCGCAGCCTGCAAAGCCGCCATCTTGCCGATGGCTTCAAACAGCAGCTCGACGATCAGACCACCGAGACCGAAAACCTCCGCGCAGCCTTCCACCGGCTCCAGCAGAAACTCGCCGAAACCCGCTCCGCAGCCGACCTGCTGATCGCCCGTGCCC
>CAXUNW010000269.1:0-3232 GCA_964252505.1 uncultured Acidobacteriaceae bacterium
GCGGGGGCGAGCGCGGTGGGGGCGCGGAGCTTTTTGATTGCGTACAACGTTTACCTGGAGGCGCGGAGCGCGTTGCAGGACAAGCGTCAGCAGCCGGACATCGCGGCGGCACGGGCGGTGGCGCGTGAGATTCGGGCGGCAAATGGCGGGATGTACGGGGTTAAGGCAATTGGCGTGGTTGCCAACGGGCGCGCCCAGGTGAGTATGAACATCACGAACTTCCGCGCGACCCCGATGGCGGAGGTGTATGGGCGGCTGGGGAAACTGGCGGCGCGGCATGGTGCGGCGCCGGCCGGGGCGGAGTTGATCGGGCTGATTCCGGAGG
Source organism: uncultured Acidobacteriaceae bacterium (assembly GCA_964252505.1). GTDB lineage: Bacteria > Acidobacteriota > Terriglobia > Terriglobales > Acidobacteriaceae > Edaphobacter. The sequence continues at coordinate 326 of CAXUNW010000269.1, forward strand.
AGGTGTATGTGCCGGATGCGGATTGGGTTCGTCCAATCGAGGGATTCGATCCAGAGCAGAAGGTGCTGGAGCGGAAGCTGTTGCATCCGATGGCGTGGCCTTCGGCGTAAACTTGCTGCGAGAAGACGGGTTATAGATTGAGGGGAGTTTTGTGATGACGAGTTTTGGCAAAGGTCTGGCGGTTGTTGTACTGGCGGGTTTCTCTTCGGCTGGTCGCGCGGCACAGTTGAGTGGGGATGCGAAGTCGGCGATTCCGAAGGATGTGCAGCAGGTGATTGTGGTGGACTACCGGGCGATGCAGAACTCCTCGGCTGCCATGAACCTGAAGGACCGGGTGCTGCCGCCGGAGCTGAAGAAGCTGGAGAGTGCGCTGAAGAACTCGGGGCTGAAGGTGGATAACGATGCGGATACGCTGGCATTCGCATCGTTCAAGTCGGGATCGGAGGCGACGCGGATCGTGGGGGTAGCGCAGGGGCAGTTTCATACGCAGCAGATTATGGCGAACTTTGCGAAAACAAAGGTGAAGCCGGTGGCGCTGCGGAACAACGAGATTTATCCACTGGGTGCGGCGGGGATGAGCGTGGTGTTTTTGAACCAGACCACGATGGTGTTTGGCGAGAAGGATGCGGTGAAGGCGGCGCTGGACGCGCGGGATGGGATGGCCGGTAACTTCATGCAGAACGGCGAAATGGTGAACGAGATGGGAGCGGTGGATACAAAGGCAGTGTGGAGCCTGCTGGATCAGAAGGGGACGCAGGCGATGATGAAGAGCGTGTTGGGGGATGCCTCGCAGCTTGCTGATTATGAGACGGTTCGCAATCGGATGAAAAGCTCGCGGTACACGATGGACTTCGCCAATGGGGTGAAGTTCGACTTGGCGGTTGTGATGTCGGACACGCTGACGGCGGCAACCGTGGCTACCTTGATGAAAGGGGTGGCTATTCTGCGGAAGACCCAGGGTTCGCCGCTGGAGAAGACGGCGTTGGATGCAACGTCGATCGATTCGAACTCGGGGACGGTCTCGGTGGCGTATGCTTCGTCGGACAGCCAGTTTTCCAATCTGCTGACTTCGCCCTTATTTCAGTCGGTTGTGAAGTAGAACTCCGGGTGTTGCGCGGGCGGCCCTTCGGGGCCGCCCTTTTTCTTGCTGCAAGTTTGGGTTGTACGATGATGGCCGGCCAATGTGGTGGCTTGTCCGGTGGAGATTGTGGCGAGAAACGGGTCGCTACTGGGGATGTTGAGCTTTGCCTAGCGGTGGGGTGTGAGTGGGGTGATATGTCAAGTAGGATGTTGGCACGCGTGCGGGTCCGTCGCGCCGGGTGTTGGGGTTTGAGGCAGAGGATGATGGGCGGGGGGTTTGCCTCCCGATAAGGAGAGCCTGGTGGTCTCAGGGGAAGATAGGATAGACCGGCCGACGCGGGTGCTGGCACTGGATGTGGTGCGGGGGATCGTCATCGCATTCATGATTCTGGTGAACGACAACGGCAATGAGGCGGACGCGTATAGCCAGTTGAAGCACTCGCGATGGAGTGGGTGGACGCTGACGGACCTGGTGTTTCCCTCCTTTCTGTTTATGGTGGGGATCGCGCTGGTGTACTCGACGGAGGCGCGGTTGGCGCGGGGGGCGACGCGGCGGGAGCTTGCCGGGCATGTGCTGGGCCGGGTGGCGGTGCTGTTCTGCCTGGGGCTGATCGTGAATGGCTTTCCGCACTTTCCGTTGCACACGTGGCGTGTGTATGGGGTGCTCCAGCGGATTGCGCTCTGCTATGGGGTGGTGTCGGCGGTGTATCTGGTGAGCCGGCGAGCATGGACGTTTGTTGGCGTGGTGGCGGTAGCGCTGGTGGGCTATTGGGTGGTGATGCGGTGGGTTCCGGTGCCGGGCTTCGGGATGCCGCTGCGGGATATTCCGCTGCTTGATCCGGACAGGAACTGGGTGGCGTATCTGGATCGAATGCTGCTGACGGGGAGGCTGTATGAGAAGGTGCGTGACCCGGAGGGCTTGCTGAGTTCGCTGCCGGCGGTGGGGACGGCTGCGCTCGGCGTGCTGACGGGAATGTGGCTGCGCGGCGCCAGAAGCGGGCGGGTGAAGGCTGTGGGGCTGTTTGCAGGGGCCGCGGCGGGGATAGTTTGCGGAGAGATCTGGAATGTATGGTTTCCGATCAACAAGAAGCTCTGGACCAGCTCCTACGTGCTGTTTGCGGCTGGGTGCACGCTGCTGCTGCTGGCACTTTGTTATGTGGCGCTCGATGTGTACCGGACCCGGAAGGGATGGACGTATCCGTGGCTGGTGTTCGGGTCAAACGCGATTGTGGCATACATGGTTTCCGAGCTGCTGGCTTCTGTGTTGGGGTCGATCCATGTGGTGTACGACGAGACGCGGATGAACCTGCAGCATTATCTGTTTGCGCGCGTGTTCGTGCATGTGGTGAACCCGGCGTTTGGGTCGCTTGTGTATTCGCTGCTCTATGTGGCGATCTGTTTTGTGCCGAACCTGGTGCTTTATCGCAGAAAGATTTTTCTGCGGGTTTGAAGGGGTGACGATGAGGGCGTTGGTTCTGGGTTTGGCGATGATGGCCGCGGCGGGGCGCGGGCTGGGCCAGAATGCGGTGGATGTGAAGCCGTCGCCGCAGCAGACGATGTGGCAGGACCTCGAGTTTGGGGTGATTCTGCACTTCGGCACAAACACGTTTCTGGACCGGGAGTGGGGGGATGGGACGGCGAGCGCGAAGGGGTTCAACCCGACGCGGTTCGACGCGGACCAATGGATGGCCGCGATTGCGGCCTCAGGGGCACGGTATGTGGTGATGGTAGCGAAGCACCACGATGGATTCTGCCTGTGGCCGACGGGGCAGACGGACTACAGCGTGAAGCAGAGCCCGTGGCGGGGCGGCAAGGGCTCTGCTTCAC
>CAXUNW010000270.1:0-3218 GCA_964252505.1 uncultured Acidobacteriaceae bacterium
CACCCAGGAAACCCTCCCACCCCAACTCGCCGGGACCTGGCGCATCACGCGCGCCCTGCCGACCAGGACCACCGGCTGCTGGGAGTCCGCCGCCGCGCTGGTTGGCACCACCCTCACCTATCGCACCTCCGCCATGCGCTGGCGCGGCGGCACGGTTCCTCTTCAGGGCATCATCACCCGCACCCTCACTCCACAGGAGTTTGAGAAGGAGACCGTCGGCGCCTGGGGTGCGCCTCTCAAGCTGATCGACCTCAACATCCAGGCATCTCACGTCCTCGAGGTCGATCTTCAGCATGAGGATGCCGACATCACCGGCTCGACCACCGAGGTCCCCGGCGACTCCGTCCTCCTTGCCGGCCGCAACACCATTGTCGTGAGCGCCTGCGGCAGCTTCTTTGAGGCCACCCGCGTTTCGCCCACCCCTGCACGGCCCGCGCCTCTGGGCGCCGTCGCCGAGGCAAAGCCATCAGACCGCCTCAGCGCGTCGTTCGACAAGAAGTAGTCCCATGGTCTCAGGCTCGTGCCAGCGCCGCCTCAATCTGGTCCGCGGCCCACATCAGGTCGTCCCGGTCGATGGTCAGCGGCGGGGCCAGCCGGATCACCGTATGGTGGGTCTCCTTGCACAGCACCCCCATCCGCATCAACGCCTCGCATACCGGACGCGCCGCTACGTTGAGCTCAAGAGCCAGCCACAGCCCCCGGCCCCGTACCGAGGCAAGCTTGGAGCTGCGAATCCCCTGCAGCCGCGCCAGCACCTCTGCACCGAGCACCGCGGAGCGCTCCGCCAGCCCTTCTTCCACGATCACCTTCAAGGCGGCCCGCGCAATCGCGCACGCCAGCGGGTTCCCGCCAAACGTGCTGCCATGATCGCCCGGCGTCAGCACCCCCAGCACCTCCCGCGATGCCAGCACCGCGGAGACCGGATAAAACCCGCCCGAGAGTGCCTTGCCGATGATCAACACATCCGGCCGAATCCCCTCGTGCATATACGCAAACAACTTTCCTGTCCTGCCGAGTCCCGACTGAATCTCGTCGGCGATCAACAAGACGTTCCGCTCCGCGCAGATCGCCGAAGCCTCTGCTAGAAACCCGTCCGGCGGAATCAGCACGCCCGCCTCACCCTGGATCGGCTCCACCAGGAACGCGCAGGTATGCGCTGTGATCGCCTCCCGCAACGCGGCGGCATCCCCGAACGGGATCACCCGAAATCCCGGCAGAAACGGTCCAAAGCCCTTCTGATACTGCTCCTCGGACGAGAAGCTGACGATCGAGATCGTGCGGCCATGGAAGTTATTGGTGCAAACGACGATCTCCGCGCGACCCTCCGGGATCCCCTTCACCTGGTAGCCCCACTTCCGCGCGACCTTCAGCGCAGACTCCACCGCCTCGGTGCCGGAGTTCATCGGCAGAGCCATCTCGTAGCCGGTCAGCTCATGCAGGTCTTCATACAGCAGTGGCAGCTGGTCGTTGCGGAACGCGCGTGAGGTCAGCGTCACCTTCTGCGCCTGCTCCACCATCGCCTGCAGAATACGCGGATGGCAATGCCCCTGGTTCACTGCCGAGTACGCCGCCAGGCAGTCCAGATACCGCTTGCCGTCCACGTCGTACACCCAGCTCCCGCTCGCCCGCTCCACAATCACGTCCAGCGGATGGTAGTTGTGCGCGCCGTACCGCTCTTCAAGTTCCAGAAAGTCCTTCGTTTGCGCCTGCATACCTGATTTTGCCTCAATTTCTGCCTCGCAGCCCATCTCTTTCGCTGCCTGGCCTGGCAAACATCGTGTAGGTCCAACAAATTGCGTGGCTTCGGCCAACTGCGAACCGCCTTTCCTTCTCTCACCAGAAGAACCGCACGCATGTGCGTCAGGAGCTTTCCCAATGAGTCTGAAAGACGTCTTCATCCAGGAACTGCGCGATCTCTACAGCGCTGAGAATCAACTCGTCAAATCCCTTCCCAAGATGGCAAAGGCAACCAAGACGGCCAGCCTGAAGGGCGTCTTCACCAGCCACCTTGAAGAGACCAAGGGGCAGGTCGACCGCCTCAAACAGGCTTTCGAGATCCTCGGCAAGAAGGCCACCGGCCAGCACTGCGAAGGCATGGAAGGCGTCGTCAAGGAGGGCAAGGAAGCCCTGGAGTCCGATGAGGAGGCGTCCGTTAAGGATATTGAGTTGATCGGTGCCGGCCTCCGCGCGGAGCATTACGAGATCGCCGGCTACACCGCCGCCATCGCCATCGCGAAGGCTCTCGGCGAGAAAGATATCGCGAACCTCCTCAACGAAAACCTGAAGGAAGAGACCGCCGCCGGCAAGAAGCTTCTCGCCGAGAGCAAGTCTGCCCTGAAGGCCGCCACCTCCGAGGAAGATGCCACCGAGGAAGAGGATGATGACGAGCCTGAAGACGCCAAGGAAGCCGAGTCCAAGGCCAAGAGCGAGCAGGACGAGGCCGAAGCCGCGCCCGAACTCGCCGCTATCCCCGCCGCCGGTCCGAAGAAAGCTACCGGCAAAAAGAAGTAGCCCCCTGTGCCGTCGATAAGGACCCCGTCCTGGCGGGGTCTCATCGTTTAATCAACTGTCGCGGCCAGCCTCGAAGACCATGCGATCCCCACCCCGAACAGCGCCACAATCCCAAGCGCCAGCCGAAGCGACGACCCTGACGCCACCAACCCGATCAGCGGCGGCCCCGCCAAAAACCCGACGTAGCCCACCGTCGTCACCGTTGCCAGCGCCGGCCCGGGCCCAATCTTCCGGTTGCGCCCCGCAATCCCCCAAATCACCGGAACGATCGTCGCAATCCCCAGCCCCGCCAGTAAAAACCCCAGCAGGGCCGCCCACCATACATTCAGCGTCAGCGCCAGCAGCATCCCGCCCGAGAGCAGCCCGCCGGCAACCCGCAGCATTGCCGCCGGCCCAAACCGCGCAATCAACCCATCTCCGGCAAAGCGTCCCGCGGCCATCGCCGTCGAGAAGACCGCATACCCCAGCGCCGCGCGCGACAGGCTCACCCCCACGCTCGTCTTCAGATACACGCCATCCCAGTCCGCCATCGCGCCCTCCGCAAAGAGCCCCAGAAACGCGATCCCCGCCAGCCGCAGCAGCCCTCCATCCGGCGCCTGCCACCGCGTCCCTGAGGGTGCCGCCGCACCCTCTTCGCGCAGCAGAAACGCCGCCGCCGCCACGGACCCTACCCCAAGCAGCACCGCCGTCCCCGCAAAGTCCTCCCG
>CAXUNW010000271.1:0-3212 GCA_964252505.1 uncultured Acidobacteriaceae bacterium
CCGCCCTCCTCCACACCGCCACCACCTCCGGCCCGCTCGGCACCTTCGACCTCACCACCGCCGACGCCGCCCCCGCCTACGACACCGAAGAGCAGCAGAACATCGCCGTCTACAAGAAGGCTCTGCCCTCGGTCGTCAACATCACCTCAACCACCGTCTCCTTCGACTTCTTCTACGGATCCGTCCCCAGCCAGGGTCAGGGCTCCGGCTTCCTGCTCGACAAGCAAGGCCACATTCTCACCAATAACCATGTCATCGACGGCGGACAACGCATCGAGGTCACCCTCTCCGACAAGCACAAATACAAAGCCACCCTCGTCGGCGCCGACAAGAATCACGATCTCGCCCTCCTCCAGATCACGGCTCCCAACCTTGTCCCCGCCACCCTCGCCGAATCCAATGGATTGACGGTCGGCCAGCGCGTCTACGCCATCGGCAATCCCTTCGGCCTCTCGGGAACTATGACCCGCGGCATCATCTCCGCCATCCGCTCCATCCGCGGCCCGCAGAACAACCCCATCGAAGACGCCATCCAGACCGACGCCAGCGTCAACCCCGGCAACTCCGGCGGACCCCTGCTCAACTCCCGCGGCGAGGTTATCGGCATCACCACCCTCATCGCCTCCAACGGGGCCGACCAGTCCTCCGGCATCGGCTTCGCCATCCCCATCAACACCGCGCGCGCCTTCATCGACGACTTCGCTCGCTACGGCCGCGTCCGCCGCCCCTCGCTCGACATCTCCATTCTCCCCATCGGCCCTGACATCGCCGAGCAGATCGGCCTCCCCGCCGACTACGGCATCCTCGTCGAGCGCGTCCTCCCCGGCGGAGCCGCCGACCGTGCCGGACTCCACGGCGGAACCCAGCGCGCCTACCAGGGCAACGAACCCATCATGCTCGGGGGAGACCTCATCGTCGGCTTCGATGGCCAGGAGATCCAGACGCCCCAGGACCTCTCCGCCGCGCTCACCAGCCATCATGCCGGAGACACCATCACCATCACCATCTTCCGCGCCCGCCGTCGCCTGGATCTTAAGGTCACTCTTTCCGACGCCAAGGAAGCGCCTCGGGGGCCGCAGGCCTGATCCCCCGGCAGGACCCCATCGCCACACCCCAGCCTCCTGAGCAACACCCATCCCCACCGCCTCACGCCCGCATAGAAAAGGATCGCGGTAAGCCGGCGTCGAAGAAACACGAGGCCCTAAAAATTCCATGCCCACCCTCCTCATCCCCCTCGCCGCTGTGCTCGGCGTGCAACTCGCCGCGACCGCCGCCGCCTGGCTTCTGCGTGCCCGCGAATCTGCTCTGCAGCGCCATCTGCCCTCGATCGTCAGCCTTGCCGTCGGTGTCCTGCTCGCCACCTCCCTGCTTCATCTCATGCCCGAAGCCGTCGCCCAGCTAGGTAACGGACCCCTTGTATGGTCCCTGCTCGGCGGCTCCATGCTTGCCCTCTTCGCCGCGGAACGCCTCTTCTTTGTGCTTACCGGCACCGACGCCGAACCGGAAATCGGCGCGCCCGGCCATCATCATCACCATCACGGCACACACAGCACCCGCCCCACCAACCTCATCCTTGCCAGCATGCTGCACAGCCTGGTCGACGGAGCTGCCATCGCCGTGGCCTTCCTCACCAGCCCGCGCATCGGCTGGGTAACCGCCTTCGCCGTCGCCCTGCATGAGGTCCCCCACCGCATGGGAGACTTTGCCCTGCTTGTCCACCTCCGCGTCCCCCTTCCCCGCGCCCTCCGGCTTGCCGTTCTCGCCGGTCTACCTTCGTTCGTGGGCCTCCTCGTCGTACTGGCCGTCGGCCTCCGCTCCTCTGCTCTCCTTGCCTGGCTGCTACCTGTTAGCGCGGGCAGCTTCCTCTACATCGCCACCGTCAATCTCCTGCCAGAACTCCAGACCGAGTGCCGACTCTCCCGCGTCCTTCTTCAACTGTTCGCGCTCGTTACCGGCGTCGCCCTGGTCGCCGCCGTCGGCGCGGCCGGCTGAGTCAGTCCCGCATCCCTCACGATCTCACCACCAGCCGGCATGCCACGCTCAATCTGCGATACAATTGCCTTTCGGGGAGATCCCCACTTTTACGCACTATATCGTCTAAGGGAAATGTCATGGCCAAGGTATGTCTTGTAACGGGCAAGCGCCCGATGAGTGGCAACAAGCGCTCGCACGCAAACAACAAAACGCGGCGTCGCTGGGAGCCGAACCTGCAGTGGAAGCGCATCTGGGTCCCCTCGGAGAAGCGCTTCATCCGCATGCGCATCAGCATGGCCGGTCTGCGCACCATTACTAAACTCGGCTTTGAGGCTGCCATGCTCAAGTCCAAAGCAAAGGCGGCCTAACCATGCGGACGATCATCAAGCTCGTCTCCACCGCCGGAACCGGCCACTTCTACACCACCACCAAAAATCCCAAGCTCAAGAGCGGCAAGCTGGAGCTCAGCAAATACGACCCTAAGATTCGCAAGCACGTGCCTTACCGCGAAGCGAAAGCATAACTCTTTCCTCGGCTAGAAAGCCTGCGACCCCTCCTGGGAGGGGCTACAGGCTTTTTGTTTTGCGTGAACTCCCATTGCCTCGCTAGAACGCCGCCACGCCGGCCTCCGCCACCTCATGGTCCTGCGCGCCGCTTCCGCCGCTCACCCCGATCGCGCCAACAACCTTCCCGTCCTGCTTCAGAGGAATACCTCCCGCGAAGATCATCACCTTCCCGTTGTTTGAAGCGTGGATCCCAAAGAACTGGTCGCCCGACTGGGAGTTCTTTCCAAGATCCTGAGTGGTGATGTCGAAGGCCCGCGACGTCCAGGCCTTCTTTTGAGCAATGTCGATCGACCCAAGCCACGCGCCCGCCATCCGCTCAAACGCCACCAGGTTGCCGCCCTCGTCCACCACTGCCACGTTCATCGGCTGCCCGATCGTCTCAGCCTTCTTCTCCGCCGCCGCAATCACGCGCCGCGCATCCTCAAGTCCAATCATTGTCGTCTCCTCCGCAACCCGCAGGCTACTCCCATAGTCTATGCCGTAGGATGTAAGCGCGCGGCAAACAGCGCACAGGAGCAGCATGAACCGCAGAGACTTCCTTCGATCAGCCGGCGTCGCCGCCGCCGCTACCACCGTTCCCGCCGCCTCCGCCCTCGCGCCCCAGGCCACCCCCGGCGGCCGCGCCATCCTGCCAATCAACCGTGGCTGGCGCTACACCCCCAAAGCCTCTGC
>CAXUNW010000272.1:0-3186 GCA_964252505.1 uncultured Acidobacteriaceae bacterium
GGGCGATGGAGACGACCCGGCTATAGCCTGCTTTGACGGAGTTGATGAGGTTGGTGGAGAAGCTGTGAGACTCACCGAGGGTGACGAGGGTGCGTTTGGCGAGGTTGCCGGTGATGCGGACGTTGAATGGGTCGGGGGACTCGAGGTCGCCGGTGTCGTAGAAGAAGGTGCCGTTGAGGGAATCTCGGTCGGAGATCCTGTGGTCGAGGCGGGAGGTATAGAAGTTTTCGTGGCTGATGGCGGGTGCGTTTAAGAGGAAGGTGCCGATGTCGGGTGTGGGGCTGTCGAGGACGCCTGCGTTGGGGACGGGGTAGAAGGTGAGGTAGGGGGTGACGGCAGGGTTGACGACGAACTGCTGCTTGCCGGCGGTCCCGGGGGCGGCCTGGGTGGTTGTGCCGGGGACGAAGCAGGCAGGATTCTGAGCCGAGGCGGCGGCGGGCTGCGTGCAGACGAGCAGACCTGAGCGAGCATCTGCGTTGGGGACGTTGCTGGAGATGGAGATGCCTTTGTACTGGCGGAGGCCTTCGTAGTCGAAGAAGAAGAAGGTTCGCTCCTTAAGGATGGGTCCGCCGATGGAGGCGCCGAACTGATTGCGGCGAAACTCCGCGATGGAGCCGGGTGCGTCGAACTCGTCGCGGGCGTCAAGGAAGCTGTTGCGGAGGAACTCGTAGGCGCTGCCGTGGAACTTTCCGGTGCCGCCGCGAGTGACGGCATTGATGATGCCGCCGGCGGTTTTGCCATAGTCCGCGGTTGCGTTGGAGGTGACGACGGAGAACTCCGAGATGGCGTCGACGCCGAGGTTGGAGCCGATGACGCCTCCGGGGCCGCCGTTGGAGTAGTCGTTGATGGAGATGCCGTCGACGCGATAGTTGTTCTGCTGGGGGCGGGCGCCCCCGACGGTGAGCTGCGAGCCGACACCGCGGTTGGCGCGCTGGTTGGAGACGGCGACGGCGGGTTGCGTGCGGACGGCCGCGACGCCGGGCTGGAGATTGGCAAGGGCAGTCCAATCGCGACCGTTGAGAGGAAGCTCAACGATGGTGCGCTGGTCGACAACGGGCATGGTGGTGGAGGAGACGAGGTCAAGGGTGGGCGGTGTGGTGCTGACGACGATTTTGAGGTCAACGGAGCCGGGCTTGAGGGAGAAGTTGATCTCCTGCTCGGCGCCGACGTTGAGCTGGATGTCGGGTGCGGTTTGGGTGGAGAAGCCCTGGACGGAGATGGTGACGGTGTAGTGGCCAGTTTGCAGGTTGGGAACGGAATAGAAGCCGGTGGAGCTGGTGACGGCGCGGGTGTCGATGCCGGTGTCGGTATTGGTGATGAGGACGGTGGTGTTGGGGACGGCGGCGGAGGTGATGTCCGTGATGGAGCCGGCGATGGTACCGGTGGAGACCTGGGCGAGGGAGGGGAGGGAGGCGGCGAGACAAAGTGCAAAGACGAGACAGACGCGGATGGGTGTGGTGCGCTTACTCATTTGGGATCCCTTCGAGATAAAGCTTGCCGCCACGTTGCGGTTCAGCCCGCGCCAGGTGAGGGAAGCGGGACGCAGGACATTTACTGGGGATGGAATGAAGAATTTGTGAAGGTTACATAAAAAGTCGTTCACCTGAGCGGGGCGGTGGCGCGGCGATGGACGCGGTGCTGCGAAGGCCGCGTCAGCGCAGGCGATCGGGAGCTTTTTGCAAGGTTTGCAGAGTGAGATGGAGCGAGGTTGGGATGCGTCAGGCAGGCGGGAGAAGCAGCAGAAGAGACAGGCCGAAGATGATGGCGGAGACGAAGAAGGTGACGACCATAAAGCCCATCATGCGGCGCATGTTGATGCCGGCGATGGCGAGGATGGGAAGCGCCCAGAAAGGCTGGAGCATGTTGGCGACGGACTCCCCCATGGCGACGGCCATGGTGGTGGCGGCGAGGGAGGAGTGGAGTTGCTGGGCGGCGGGGATGGCGAAGGGGCCCTGCACCGCCCAGTGGCCGCCGCCGCTGGGGACGAAGAGGGTGATGATCATGGAGGTGAGATAGGTGAAGAAGGGAAGGGTGTGGGCGGTGGAATACCGGATGAAGACCTTGGAGAGGACGCCGGCGAGGCCGGTGGTGGTGATGATTCCCATGAGGCCGCCGTAGAGGGGGTATTGGAGGACGAGCGAGCCGGAGATGCGGGCGGCATGCTTGACGGCAGCGATGTAGGCGGAGGGGCGAACGTGGAGGAGAAGACCACCGAGGAGAAGCGTGATGATGACGGAGTTGAGGTCGAGGGCGAAGCCTTTGTGGGTCCACTCGGTGACGAGGGCGAAGAGGCCGAAGACGACAAGTGCGAGGTTGAGGATCCAGGCATTGTCGAGGAGGGCACCGAGGGTGCCGATTTCCCGTTCGCGATGGCTGTGGGCGGAGGCCTGCTGGTCTTCCTGGCGGAGGCGATCGGGGTCGGCGACGATGGTGTTCTTCGCGGTGGGCTGGAGGTAACGGAAGATGATGGGCAGGATGACGAGGAGGGCGATGCAGGGTATGAGATTGAAGCGGGTGAAGACGGTCTGGCTGAGCGGCAGGCCGTGCCCGGTGACTTTTTCGACGATGTTGAGGGTGGAGGCGTGGGTGGCCTGCGAGAGGGCGATGGAGCCGGAGAGGCCTTCTGTGGAGATGACGAAGCCGGAGTACGCGGCGGCGACGAGCCAGCCGAAGTCGACGGGCACACGCTTGGCCATCTCGCGCGCGAGGAGAGCGGCGGTGACGAGGCCGAGGCCCCAGTTGATCCAGGAGGCGATGAGGCTGACGACGATGGTGAGGGAGATGGCGGCGAGAGGGGTCGAGATGGAGGAGGCGATGCGGGCGAGGAGCTTCTGGATAGGCGGGGCGATGGCGAGAGCGTAGCCGGCGACGAGCATGATGACCATCTGGAAGGCGAAGGCGAAGATGGCGAAGATGCCCGCGTACCAGGCGGAGGCGATGCTGGGCAAGGTGGCATTGGGAGCGAAGGCGCGGGCGAGGATGACACCAAGAAAGGTGAGGAGGACCGCAAAGACGTAGGGGTCCGGCATGACCTTCTCAAAGAGGAAGACGAAGAAGGCGGTGACGCGGCCGAGTAGAGACTGGGGGGGCTCGCTGATGGCGACGTCGGGTGAGGCTGTGGAGGGTGTTGCGTGCATGCTGACACTCGGGGGTATCTTGGTGCGGACCAGGGTTACTGGAGGGTGG
>CAXUNW010000273.1:0-3169 GCA_964252505.1 uncultured Acidobacteriaceae bacterium
CCCCCGCAGCGTCACTGCCCCAAACCGACCCTCGTCCATGCCCCAGTGTAGCCGCGTCCCGCTTCTATAATCCCTCCAGCCGCCAAGGAGAACCCCAGCTCGCATGCCCGATCCACGCATCACCCACGCCCGCGTCCTCGACCTCCGCTTTCCCACCTCCCGCCATGCCATCGGCTCCGACGCCGTCAACAAGGACCCAGACTACTCCGCCGCCTACTGCATCCTCCAAACCGACACCGAGTACGAGGGCCACGGCCTCACCTTCACCCTCGGTCGCGGCACCGACCTCGTCGTCCAGGCCCTCCAGTACCTCGCCACCTTCGCCATCGGTCGAACCCTCTCCAGCATCACCGAAGACTTCACCGCCTTCGCCCGGAACCTCACCGACGAGAGCCAGTTCCGCTGGCTCGGCCCGGAAAAAGGCGTCATCCACCTCGCCACCGGAGCCCTCCTCAACGCCCTCTGGGATCTCTACGCCAAGGTCGAAGGCAAACCTCTCTGGCAGCTCCTCACCGAACTTCCCTCCACGCAACTCCTCAAAGCCGTCGACTTCCGCTACATCGACGACGCCCTCACCCCCCACGAAGCCCTCGAAATCCTCGACGCCTCCCGCACCGGCTACCAGCAGCGCCTCCTCCAGCTCCAGCAACAAGGCTACCCCGCCTACACCACCTCCGCCGGCTGGTTCGGCTACTCGGAAGAGACCATCCGCCGCCTCTGCCGCGAGGCCCTCGCCGAAGGCTGGACCCACTTCAAGCTCAAGGTAGGCGGGGACCCCGCCGAAGACCTCCGTCGCGGCCACATCGTCCGCGAAGAGATCGGCTGGGCCAACAAGCTCATGGTCGACGCCAACCAGAAATGGTCCGTCCCCGAAGCAATCGCCCGCACCTTCGCCCTCAAGCCCCTCGACCCCTGGTGGATGGAAGAGCCCACCAGCCCCGATGACATCCTCGGCCACGCCCGCATCCGCCGCGAGTCCGGCGTCCGCATCGCCACCGGTGAGCACTGCCACAACCGCGTCATGTTCAAGCAGCTCTTCCAGGCCGCCGCCATCGACGTCTGCCAGATCGACTCCTGCCGCGTCGCCGGCGTCAACGAAAACCTCGCCATCCTCCTCATGGCCGCCAAGTTCAACATCCCCGTCTGCCCCCACGCCGGCGGCGTCGGACTCTGCGAGTACGTCCAGCACCTCTCCGCCTTCGATTTCCTCCGCGTCTCCATCAGCCTCCACGATCGCGTCATCGAGTACGTCGACCACCTCCACGAGCACTTCCTTCACCCCGTACAAATCCTCCGCGGCCGCTATCGTCTGCCCCTCGCCCCCGGCTACAGCATCCAGATGCACCCCGCATCCCTCGCCCAGTACACCTTTCCCAACGGCCCCGCCTGGCAACCCTCTGCCCTTTAGGTCGGCCATATTTGGCTGTCAAGCCCCCAATACCTCTAACTCCATCAAAACAAACGAAATATACTTGGCGTAGTAGATAGGCGTCACACGCTACACTGGTTGTGGAAGGTACAAGGAGGGTGGAGCTTGAAGGAAGAAAGGGTCGGTTCACCGCCTGCATGGCCTCCAAACACTCAATAAGTCGTTTGTTTACTAATATTTAGTCGTAACTCGTTTGTTTTGAGTGACTTGTCGTCCGTCTCGCCGTGTAACTGACTCATTCCAGAACACTTGCGCCCCGGCAAGGGGGGGTACCCCCTGAATGCAACAGTAGTCGTATCATATTCCACGCGCCGCAGGCGCTCTACCGGAGTCTCCAAACCATGCCCATCGTCGCAGGCGTCGATTTCGGTACCCTCAGCGTGCGCGTTACCCTCCTCAGCCCGCAGGGTCGCCTCGCCACCGCCGTAGCCTCGTACCCTCTGCAACGGCGCCGCGAAGACCCCGACTTCGCCACCCAGTCGCACGACGCCCAGATGGGCGCCCTCGCCCAGGCTACCCGCCAGGTCGTCACCGAAGCCGCCATCGACCCTCAAGCCGTGGAGGCGATCGCCCTCGATACCACCGGCTCCTCCGTTATCCCCGTCGACGGCCACATGCAGCCCCTCGACGACTACTATCTCTGGTGCGACCATCGCGCCAAGCTCGAGGCCCAGCAGATCACCGCCATGGCCCATGCCACCCACCTTGAGGCCATCCAGTGGTGCGGCGGCGTCTACTCCCACGAGTGGGGCTTCGCCAAGCTCCTCCACTGGCTCCGCCATAATCCCGGCAAACGCGACCGCTTCGCCTCCGCCTTCGAGCACTGCGATATGGTCGCCGCCACCCTCACCGGCATCACCGACCCTAAACTCGTCAAGCGCAGCGTCTGCGCCATGGGCCACAAATGGATGTGGAACCCCAAGTGGGGTGGCCTTCCCAGCCAGAATTTCCTCTCCATGCTCGATCCCCTCTTCGATGGTATCCGCGCCAAACTCGACGGGGAATACCTCACCTCCGACCACCTGGCCGGCCACCTCTCCCCTCACTGGGCAGCCCAGCTTGGCCTCAAACCCGGCATCCCCATCCCCGTCGGGGCCTTCGACGCCCATTGGGACGCCCTCGGCGCCGGCTGCCGCGAGGGAGACGTCGTCAACGTCGTCGGAACCTCCACCTGCATCATCGCCATGCAAGCCCAGCCCACGCTCATCCCGGGAGTCTGCGGCGTCGTCCCCGGCTCCGTCCATCCCGCCTTCGCCGGCGTTGAAGCCGGCCTCTCCGCCACCGGAGACATCTTCGAGAGCATCGCTCGCCGCGCCGGAACCACCGTCAAGGATCTAGCCCAGGGCCTGGAAGCCTACCGCGCCGGCCAGACCGGCCTCCTCCGCCTCTCCTGGGACAACGGCGACCGCACCGTCCTCGTCAACGCCGAACTCGGCGGCGTCACCCTCGGCTGGAACCTCATCCATACCGCCCAGGACGAGCTCTTCGCCGCCATCGAAGGCACCGCCTTCCACACCCGCATCATCCTCGAGCGCATGGCCGAGCACGGCGTCCCCATCGAGCGCGTCATCAACGCCGGTGGCATCCCGCAAAACAGCTCCGTCCTCAACCAGGTCTACGCCAACGTCCTCAACAAGCCCGTCCTTGTGCCCAACGGCATCCCCACCAGCATCGGCTCCGGCATCGTCGCCATGCTTGCCATTGGAGCCTATAACAGCATCGAAGCCGCCCAGTCCGCCC
>CAXUNW010000274.1:0-3159 GCA_964252505.1 uncultured Acidobacteriaceae bacterium
CAAGCAGGCTCCTGCTCCTGCCCTGCCCCCTGACGTCATCGAAAAAACCCGGGCCAAATACCTTGAGGCCTTTCACCTGTTGACCGGGCGCACGGAGCTTGAAGCCTGATGGAACTGCCCGCCCCGCAGACCTACAACACCTTCGACTGGCTCCTGCTGGCCATCATGGCCTGCTCGACCGTCCTCGCCTTCCTGCGCGGCATCCTCCGCGTGCTCTTTTCCTTCGCCGGGCTTGTCCTTGGCATCGCGCTCGCGAGCTGGTACTACGCCACACTGGCCCGCAGCCTTGACCGCTGGATCACCGGGCGCGCCGCCGCAGACATTGCCGCGTTCCTGCTCATCGCGATCGCGGTCATGATCGTCGTTAGCCTCATCGGCCGAATGGTGGGGCGCACCGCCCGCGCCATCGGGCTTGGCCTGCCGGACCGCCTGCTCGGCGGTCTCTTCGGCTTTGCCCGCGGTTGTCTGCTCGGCGTCGCCGTCATGATGGCCGTCGCCGCCTTTGATCCCGCCTCCCAGTGGATCGCGCAGTCGCGCCTTCTACCCTATTTCCTAGATGGCGCGCATGCGGTATCCTTCGTGGTACCAAACGACCTGCAGAGACGCATACTCCGTGGCGCGGAACAACTCAAGCACAATGCGCCCGATTGGATCAAGCCCGGGCCCAGGCGACACAATGACATATGATGTTCTCCGGTCGCGGCGCCGGGGCAAAGGGTGGAGCTTTCTGTGAAGCGTGAACTGGATGGGTTGATTACGCAAATGCATAGCGCCGGCATCTCGTATACCGAGGCCGTGCGCCACTTCAAAAAACGCTTCCTGCTTGAGGTCCTTGCCCACCATAAAGGCAACCAATGTAAGGCGGCTGAAGAACTCGGCATGCATCGCAATACGCTCAGCCGAACTCTCACCGAGCTCGACCTGGACTCCACCCAGATTCGCAACGGCATGCGCCGCCCTGTCGCCAGCGCCCGTCCCATGATCGGCCGCGTCGATAAGCTCGAGAAGCTCCGATAGCCTTCTCCGCCGCCGCGCTTTCCCACGGCGCACGTCTAACCGACCAGTGATGAACCTTCACTCTCGATCCATCGCGGGATGTCGCATCCTCTTCATCCTGATGGCTACAGCCATCGGCACGGCCGCGCAACAGACCGCTGACCCGAGTCAGCCGTCCGCCCCTGCAAGCCACAAAGGCGTCGCTGCCTCCAACGCCTACCTCGCTGGAGCCCGCGCCCTCGAGCATGACGACCTCGCGGCGGCCGAATCCCACTTCGCCCAGGCCACCACCCTCGATCCCGGCAACCCCGACTACCGCACCGCGCTCACCATCGCCCGCGAGCACCGCGTGACCGGCCTCGTCCAGCAGGCTGCGATCGCCCGCCTCCATGGCCATCCCGCCCAGGCGGAGGATCTCCTCGCCCAGGCGCGCCGTCTTGATCCCGAGAACGGCATGATCGCCCAGCATCTCGCTCCCGGAACCCCCACGCCCCGTCCCGCCGCGGTCGACTTCGAGCCTGACACCGAGCCCCGCATCACCGAAGGGCCTGCGTTCGCCGGAGCTATCCCGCTCGACCCGGGCACCGCTACCAAAACCTTCCACCTTCGGGGTGACCTCCAGACCGTCACCCGGCAGGTCATCGAGGCCTTCGGCATCCGCCCCGTCTTCGACGCCTCCGCCGGACGGCAGGAGATGCGCTTCGACCTCGAAGACACCAACTACGCGCAGGCGACCCCCATCCTCTTCACCATGGCGCACCTCTTCGCCGTGCCGCTCGACGCCAAAACCCTCCTCCTCGCCAGGGACACCGCCGAGAACCGCCAGCGGCTCGAGCGTCAGGTCCAAGAGACCATCTACATCCCCGGCCAGACACTCGAGCAGCTCAACGACCTTGCCAACGTCCTCCGCAACATCTTCGACGTCAAGCAGCTCACCGTCCAGCAGAACCACAGCACCCTCGTTCTCCGCGCCCCGGGCGACGCCGTCAAAGCCATCAACCTCACCCTCGCCGATCTGCTCGACGGTGGCGCTGAGGTCGTCGTCGAACTCAAGCTCTACAGCATCGACCGCAGCAACAACCACGACGTCGGCTTTCAGCCGCCCCAGTTCGGGGCCTATAACGTCAGCGCGGCCGCCGCCGCACTCGTTGCCGCCAACCAGTCCCTTATCAACCAGGCCATCGCCCAGGGCCTCATCAGCGCCACTGACAGCGTCGTTGCGCAGGCCTTCAAACTCATCGCCTCCGGCCTTGTCTCCAGCACCCTGCTCAGCTCCACCATCGGCATCATCGGCGGGACCGTCGATCCCACCACCGGCGCGGTCAGCAACCAGTACACCACCACCGGCATCACCTCCAGCTCCACCCTCAGCCTCAACCTAGCCCTCAACTCCAGCGAAACTCGTGCCCTCGAGGATGTCCAGGCCCGCGTCGGCGACCGCCAGACCGCCAACTTCCGCGCCGGCATGCGCTACCCCATCACTACCTCGACCTACACCACGCCCAGCACCTCCTCCTCGCTCTCCGGCATCAGCATCAACGGCCAGAGCGCCTCCAGCCTCCTCGCCCAGTACCTCGGCACCAACACCGCCACCACCATCCCGCAGATCTCCTACGAGGACCTCGGCCTCACCCTCAAAGCCACACCGACCGTCCAAAAATCCGGCCTCGTCAGCATGCACCTCGATCTCAAGCTCGAAGCCCTTGGCAGCGCCGCCCTCAACGGCATCCCCGTCCTTAACAGCCGCACCCTCGCCACAGACGTCACCGTCAAGGAAGGCGAGACCGCCCTTCTGGTCAGCAGCGTCAGCAAAAGCGAGGTCTCTGCCGTAACCGGTCTCCCCGGCCTGGCCGAGCTTCCCGGCTTCCGCGTCCCCACCGAGCAGAACGCCACCCGTACCTCCAGCGAGCTGGTCCTCCTCATCACGCCACGGGTCGTTCGCCACCGCGCCAACACCCTCGCCGGCCCACGTATCGCCGTCGCCGTCCCGCCCTCCGCCCGCGAGGACTAAGCGCTCCAACGCGCTCCGCAAGCCGTCCACACGCGTTGACCCATCCCCCCATCGCGGCTATACTTCATCTTGTGCGAGCGGGAGTAGCTCAGTGGTAGAGTGCTTCCTTGCCAAGGAAGATGTCGCCGGTTCGACCCCGGTCTCCCGCTCCA
>CAXUNW010000275.1:0-3144 GCA_964252505.1 uncultured Acidobacteriaceae bacterium
AGCAGAAAGTCCTCGGTCTCCTTCAGGTGCAGCGCCCCATACGCCCCTAGGATCCCGATCGCAATCGGCAGATCGAACCCCGACCCTTCTTTCTTCACATCCGCCGGAGCCAGGTTGATCGTGATCCGCGTCGGAGGCAGGTCGAACCCAGAGTTCTTGATCGCCGATCGAACCCGGTCCCGGCTCTCCCGCACCGCCGCGTCCGGAAGCCCCACCATGTTGAATTTCGCATCGTCGGCCAGCTTCACGTTCGCAAAGTCGACCTCGACATCGATCATGTGCGCGTCGATCCCATAGACCGCCGCACTGCGAACTTTGTAAAGGGGCATCGTCTCGCCTGGTAAAGCCTTGAGGCAGAAAGAGGTTCAGGTTATAGGAAAAGATCGCCCGGCATCCCGCCGCCGCACCGTCTCTCCTGGAAAGGTCCGCCTAGTCTAGCATCGCCGGCTCTCAGCGACCCCCTGGCGTCCCTGTGTCCTGGGCGTAGACCCGCACATAGTCCACCAGCATCCGGGCCGGGAACGCCGTCCCCGCATCTGGGCTACCCTCCCAGTCCCCGCCGACTGCCAGGTTCAGCAGCATAAAAAACGGTTGATCGAACGGCAGGTCCCGCCCATGCTCCACTGTATCCCGCACCAGCCTGCCATACTCCCTGCCGTCCAGCGAGAAGCTCAACGTCTTCCCGATCCACTCCACGCCATACACATGGAAGCCATCCCCTAGGCTCTCCCCCTCGGGCAGGTCGCTCCGCACTTGCAGGTGGCTGGTTGGCCCAAAGCCAGGTCCATGCAGCGTCGCATACACCCGCCTCGGCTGATGCCCGATGTTCTCCATCACATCGATCTCTCCACACCCCGGCCAACCCGTTGTCCCGACATCCGCCCCCTCCATCCAGAACGCCGGCCATACCCCTCGCCCTTTCGGAATCTTGATCCGCGCCTCGAACCGCCCTCCCTGCTGCGCAAACCGCCCCAGCGTCTTCAGCCGCCCAGACGTGTAGTGCCGTTTGATCCCGTCGTGGCCCGCGTACTCCTCGCGTCGCGCCTCGATCACCAGGTTCCCACCTTCCACCCGCACATTCTCCCGTCGGTCCGTGTAGCTTTCCAGTTCGTGGTTCAGCCACCCGTCTCCGCCGACGTCATACGTCCACTTCGCCCCGTCCGGCATGCTTCCATCCGGACCGTCAAACTCATCGTTCCAGGTCATCCGCCACCGGTTTGGATCCTCTAAGCGAACAGGCGCGGCAGGTCCAGCCGTAACCCCGCCCAGCAGCAGCACAAGTGCAGTCAATCCGAAGAGGTGCATGGCTCGTCATCATGCGGCCTAGCCTTCAAAAATGCAACCTGGCTCTTGACACGCCTGCTAGCATTTAACCAGGTAGTACATCGCGGGCCCGGCTGAATAAGCCGGGCCCACTTTCTTGCCCCGGCTTCACAAGTCTCTGCGGAGCAGTTGTGTGGTCCGGACCTAACTTCAATGCTTTGAAGATTTTAGTACCTTTTGCCCAGGGTGGGGGGAGCCACCGCCGCGACCGGCAGCACGCTGAAAGGATTCCGGCCTCATGAACCTCCGCGCATCCCAGTTCGTCCTCGCTCTCGCCCTCACCATCGCCGCCCACGCGCAGGATACCTCGGCCCCTCAGAACACCGCCGTCGGCGACCAGGCCCATGCCACCCCCACCGAGCTTCACACAGAAGCCTGGAGCATGCTCACCGACGCCGCGGCCGACAAACGCTCCGACACCCGCATCCAGGCTGTCGCCGCCCTCGCCACCCTTCCCGACCCACAGGCTTACGGGCTCCTCGCCGGCCTCCTCGCCGATGTAGATGTCGACGTCCGCACCGCCGCCGTCCTCGCCGCCGGCCAGACCCACTCCACCCTCCTCATCGGCAAACTCCACGCCGCCCTCGACGACCCTGAGCCCCAGGTCGCCTTTGCCGCCGCAACCACCCTCTGGAAGCTCAAGGATCACTCCGGCGAGGACATCCTCATCGCCGTGGCCGACGGAGACCGTCGGGCTGATGCCACCCTCTACAACGGAGCCAAGCATACTGCCAGCAAGGACCTCCACGATCCTGCCGGGCTGGCCAAAATGGGTGCCATGCAGGGAGCCTCTATCCTCCTTGGACCCTTCGGCTTCGGCGTCGGAGCCTATGAAGCCATCCGCAAGAGCGGGGGCAACTCCGCGCGCGTCCAGGCCCTTGAGCAAATCGCCGAAGAACACACCCCCCTGGTCCGCAAGCAGCTTCTCGCAGCTCTTGGCGACAAGGACGCCGCGGTCCGCGCCTCCGCCGCAAAGGCAATCGGGGCCTACCCCGATCCTGAAGTCGCCAGGGCGCTTGCCGGCCTCCTCATTGATTCCAGGCCGCCTGTACGCTACACGGCCGCCGCTGCTTATCTCCGCACCACCTCGCCCCAACAAACCCCTGCCGAACCTACCCCGCGCCCCAGAAAATCCACGAGGTCCTGACCCTCGACCCTCAAGCGTCGAAAACTGATCGTTGACCCGCGTTTCCGCCCCAATGTCTGTTCCAGGTTCTTAATGCCTGTACCCTGCCTTATGAACACCAGTCTCTTCGAGCTCTTCAAGATCGGCATTGGCCCTTCCAGTTCCCATACCGTCGGCCCCATGCGGGCCGCCCTCCGTTTCGCCCGCATTCTCGCCTCGGCCGGCCTCCTCGACCAGACCGCGTCCGTCACTGTCGACCTCTATGGCTCCCTCGCTTTGACCGGCATCGGCCACGCCACCGACCGAGCCATCCTCCTCGGTCTCCTGGGAGAAGCCCCTGACACCGTCGATCCCTCACAAGTCGACGCCCATCTCACCCGTATCCGCGCGACCGGCACCCTCCCCCTCCTCGGAGCCTACCCGATCCCCTTCCACGAGCCCACGCACCTCATCTTCCACCGCTCCCAGATGTACCCCGATCCAACCCACGCTACGCACCCCAACGGCCTCACCCTCACTGCACGGAACACTGCCGGAGCCACCCTCCACCAGGACACCTTCTTCTCTATCGGCGGTGGCTTCATTCTCTCGGCGACAGAGTTCGACAACCACCTGACGGCCAGTCCCCGCACCGTTCCCTACCCTTACCGCAGCGCGGCTGAGCTTCTCTCGATCGCTGCCCAGCACAACCTCAC
>CAXUNW010000276.1:0-1631 GCA_964252505.1 uncultured Acidobacteriaceae bacterium
GAAAACGTCTTGCCCACCCCTGGCGCATACCCCAGAAAAATCTTCAGCCGCCCGCGCTGCTTCTCCGTCTCCCCGGCCAGCAGCCACTCCTCCGGCGATTTGCGGATCTCCGCCATCCTGTAAGATCCCTCCATGGATTCACGGCGCGTGGTCACAATCACCCGATGGGTGCTGGCGCTCGGCGCTCTGGCCGCAATTGTACTGGTCTTCCGCCGCTGGCTCCACGTCAACCCCACCACCGTCGCCCTTACGCTGCTGCTCTTCATCCTCACCGCCGCCGCTCGCCTTGGCCTCCGCTTCGCCATCGTTCTCTCCTTCGCCGCCACCGCCTGCTACAACTTCTACTTCCTCCCGCCCATCGGCACCTTCACTGTCGCCGACCCCCAAAACTGGCTTGCTCTCTTCGCCTTCCTCGCCACCGCCGTCATGGGCAGCCGCCTCTCCCAGCGCGCCCGAGACGAAACCGAAGAGGCCCTTGCCCGCCAGCGAGAGATCACCGTCCTCTTCACCCTCAGCCGCGAGCTCCTGCAAACCGAAAACGTCGCCATCCTCGTCAACGTCCTTCCCACCCTCGTCATGCGCGTCTCCCACGCGGAGTCCGTCATCCTCTATCTGCTTGAAGGCGACCGCCTCTACCAGTCCGGCCGACGCACCGTCACCAACATCGAAATCCCCCATCTCCGCCAGCTTGCCCTCAGCCTCTCCACGCCGGAAGCCCACGACGGCGAGGAGATGCGCGTACCCCTCCGCGCCGGCGTCCGCCCCCGCGGCCTGCTTGTCCTCAGCGGTGTCGAGCTTTCGCCCGAAAGCTTCCAGGCCATCGGCGGCCTCGTCTCCATCGCCCTCGACCGCGCGCAGGCCCTTGAAGATGTCGCTAAAAGCGAGGCCTCCAAGGAAAGCGAGCGCCTCCGCACCCTCATCCTCGACTCCATCACTCACGAGCTCCGCACCCCGCTCACCTCCATCAAGGGCGCCGCCACCACCCTGCTCGCCGTACCCCACCTCGACCCCTCGGCCCGCACCGAACTCCTCACCATCGTCGACGAAGAGAGCGACCGCATCGACCGCCTCATCGGCCGCGCCGTCGAAATGGCCCAGATCGAAGCCCAGGAGGTCCACATGACCTTCGCCCCCGTCGCCCTCACCGAGGTCGTCGAACACGCTCGCGAGACCTGCGCCGTCGTCGCCGGGGCCCATCCCGTCACCGTCTCCCTGCCGCCTCTGCCTAAAGTCGCCGCAGACGCCGAAATGATCGAAAAGGTCCTCTGCAACCTCCTCGAAAACGCCGCCAAGTACTCCAAACCCGGCTCCCCCATCTTCATCTCCGCCGAGCGCAAAGGCGCCGAGGTCCTCACCAGCGTCGCTGACCGCGGCATCGGCATCGACCCCGCCGAACAAGGCCTCATCTTTGACCGCCTCTATCGCTCCCGCGCCGCCGGAGGCACCACCTCAGGCTCCGGCATGGGCCTCGCCATCAGCCGAGCCATCACCGAGGCCCACGGCGGACGCCTCACCGTCACCAGCCAGCCCGAGCACGGCTCCGTCTTCACCTTCTCCCTGCCCGTCGCCGAGTAGCGCCCCAGCTCCCTCAGCTCCCCCAGCTCAAGAAGCCAACTTCTGTGACCATACCA
>CAXUNW010000276.1:1641-3084 GCA_964252505.1 uncultured Acidobacteriaceae bacterium
ACTGCATACCCAGCTCCTCCCAGCTCGCCAGCAGCCTCGCATGGCGAGCCCGCATCCCCTCCAGCCGCGCCGCCCCCTTCACCGCCTCATCCGCCGACGTAAACACCCCCGACGCCGCCTCCGCCTCCTGGATCTTCTCCTCCAGCAGCGGAATCTCCTCCTCCACCGCCTTCACCTGATCCTCCAGCTGCTTCAGCTTGATCGGGTTCAGCTTCTTCACCGGCGCGGCCACCACCTTCGGTGCCTCCACCACCACCGGCGCAGCCGCCGCACCTGAAGAAGCCCCATTGCCGTTCGTCAGCGACACCGCCACCTTCTCCGGCCCACCCTGCTTCCGCCACAGGTAATCCTCATAGTTCCCCGGGTAGATATGCACCCGCCGGTCCTCCACCTCGAACACACGCGTCGCCAGCCCGTCGATAAAGTACCGGTCATGCGACACAAACAGAACCGTGCCCGTAAACTTCCGGATCGCATCCAGCAGCACATCCTTCGCCCGCAGATCCAGGTGGTTTGTCGGTTCATCCAGCAGCAGCATGTTCGCCGGGCTCACCAGCATCTTCGCCATCGCATACCGGTTCCGCTCCCCGCCGCTCAGCACCCCAAGCTGCTTAAAGACGTCATCGCCCGAAAACATAAAGCATCCCAGCAGACTCCGCAGCTCCACCACCGGAACCTTCGGCGCGATCCCCGCAATGTCGTCCAGCATCTTCGCCGCCGCATCCAGCACCTTGTACTGATCCTGCGCAAAGTAATCCGCCAGCACGTTGTGGCCCAGCTTGATCTCTCCCGACGTCGGCTCGTCCAGCCCGGAAAGCATCCGGATCAGCGTCGACTTGCCCGCCCCGTTCGCCCCCACCAGCGCTATCCGGTCCCCGCGCTCGATCGAGAAACTCACATCCTCCAGCACCCGCTTCACCCCGCCATCCTTCGCCGGAAAGTGCTTCGTCAGCCCCGTCACCTCGATCACCGTCCGCCCGCTCGCCGGAGGCTGCGGAATCGTAAAGTGAATCGTCGCCTCCTCCTCCGGAACCTCGATCCGTTCGATCTTCTCAAGCTCCTTGATCCGCGACTGCACCTGCTTCGCCTTCGTTGCCTGCGCCCGGAACCGGTTGATGAACGCCTCCAGCGCCTCCACTCGGTCCTTCTGGTTCTTGTACGCGTTCATCAACTGCGTCCGCCGCTCCTCCTTCTGCGTCACGTACTTCTCATAGTTCCCGTGGTACGTGTGCATCCGCTTGTTCCATAGCTCCACCGTCTTATTCACCGTCACATCCAGAAAATACCGGTCGTGCGAGATCAGGATGAACGCGTTCTCATACCCATGCAGATAGTTCTCCAGCCAGTTCCGCGACTCCAGATCTAGATGGTTCGTGGGTTCGTCCAGCAGCAGCAGCGAGGGCTTCTGCAGCAGCAGCTTGGCCAACGCGATGCGCATCTGCC
>CAXUNW010000277.1:0-3057 GCA_964252505.1 uncultured Acidobacteriaceae bacterium
ATCTAAAATACGAGGAATCCTCCTCTTCCCGGGCGGGGGGGTGGCGGGGGGGGCTACGGGTTCGTCGAGGAGGGCGGGTGTCATCACCCCTCATTCTACCAATTGCCTACTGCACCGCGGTTTCGCGGGGAAGGGGGGTCTCGTCGACCAGCTTGTAGTTGGGCGGAACGGTGAAGTGGGTGGCGTCGGGCTCGTGGCGGTCGACGTTGGTGATGGCGACAAGCTGGGTGCCGGTGCGGGCGTCGTCGTGCTTGATGAGCATGTAGATGGAGAGCTCCGGGGAGTACCAGTATTCGTCAGTAATGACGACGTCCTTGCCGGTCTCGCTGACGGCGGCTGGGACAACCCGGGTCTTGCGGATGCCTTTCATTTCGACACCGCTGACGAGCTGGTTGCCGAGATCCGATTCGGTAGTATTTGGGGTAACACGGGGCTGGTTGGGGTTGGCCGACGGATCGCGGGGAGGTGGGAGGATAGTCTGGCGGGCAAGACGGGTGTAGGGATCGGTATAGATACTGACGCGGGTGGAGGGGTCGTAGATGTGGCCGGAGGTGAGGGGCGGATCGCCCTTAAAGGTGATGGGGACCATGCGGCGACGCTCGTTGTAGATGCGGCCGGCGCTGTCCCGGGCGATGTGGTTCAGGGTGGTGCGGGTGACCGTGGCGCCGTTAGGAAGGACTTGGGTGGAGACGATATCTACCGTGGCGGAGAAGGGTGCGCCGGGCACGGGGGTGACGAAGATGCCTTGCACCCGCATCTCCGGTCCGCGATAGTCGGGCGGCATCCGGGCGGCGGGCGGGGTCTGGGCGGAGGCGTGAGGAGAGAGAGAAGCCAGGAGCAGAACGATGATGGGGAGGGGGAATCGCATGGTTTGCATGGCGGCGCTTGCCGCGAGTATAGCTCAGGATCAACGCGCGGTGAGGTGTACCACGACGAGATCGAGGATAAGGCACAAGCCCCCGCCCAGAGCCAAAAGTATGGAACTGTTGATCAGGCGGTGCTTGCGGTGACAGATGCGCGCGAGGTGAAAGACCTGCTCGCCGAGGGCCTCAGTAGCTTCTTCCTCTGTGAGGGCACGACTGGCAGATTGGAAGCTCAGGAGATCCGGATAGAGGGCGATGTCGGTCCAGGCCACGGCCGATGGAGCGCGGTGATGAGCAAGACGCGGCTTGATGGACCAGGAACCGAAGGCGATGGCTCCAAGCATGCCCAGAACGCCCACGGTGGCAAAGGTGAAGAGCAGGATGGTGACGGGCGTGGTGTGAGTGGCGAAGCTGACGGGTCGCGAGAAGAAGGCGCTGATGCCAGCGCATGCGATGGTGACGACGAAGCTGGCCTTGGCGTCGGCGAGCTTGATGTTTTCGAGGAGATAGCGCTGCTGGCTCCAGTGAAACTGGGCTCGATTGCGGATGGGAGTTGCATCTGGGACTGGGCCGGGGTCGGGAAGGTCGGGTTCAGAGGGGTCTACGGTGGCGAAGGCGGGCATCCACTCGTCAAGAGTTTCGTCGGTGCGAAGGGGTTGGGCCGATGTGGGTGGAGTGCGGATGCGGAGTCCCCTTTTCTGGTTCCGGTGGTTGCTTTAAGGTATCGCAGGTTTGGGGTGGAGCAACAGCAAGAGGAACTGCAACCGCGTAATGCGGGGAGAGCCCTCCAGTTTGTCCTAGCTCCAGCGGAGATGGCAGAGGTCTTGGCTGGGCTCGAGATCGTCGAAGCTGAGCAAACGCAGTGCAACTTTAGCGGGGGAGAAGCTTGATTTCAAAGATGGCAGGCCATTGCTTGCCGGTGACGAAAAGGCGGTCGTGCTGGGGGTCGTAGGCGATGCCGTTCAGGACGGACTCCGCGTCTACCTTTTGCGATTCGGGAAGGAGGCCGGCAAGATCGATCCAGGCGAGGACACGGCCGTCGCTGGGGGAGATGCGGGCGATGCGGTCGGTGTGCCAGACGTTGGCGTAGATTTCACCCTTGATCAATTCGAGTTCGTTGAGCTTGTCGATGCGTCTGAGGCCGTCGTGGACGGTGATGTGGCGGAGTTCGCGGAAGGTGATGGGGTCTCGGAAGCGGAGGGTGGCGGAGCCGTCGCTGGTGATGAGTTCGGTGGCATTGCGGGTCATGCCCCAGCCCTCGCCGGTGTAGAGGAGGGTGCGGACGAGGCGGAGGGTAAAGCGGTCGTAGACGAAGCAGAGATGGGATTGCCAGGTCCACTGGTATAGGTAAGGACCCCAATCGACGATGCCTTCGCCGAAATATTGGGCAGGCAGGTCGACATGCTGGAGGGTCTGGCCTGTCTGTGGGTTGTTGGCGAGGAGGCCGGAGCGGCCGTTGAGGCCGGTCCCCTCGTAGAAGACGCCATTGAGGTAAAGGAGGCCTTCGGTGTAGCTGGAGGTGGAATGAGGATATTGAGCTACAACCTTGTAGGTGTAGACGGGGGTTGCGGCCGAAGCGGAGATGCCGACGAGGACGAGGATGATGGCTTGGAGGAAGCGCATGGTTGGGCTTTGGAGCAGGAAAGCTTGTGGGCTTACCTCAGGATGATGAGCCTAAGGATGGAGACGTTACAGCAAGAGCGGAGGCGCCAACGGATTGGATTATGTGGAGAATTCTGCGGTAGTTCGAGGACGACGGAGGGAGCGGAGTTCGTCAAGGTGGATGACGAGGGCGATGATGCCGCCGGCGATGGTGCAGAGGGCGCGACGATGGGCGATTTCCGGGGCGGGCAGGGCGTTCAGCGAGAGGATGAAGACGATGTAGGTGGTGAGGAAGACAGAGTAGAGGCCATAGTTGACGTTGATGGTGCAGTAGCTGGCGAGAGCGAAGAGGGTGGCTCCGATGGCGAGGACGATGGGGCTAGGCTGAATGTGGGCGAGGACGAAGGTGGAGAGGCCTGCGCCGGCGAGGGTTCCCGCAATGCGCATCAGGGCGCGGACAAAGGTCTCGGCGAAGGCCGGCTTCTGGACCAGGAGTGCGGTCATGGGGACCCAGTAGCCGGACTGTATGCCGAGGCGGCGGTAGGTTTCCGCAGCGACCAGGACGGTGAGCGCCATGCGGAGGGCATAGGGG
>CAXUNW010000278.1:0-3041 GCA_964252505.1 uncultured Acidobacteriaceae bacterium
CCCTAGGGATGCCGGCTACAAGGCCATGGGCGAAGGCATCGACCTCAAACTCTTCGAAGGCAAGAAGTAGCCGCAAAACGAAGGGGGCAGAAGCGTCCCGCTTCCGCCCCTCACCGCTGGCCCGTCGCCTTACTGCAACTCGATCCCGGCAAAGAAATAGCCAATCTCGAATGCGGCCGTCTCTTCCGCATCCGACCCATGGATCGCGTTCTCTCCAATCGACGCCGCAAACTGCTTGCGGATCGTTCCCTCCTCCGCCTGCGCCGGGTTGGTTGCCCCCATCAGCTTGCGAAAGTCCGCAATGGCGTTGTCCTTCTCAAGCACCATCGGGAAGATCGGGCCGGAGCTCATAAACTGTGTCAGCTCGCCGAAAAACGGCCGCGCCGCGTGCACATGGTAGAAGCCCTCCGCCTGGGTCCGGGAGATCGAGAGCCGCTTAATCGAAACAATCTTGAAGCCGGCCTTCTCAATCAGGGCAAGAATGGCGGCAGTATCGCCCTTGCGGACGGCGTCTGGCTTGATGATGCTGAACGTACGCTGTGACAACGGAAGTCTCCTTGGATTACGCGCGCCTGCACCGCAGGAAAGATACTCACGACGAATCCCTCCAGTGTAAAACACCCAGGTTACAGCCGGGCGAACCCGCCCTTGCCGCAACGCCACCCGCCGGGCTATCGTAAGCTCCAGGAGGCGCGCAAAAAGCGGGATGAGACGCATCGCCTGGGTCTGGTTCGCAGGGTTCGGTGCCTGGCTCTTCGCCGGCATCCTCCGCCTGCGCTCCGGGGACACGGCCCACGGCCAGATCGCACTGCTCGTCTCCGCAATGTTCCTTGCCGCCGCCCTCTTCTATCGCTATCAAAGCCGATAAGCGCGTGCAACACCGCGTGGACCGCAATCCGGCGAAACCCTGCAAAGTGCAGCCGCCAGCTCAGCTCCTGCCGAGCACCCGCGCCATCGCGTCCCCGATATCCGCCGGCGATGTCACCACGTGGATCCCCGCCGCCTCCATCGCCTTCATCTTCTCCGCCGCCGTGCCTTCCCCGCCGGAGATAATCGCCCCCGCGTGCCCCATGCGCCGCCCCGGAGGTGCCGTCTGCCCGGCAATAAACCCAACTACCGGCTTCGTCACAAACTCCTGGATGTACTTCGCCGCGGCTTCCTCCGCCGAGCCGCCAATCTCGCCGATCATGATGATCGCCTCCGTCTGCGGGTCCGCCTGCAGCAGCTTCAGCGCATCGATATGCGTCGTCCCGATGATCGGATCGCCCCCAATCCCGATCGCCGTCGACTGCCCGATCCCCCGCGTCGTCAACTGGTACACCGCCTCGTACGTCAGCGTGCCCGACTTGGACACAATCCCCACCGACCCTTCCTTGTGAATGCGCCCCGGCATGATCCCCACCTTCGCCTTGCCCGGCGAGATCACCCCCGGACAATTCGGCCCGACGAGCCGCGTCTGGGAGTGCCGCACCACCTCCCACACCTTCACCATGTCCAGCGTCGGGATCCCCTCCGTAATGCAGATCACCAGCGGAACCTCCGCCGCCGCCGCCTCCAGTATCCCGTCCGCCGCAAACGGCGGAGGCACAAAGATCACTGAAACGTTCGCCCCCGTCTCCTTCACCGCCTCTTCCACGGTATTGAAGACCGGCCACCCCTCATGCGTCGTCCCACCCTTACCCGGTGTCACTCCGCCGACGACGTTAGTCCCATACTCGGCGCAGCCTTTCGCGTGGAACGTACCTTCGCGGCCAGTAATGCCTTGCACGATGAGGCGAGTGTTCTTATCTACCAGTACGGACATCAGAATCTTCCTTGGGCTTGATGATCGAGTTATTTTGCAGCGACTGCTTTCTGGTGAGTGAGTCCAGTTCTTGGATCGAAAGCAAGCGGCTTCTTGCGGGCAGCTACCCGCCCCGCAGGACGACGCGCAGACCCTGTGAGTGATGCAAATTGTTGGCTCATCGCAAGAAAAGCACGAAGTGCATTGTTCACAGACTCGGAGTCCGGAAAGTGGCCGACGATGTCGTGGTCGAGAATTGCGACGTTACTGCCCTGCTCGAGAAGATGGATGTACTTGCCTCGTACTGTTTTCGGCTTCGCTGGATCGACGATGTCAGGCTTCTTCATAGTGTTTTCTCTGTGTAGGGTTGGCGACCGGTGCGCTGATGATGCGAATCAATCCGTCTTCCTCATTATGAACTACGAAGAGCAGTCTGCCGCGCTCCGAATGACCAATGGTGATGAACCGCTTATCGCTAGGTTCACTGTGTTCCTCGTCTGGGTCGGTCGTTGCGCTTCGGTCATAAAAGCTTGTGGTTGCCTCTTGAAATGAGACGCTGTGCTTGAGTAGATTCTCTCGGGCTTTAGCATGGTCGTAGATGAACTCAGTCATGAAAAAGTGATCGAGGTGACCGGTCTATGCAACACAGCAGCTTATGTCGATATTGTCTCTTGTGCTTCCTAACTTACCTCAGGCGAGATGCCGCTTCCAAAGGGCAAACCTCACCAATATTGTGCACGTCAGTAGAGTAATGACGAGCAAGCCATGAAAAATTTGCTCCAACAAGTCCTGAGAAAGAATTGCTGTAAATAAGCCTGCTCCCCAAAAGGAGAAGTATCTGACATAAACTCGGAATCTCTTCCGTGTCCTTCTGATAGTCCCTTCAGCCAAGTTGCCCCACCAAGCACAACGGGAGCGAACACCCGCTCATACCAGTGGATCATTTCTCACCCCTTCGCCGCTGCAACCGCCAAATCAGCGGCTTCCTTCATAGTTGCCCCAACTTCAAACTTCAATCCGGAATCAGCCAGAATCTTCCGCCCTTCTTCCACGTTGGTGCCTTCCAGTCGCAGAATGATCGGCAGCTCCACCTTCAACTTCCGCGCCGCCGCCACCACCGCAGTCGCCAGCACGTCCACCCGCAAAATGCCCCCAAAAATATTGATAAAGATCGCCTTCACATTCGGGTCGCTCAGCAGAATCCCAAACGCATTCTCAATCTGTTCCTGGTTCGCCCCGCCCCCCACATCCAGAAAGT
>CAXUNW010000279.1:0-3036 GCA_964252505.1 uncultured Acidobacteriaceae bacterium
GCCCCAGCCGCCGTGGCCGCCCCAGCCTTTGCGCCGACACCTGTATCCGCCGCCCCTATGCCTCCTGCGGTGACCCTTCTGCCCCCCGCAACCGCGGCCGCCGCGAGCAGCGCCCCGCCCGCCAAGAAGCCTGCCGCCTCAGCCCCCGACAAAGCTGCCGCCGAGGGCGAAAACCTGGCCGACTCCACCATCCGCGTCGACGTCAAGCTCCTCAACAAGCTCATGAACCTCGTCGGCGAGCTCGTCCTCGCCCGCAACCAACTCCTCCAGGACTCCTCCCTCCACAACACCAGCCTTCACCAGACCTCCCAGCGCCTCAACCTCATCACCTCCGAGCTGCAGGAGGGCGTCATGAAGACGCGCATGCAGCCGATCGGCGTCGTCTGGAACAAGCTCCCGCGCGTCGTCCGCGACCTCGCCTCCAAATGCGGGAAGAGCGTCCAGATCGAGATGGAAGGCGCCGGCACCGAGCTCGACAAGACCATCCTCGAAGCCATCAAGGACCCCCTCACGCACATCGTCCGCAACTCCTGCGACCACGGCATTGAGACGCCCGACATCCGCATCGCCAAAAACAAGAACCCCGAAGGCCTTCTGCTCCTCCGCGCCTACCACGAGGGCGGCGTCGTCAACATCGAGATCTCCGACGACGGAGCCGGCGTCGACCCCGAGCGGGTCAAGGCCAAGGCCGTCGAGAAGGATCTCATCCGTCCTGACCAGGCCGCCCAGATGAGCGTCCACGACGCCATCCAGCTCATCTTCCTCCCCGGCTTCTCCACCGCCGCGCAGGTCACCAGCATCTCCGGCCGCGGCGTCGGCATGGATGTCGTTAAAACCAACATCGAGAAGATCGGCGGAAGCGTCGAGGTGCTCAACCGTCCCGAAGCTGGAACCATCATCCGCATCAAGATCCCTCTCACCCTCGCAATCATCCCCGGCCTTGTCGTCAAGCTGGATGCCCAGCATCCGTCCAGCGTGCTTCATCGCGTTAGGGATGAGAACTCCGTTCGCCGGACCGCCGAGGTGACCCAGCAGCGCCGCCGCTCCGCCCGCGAGGAGCGCTTCGTCATCCCCCAGGCCAACCTCCTGGAACTCGTCCGCCTCGAAGGCAAGACCGACCTCGACAAGATTGAAAGCGTCCACGGAACTCCCATCTTCCACCACCGCGGCAAACTGCTCCCCCTCGCCTACCTGGGCAAGGTCCTTGGCCGTACCCCGGACCTGGCCCCGCGCGAGGTCGTCAACATCGTCGTGCTGCAGGCGGAAAACCAGCAGATGGGTCTCGTCGTCGACCAGATCTGCGACACCCAGGAGATCGTCGTCAAGCCCCTGGGCAAGCAGCTCAAGGCGCTCAGCTGCTATGTCGGCGCCACCATCATGGGTGATGGCCGCCCCGCCCTCATCCTTGATGTCATGGGCTTGGCCAAGCTCTCCGGCCTCCGCGGCCAGAGCCGCCAGGCAGCCGCCCAGCAGAACGCCGCACCCGTCGCCCCCGCCGTCCGCCAGCAGATGCTGCTGCTCTTCCAG
This sequence comes from uncultured Acidobacteriaceae bacterium, assembly GCA_964252505.1. GTDB lineage: Bacteria > Acidobacteriota > Terriglobia > Terriglobales > Acidobacteriaceae > Edaphobacter. Next base: position 1,528 of record CAXUNW010000279.1, read on the forward strand.
GCGGGCCGCTTTGATCGCCTCGCCGTCCCGCTCTCCCTTGTCGCTCGCCTGGAAGAGGTTCCCGCGGACAAAATCGAGCGGGCTGCCGGCCGCCTTGTCCTCTACTACCGCGGCGATATCCTGCCACTCATCTCGCTCGCCCAGGCGCTCGACCCCGGTCAGGCCCCTGCCGGCGCGCTCACCGGAACCATCCAGATCGTCGTCTTCACCAACGGGCCCCGCCGCATCGGCGTCATCGTCGACCAGATCCTCGACATCGTCAAGGAAGCCATCACCATCAAGCGCAGCAGCCCTGTCCGCGGCCTGCTCGGCTCCGCCGTCATCTCCGGCAAGGTCACCGATCTCATCGACCTCCATGCGCTCGTCGAGGCCACCGGGGAAAACTGGCTCGACCGCGCCCAGACCATGAAGGAGGCCAGCCGCACCGTCCTCCTCGTCGATCCCTCCGTCGTCGGCCGCGAGATGCTGCAGGAGTTCCTCGATGTCTCCGGCTACACCGTCCTCCAGGCAGGCTCCATGCAGGAGGCCCTTCCCAAAGCCCGGCTCGGCGCCATCGACCTCGTCATCACCGCGGTCGAGATGGCGGGCGGCGGCAGCGGACGCGACCTCGCCGATGCCATGCACAAGGAAAGCATGCTGCAGCACATCCCGGTACTCGGCCTCTTCGACCGCGCCGATCAGATCGTCGACGGCGAGCTGGATATGGGCCCCTTCGACGCGCATCTTGTCCGCAGCGACCGTGGCCGCCTGCTCGGCATCATCTCCGATCTCATGCTCAAATCCCCAGCCCTCGCGGAGGCCACCCGATGATTCCGCCGGAAACCCGCCAATACTCCACCTTTCGCGTCCACGACCTCTTCCTGGGCGTCGAGGTTGTCAAAGTCCAGGAGATCATCCGCTACCAGGAGATGACGGTCGTCCCTCTCGCTCCCAACCCGGTTGAAGGACTCATCAACCTGCGTGGGCAGATCGTCATCGCCATCGACACCCGTCGCAGCCTTGGCCTGCCGGCCATGGTCGGCGACGGTCTCCCCATCAACGTCGTCATCCAGTCCGGCGACGGCGCCACCAGCCTTCTCGTCGATGAGATCGGCGATGTCATCGACGTCCCCCTCGATGCCTACGCCTCTGTCCCGGACAATATGCCCACCGAACAAAGAGAGCTCATCGAAGGCGTCTACGACCTCAAGGAAGGCCTCCTCCTTGTGCTTGATACGGCCCGCCTGCTGCAGAACGCCTGTAACTAAAGTTTCCCCGACAAAGCTTCGATACACATACTTGACCGCACACGAAGGACGAGGAACCGACCATGCCGAACGCCACCGCAGCCCCAGCCAAGCCCCGCAGCGCCGCTTCCTCCAGCAAGGCTCCCCTCGCGCCTCTCAGCCGTCCCAAAGGCAAGGTCGAGACCGGCAGCAGCCAGGCTATGCTCGATGCCATTGGCCGTTCGCAGGCTGTCATCGAGTTCGATCTCGAAGGCTTCGTCCTCGCAGCCAATGACAACTTCCT
>CAXUNW010000280.1:0-3024 GCA_964252505.1 uncultured Acidobacteriaceae bacterium
CACCGCTTCGACCCATGCGGCCTCGCCAGCGGACAGCTCGTCGTCTTCTCGCTCAACGCCATCGCCATCGCGCAATCCGGCATGCCCGTCACCGTCACCCAGGCCACCAACAACAACGCCTTCGCCGGCATCGCCCTCCAGCGTCCCAACCTCATCGGCAACCCCAAGCTCTACGGCGACTCCCGCAGCCCGCTCCAATTCTTCAACACCGCCGCCTTCGCCGCCGCCCCCACCTTCACCCTCGGCAACGCCAGCCGCAATCCCGTCCGCGGCCCCGCCTACCGCGACCTCGACGTCGCCCTCGTCAAGCACACCCCCATCACCGAGCGAGCCGACGCCGAACTCCGCGCCGAACTCTTCAACCTCACCAACACCCCCGCCTTTGGCCAACCCAACGGCAGCTTCGGCGCCGCCGCCTTCGGCTCTATCACCAGCACAACAACGGACCCCCGCGTCCTCCAGCTAGCCCTCCGCCTGAGCTTCTAACCAAAAATCGGAGTTGTCTTAGGCGACCTTGGCGAGGTCCGAAGCCTCATCTTCTGTCAAGCCGGAAACTTTGCGTCGCAGGGCGGTTTTGCGTCTATAATTCGCCCCATCATGCCCGCCAAGAAATGGATCGTGTTCTGGCTCTGTCTCGCAGCGACGACAGCAAACCTCCTCGCCCAAAGCCCCGGCGACGAACAGGCAATTCGCCAACGCTTTGTCGACGGAGATAACGCTTGGAATCATCATGACGCTCAGCAACTTACCAGTCCGCAGACGGCGGTAACAGATGCAGACTTCATCAATGTCTATGGAGGCTGGGCCAAAGGCCGGGAAAAATTTTGTGGCGATCATGACCCGGCTCCAGGCCGGCCCGTTTCACGACATTACGAGGCACACAGTCGTGGAGAAGATCCGATTCGTTCGTCCAGATGTCGCCGTTGTGATCACGACAAATGTTGATCGTCACGGTGACGGGCCACCCAGCGAATCACGAGGCACCTTCGTCTTGAGCAAAGAGGGAGGTCACTGGCTCTTGAACTCGTTCCAGAACACGCAGATCGTTGCGCCGCCGGAATCGGTGAGGCCTCCACAAGGCACCCCCGGCACGCCACGGTAGGGGCTCGGGTTATTCACTCGAACGGCGGGCCTCACCACCGTGAACCGATTGGTGAGGTGTGCTGAGATGTCCTGCCCTTCATCAGCCATCCTGGCATTCTCGTCGGCATCGACCGGCTTACTCGATGTTTTCGGCATGCGCTCTCCTTTCCTCCTTCGTTGCCTTCCACAGAGTCACAAGGTGATAGAACTCACCATCCGCATCCCCCCGAACTTCATAGATTACGCTGTACAGTGCGCCGTTCACCCACCCGATAGCACGGAACTGCCAGGGATATCGGATCGCCGGTCGATGATGTGCTCTGCTTCAATGAGCGCCTGCACTGCAGCTAGAAGAGCCTCAATCAGTCCAAGGATTGATCGTCGGCACTCCCGCAGCCAAGAACGGCCCTGTGTCCCGCGTAGCCACACCGAACCCGTTTACCTCGGCAACAGCCGCAATCTGCCCATCCGCAATGGCGATCCGATAGCCGTTGGCCCGCGCACGCTCCACAACACCCGCGTAGGATTCGGCTCCCGCCCGGTCAAAAGGTAAGACACGGTGGTCGAAGTAGGTACCCAGGATGGCGTCCAGCGTCTCCCGCATCGCCTCCCGCCGCCGCCCCACCGGAACGATGGCGATCCCGGCCAACAACTCGCACAGCGTCGTCGCCGCAAGATAAAGAGTTCCAGCCGATTGACGATCCAACCAGTCTGCGACCGCCGCATCGCTTCGCGGCTTCATCACCTCCGAGATCACGTTCGTATCCAGAACGATCACTCGAACGACACCGTCTCCCCGGCTGGGCGCGTATCCCTCTCGATCACCAACTCCTCCCCACGCAGGTGCTCCAGCGCCCAATTCCGCAGCGCCGTCCCAAGCCCGACCTGACCCTCAGGCGGTCTCACCGCCTCATCCAGAATCGCCCGAATCTCCGCCTCCGTACTCCGCCCCCGTTCCTTCGCCCGGCACTTCAAAGCCCGATGCGTCTCCGGAGAAAGATTGCGAACCGTTACAGCCGCCATAGTGAACCTCCTAAAATGCCATCAAACGTTACCTCATGATATCAGAATACCGACTCTGGCTCTGTCAAGCCCCTCCACCTTCAAGCCCAATCGTTACAGCGACTTAGCTGTGGCACTTTAGATCGCGTAAAGGAGTACCTAGTTAAAGAGATGGTTTGTCCTCACATCGGGTGCGGTGCATACGGGTTCGGACTTCGCGGACCAAGTCCAGACTTGAAGTCCTCTGTCCGACGTACTCTCAGACTTCAGGTAGGGGTGGGGGTACCCGCACCGAAGTGCCTTGACGCCAACGTAACCAACCGGCGATACTCTTGCCCGGAGCGGCCCTGAAACGATTCGCCGCCCCAAGCATCCAACCAGAGCAGGGTAAAGGAGCACATCCGTGGCATTGGAAAAGGCAACATTTGGCGCAGGCTGTTTCTGGGGAGTCGAAGCTCGCTTCGCCGAACTCCCCGGCGTACTCGAAACCGCGGTAGGCTACGAGGGCGGCAAGAACGACCACCCCACCTACAAGGAAGTCTGTACCGACCGCACCGGCCACGCCGAGGTCGTCGAACTCACCTTCGACCCCGCCCGCATCTCCTTCGAGACCCTGCTCGACGCCTTCTTCTCCCTCCACGACCCAACCCAGCTCAACCGCCAGGGCCCCGACTGGGGCACCCAGTACCGCAGCGTCGTCTTCGCCCACTCGCCCGAGCAGACCGCCCAGGCCAACGCCAAGATCGCCGAACTCAACGCCGCTGGCAGCTTCCGCAAACCCATCGCCACCCAGGTCGTCCTCGCCGAAACCTTCTGGAAGGCCGAGGAGTACCACCAGAAGTACCTTGAGAAGCGCGGCATGGTGAGCTGTCACATCTAACCCGGCCAGACTCAAGCGGCTGGTAAGATAAAGGTTAGGAAGCCCCGGACGCATAGGTC
>CAXUNW010000281.1:0-3011 GCA_964252505.1 uncultured Acidobacteriaceae bacterium
AGCCCGCACCTGCCTCCTCGCCCTCCTGCCCCTTCTCCCCCACCCCCACCCCCACATCGCCGGCCGGACCAGCCACGACACCATCAACCCCACCGAGCGACCTTCAACCCTGTAAACTCAGTCAAACAACGTGATCCTCACCTTCCTCTTCTCTCCGGCCGCCCTCTTCCACAAAGCCACCATCGTCCTCTTCGCCTTCCTCAAGCCCCTCGGCATTTGGGGTATCGGCGCCCTTGCCATCCTCGACTCCTCCTCTATCCCCATGCCGATCGACCCCCTCGTCATCGGCTACGTCGCCCAGGATCACCCCCGTTTCCTCCTCTTCTGCCTCATGGCCGCCCTCGGCTCCGCCATCGGTTCTATGGTCCCCTACTACGTCGGCCGCGCCGGCGGCGAGCTCTTCCTCCTCAAGCGCATCAATCGCGCCCGATACGAAAAACTCCGCGACCGCTTCGAGAAGCAGGAGTTCCTCGCCATCATGGTCCCCGCCATGATGCCTCCGCCCATGCCCGTCAAGCTCTTCGAACTCGCCGCGGGTGTCTTTGAAATGCGCCCCGTCACCTACTTCCTCGCCATCTTCGCCGGCAAGTTCCTCCGCTTCCTCCTCTGGGCCCTCATCGTCGTCTTCTTCGGTCCCACCATTCTCCGCACCATCACCCAGACCTTCCACCAGCACCTTGGCATCCTCATCGGAACCGTCATCGCCGTCGTCTTCGGCATCGCCTTCTATGTCATCCGCCGCCTCTTTGACCGTCGCCGCCCCATCCCCCTCCCCATTGAAGAAGATCCTCTCGAAACCCTGGAACAGTAGCCCGGTCTGTACGCTCCACCCGATCGTTGCTCCCTGACGACAAAGTCATTCATTGACGCCTCAGACCAAAGGGAGCGACGTCTCCCGGAGAACAGGACCTCATCCATGGCAGGTTGCAAACCGCAGTTCTTCACCGCCGTCGACGCAGCAACCTTCAACGCCCTCCAGGCAAAAGGCAAAGCCGCCGGCCTCCCCATCGCGGGCAACGAAGGCCAGGCCACCACCATGGGCGTCACCCTCCGCTGGCACTATGATCCCGCCGCTCAGGCCCTCACCGTCGAGTGCACCGATGCACCCTTCTTCGTTCCCTGCTCCACCGTCACTGCCAGGGTCCAGGAGCTCGTCGACGGTTGCCGCCCCACCCCTGCCTAGCGGTCGCTCCGCCCATCCATCCCCATCCCCACAATCCGCCGCTCCTCGTCCAGGGTTACCGTCCCCGTGAGCGGAGGGTGCGTCCGCCCCTTCATCACCGAAACATCGTAAAAAAACCGCAGATCCCGAAACGTCACCGTCGTCCCCCCTCCGTTCTCTGCGGTCCCCTTCGTCGTCTCAGACACCACAGGAAACATCGACCAGTCCAGATAAGCCTCGCCCAGCCTGCTCCGCTTCGCCGCCAAAGTGGCCAGCGTCGTCCCCCCGCGATACACCACGTCGGAGCTCTGTGGCTCGGACAGTGTTCCCGCCAACGCATCGGCTGTGCTTACCTGGTAAAAGTCTCGCGTCTCCACAATCATGTGCCATTTGTACGGATTAATCGGGTACGGACTGGCAAACACCCGCGTTACCGCCGCGGCCTCGCTGCCCGCACTCTGGGTTGCGGAAAGATCCATGCCCCTCGCCAGCCCAATCGCCTTCTGCTGCTCCAGAAACCTCCAGTCCCACACCGTCACCATCGCCAGCAGCGCCGCAATCGCCCAGCCGCGTCCTCGAAACGCCTTCTTCCGCACGCCCACCTCGCCGCCGATCAGCCCCAGCAGGCTCGGAACCACCAGACCCGCCAGTAACGCCACAAAGATCACCGGCTCCAAAATAAACACAATCGATCCCGCATACCATCGTGGGTTGAACGGAAAAAACGGCCTCAGTCCGTAGTTGTTTGTGTAATCCAGCAGCAGATGGCTCCCCAGCGCCAGCAGACACATCGCCCAAAGCCATCCCCAGCGCAGAGGAGCCGCAGTCAACTCCTTGCCCGCCCCATTCCGCCTCACCCGCACCCGATGCACGCACCACATCGCCCCTGCAATCACCGCAGCCTCAACCGGAATCCCCACCAGCGTATGCGTAATCCCGCGATGATGCTGAAACCCCGCAACCGGCCCTTCAACGCCCCAAAGCGTGTCGATATCCGGAAACTCCGCCGCAATCGTCATCGCCAGCGTCGCATACGCGGCCTTCCGGTTCAGTCCTGCCCGCGCCAGGCACGCCCCCGTCATCAGGTGAGTAATCGGTTCCATAGACCCAGACTACCTATAATTCCCTCATGTCCGCGCTCACCCCAGCTCAGCGCCTTCACCAGATGCGCGAAGACCTGCGCCACCACGAGCACCTCTACTACGTCCTCGACGCCCCCGAACTCTCCGACGCCGAGTACGACCGGCGCATGATCGCCCTCAAAACCCTCGAAGCCGAGCACCCGGACCTCATTACTCCCGATTCGCCCACCCAGCGCGTCGGCGGCAAGCCCGCGGACGGCTTCCTTAAGACCCCTCACTCCCGCCAGATGCTCTCCCTCGACAACGCCTATAACGAGGCCGACCTCCGCGCCTGGGACACCCGCATCCGCGACGCGCTCCCCAGCACCGAGCACGTCCGTTATGTCTGCGAGGTCAAGCTCGATGGCCTCTCCCTTGCCCTCCACTACGCCGGCGAACCCGACGCGCACACCCATCTCGTCCGCGGCATCACCCGCGGCGATGGCGCCATCGGCGAAGACGTCACCTCCAACGTCCGCACCATCCGCTCCGTCCCCCTCGGCCTCACCCCCGCACGCCTCGCCCAGGCCGGTCTGCCCGACACCTTCGAGGTCCGCGGCGAGGTCATCCTCCCGCATCTCGCCTTCCAGCGCCTCAACGAAGAGCGCGAAGCCGCCGGCCAAACCCCCGCCGCAAACCCCGTCAACGCCGCCGCCGGAACCATCCGCACCCTCGAACCGATAATCGTCGCCCAGCGCCGCCTCGAGTTCTACGCCTACTTCCTCCTC
>CAXUNW010000282.1:0-2979 GCA_964252505.1 uncultured Acidobacteriaceae bacterium
CGCCGGGGCCGCTGTTGTTCGCGCCGCAGGTGGGGATGTAGTAGTTGTAGAGGGTGTTGACGGGGCAGGTTGAGGCGGTGACGAAGGGAAGTTGCTGGTTGACGCCGAAGGGGCCGCCGGTGACGGTGCCGATGGCGTAGCCGGGGGAGAAGTAGCTGAAGAGTTCGCCGCGGTCGTAGTACATGCCGGAGCCGGCGCGGACGACGACCTTGCTGTTGAACATGGCCGGGGACCAGGCGACGCCGACGCGGGGGCCGATGCCCCACTGGCGCCCAGTGAGGGTGGTATTCGAGACGCCGGAGCTTCCGTTGGCGTTGTTGCCGGCGATGATGAAGCCGGGATTGGTGATGGTGTCGGAGGCGGCGTTGTAGCTGTAAAGGGTGGGGTCGAAGTTGAAGAGACGACCCTGTTTCTCGGTAAGGCCGCCGTCCCAGTCGTAGCGGATGCCGGCGGTGAGGGAGAGGGTGGGGGTGACCTGGAACTTGTCCTGGACGTAGGAGCCGAGCTGGTTGGCGCGATAGTAGCGGTTTGCGTTGCCCTGGAGGAAGGAGCTGACGTAGAAGCCGGTCGAGGCTCCGCCAGGGGTGACGTACCCCTGAGCAAAGGCGCTGAGGTCGTCGGTGGCTACGGTACCGGTTCCGGTGCGGCGGTCACGGGTGTTGAGCTGGGTGTAGCTGTAGCTGAGGCCGAAGGTGACAGTGTGCTTACCGAGGGTCCAGATGGCGTTGGCGGAGGGCTGGAGGCGATTCTGGAAGACGCCGGTGTTGGAGGCCTGGCCTTCGGCGTTCGGGCCGACGTTGAGGATACCGGTTCCACTAAGGCCGGCGGCGGAGGCGGCGTTGCCGAGCACGTTGTAGATGGAGATGCCGGGGAAGTAGTTGGAGCCGAACTGGTTGATGCTGACGGAGCCCTGCGACCCGCCGGGGATGGCGGACGGGCCAAAGGGCTGCTCGTTGTCGGCGTAGGTTTTTTCGCGGAGGAAGCCGAGGGTCTGGGTGGTGGAGAGGTTGGGTTTGAGGAGGTAGGTGTTGATGATGGAGAAGACCTGCGCACCGGAGTCCAGATGCTCGGTGAAGCCGGGGACACTCGAGTAGCTGTAGGGTGCGAGTGTGGGATCGTGCTGGTAGAAGTACTTGAGGGCGATGGTGTCTTTGGGGGTGGCGTTGTAGTCGAGGTTGGCGACGAACATGTCGGCCTTGAAGCGGCCCGCTCCGGGCAGGAAGGCATTGAAGGGAGGGGGGGGAGAGAGGCCAGCGGTTCCGGCGGTGTCGTTGGGGATGAGCCACTTTCCGGGCTCGCCGGAGAGGGGGGGTGATTTGAAGAGGGCGAGGGCGGTCTTATCGATGTTGGAGGCGGCGAGTGGGGAGCAATCGCCCGCGGCGGCAGAGGCCGGGGGGCAGAACTGGGCGTTGACGATGTTGGCGAAGGAGGCGGCGTCTCGGGTGGTGTCGGAGAGGCCGACGGGGACGTCGAGGAAGGAGTAGCCGATCTCCTGATCGGAGACCTGGAGGTGCTGATAGGCAACGAAGCCGAAGAGCTTGTCCTTGATGATGGGCCCGCCAAAGGTACCTCCCGCGACGAAGCGGTGGAGGCCCGGATTTTTGAGGGGACCGGGGATGTCGGCATCATTTTTGAAGAAGAAGGGTGCGGCGTTGAAAGCGTTGGTTCCCCGGCGGCCGTAGAGGGTGCCGTGATAGGTGTTGGTCCCGGTGGACGTGCTCATATCGATGTGAGCGCCGGAGGTGGAACCTTGCTGGGCGTCGTACATGGAGGCGTTGACGCGGACCTCTTCGATGGTTTCGGGGGCGGGGGTGGGTATGGCGTTACCAATCGAGAGATAGATGGAGGCTGCGGACTGGATGACACCGGCGGCGCCGTTGCTGGTCGAGACACCGGTGCTGTTGACGACGCGGGCGGAGCCTACCTGGCTGGTGGATTTGCCATTGAAGAGGTTGGAGGCGTCGACGCCGTTGAGCGAAAAGGAGTTGGAGGTGTCGCGCTGACCGTTGGCCCAGATAGGGGCATTGCCGAGGCCGGAGTTGGCTCCGGTGCCTCCGGAGAGCTCCGCGTTGACGCCGGGCGAGAGGATGGCGACGCCGGTGAAGCTGCCGGTGGGAAGCGGGATGGCCTCGATCTGGGCTTTGTCGAGGACGTAGCCGTTGGTGGTGTCGGTGGCGTTGAGCAGCGGGGTGGCTTCTACGGTGACCGCATCGGAGACGGCGCCGATCTTGAGCTGGGCGGCGAGGGTGATGGTGCGGTCGGCCTGGATGGCGATGCCGGGGAATCGCTCCGAGGAGAAGCCGGAGAGGGTGAAGGTGACGGTGTAGGCCCCGATAGGGAGATTGGGGAGGGCGTAGCTGCCGGAAGAGCCGGTGGTAGTGCTGCGGGTGAGATTGGTTCCCTCGCCGACGGCCGTGACGGCGACGTTGGGGACGACACTTCCGGTTGGGTCGGTGACGGTTCCGACGATGCCGCCGAGGGTCTGCTGGGCACGTGCGGGGGGCAGGAGGAGAGCGGCCACGGTGAGGTTCAGGAGAGCGATGGCTAGTCTGATCTTGGGATACACGAGGGCTTTGCCTCCAGCGGCGGGCTTGGGGTTAGCGAGAGCGTGGGTACAGCGGTGCCTGGGTTGCGGGAGGCGATCGCCGGGATTCTCGGACGCCTCTTGGAACCTGATGATTTGTTTCTTGGTACCCAGAAGAGTATCGGAAATGTCTTCCATGTCCAATGGAAAGTTGAGGCTCTGGAGGAGAGAGCTCCTTGATGGGAATCATGACGGGGACTGTCAGGGGTTCTGTGGCTCGCGTTGAGAGACGAAGAGGAGGATAAGGAGGAGAGAGGCAAAGAGGCGGAAGGCGGCCTCCTGGCCATTCCAGGTGCGGGATTGCCACATGAGGAACCACTCCGCGCCGATGGAGAAGAAGGCGACGAACCAGAGGAGGGCACCGAGGGTGAGGGCGGCGGCGGCGAGGGCGCGTG
>CAXUNW010000283.1:0-2967 GCA_964252505.1 uncultured Acidobacteriaceae bacterium
TAGCCGCCCCCCAGGACCCCATCCAAACCCTCAACCGCCTCCAATCCAAAATTACCCAGACCGAAGCCAGCAACACCGCCCACACCGCCCTGCTGGCCGAACCGTCTCTCGAAGACCGCTTCCAGTCAATCGAGCGCGACGACAAGGTCGAAGCCCTCCTTCAAGACCTCAAGTCCCGAACCCCCAACCGCCTTCTTCACTAGCAGGTCGCCCTGCCAACACCGCAGCGCCGGCTTTCATATGTGGCGCAGCCGCCAGAGCCTCCCCCGCGCGGAATTGCATCCCATGCTCGAGAGGTAAAACAATGGCTATTGATAACTACCTGCGATTTCGCTGCAAAGATGTTGGCTACGACTGCGAGTGGCAGCTTCAAGGCACGTCCGAGGAGGAGATGCTGCCGAAGATCGAGCAGCACGCCGCCGAGGTCCACAACCTGACCCAGTTTAAGGACCAGGCCGTGCAGCACGTCCGGGACGCGATTCATAAAGAAAGCTGATCGGGCGTCGCGGCCTTTACCAACAGATACGATCGGCACAAGTGTAGCGGCTGGTTCATCGAAACAGGCCACACAATTCGCAGCAGCACCGATCAAGCCGCTCCAGAATCCCACAAACCCTGTCGGGCGCCGCCACCCATCCGTCGCGGCGCCCCTTGGCTCCTACCGGTTCAGATCGTGAAGCGTCTCGCCCACAGCGTGCGCAACCTTGCCGGCCGTATCTTTCACCTCGCCGACAACCTGATCGGCCACGCCTTCGCCCGCAAGCTCATCGTCTCCGGTCGCATTGCCGACCCCTTCCTTCACCTTCCCCACTAGACCGCCGCCCGTGCCTTTCAGCCGCTGCTTCGAACCCCAGAGCGACGTCTTCCCTGCCGCATCCTCAACCGTATCGCTGCCCGTCGCATACTGCGGGCCAGGCTGGTTCAGAATCACGTAAGCAGCTAGGCCAAAGCCTACTCCAGCAATAATCCATGGCAAACTCTTCATCGTCCGTCTCCTCCACAATGTCGTTCTTTGCACCGTAGGATGCAGAAAAGTGCACCCATGAGGCGCAACCCTCGCATGTTCGCAAGAACCTCGCCCATGCCCTTGGAAGCGGAGCACCTGCTCGTCTCACCTGTATTCCCTGTACGCTGGAATCCATGATCGCCCATCTGCGCGGACGGCTCCTCACCAAGCATCCCAACCAGGCCATCTTGGAGTGCGCCGGCGTCGGCTACGACGTCGCCATCTCCGTCGCCACCTTCACCGCACTTCCCGCTGAGGGCGCCGAGACCAGGCTCCACATCTACACCCGCGTCGCCGAGGATCAGCTTGCCCTTTACGGCTTTGCCGAGCCGCAGGAAAAACGTCTCTTCGAAAAACTCCTTTCCATCACCGGCATCGGCCCAAAGCTCGCCATCACCGTCCTCAGTGGCATCGCCCACGAGCGCCTCGTCAACGCCATCCGCGGCTCAGACCACGCCACCCTCACCAGAATCCCGGGCATCGGCAAAAAAACCGCTGAGCGCGTTGTCCTCGAGCTCAAAGACAAGCTCGACGATCTCGCCGTGCCCACCGCAGCCGCTCCCAGTGCGCATCCCACCACTCCCGCCGCCGAGGATGCTCTCTCCGCCCTCATCAACCTCGGCTATCCCCGCCCAGCCGCCCAAAAGGCCATCGATACCGCCCTCACCCGCCACCCCGAATCCTCCACCGACTTCGAAGTCCTCTTCCGCGCCGCCATGTCCAGCATCCGCTGACGCAGACCAGGCTCGAGCCCAGACCCCATCGCCCGTCCAAAACCTGACGCACCTCGTTTGAATAGTCCCGCAGGCAATGCCAGGCAGAAGGGCATGCACGCGCCCTAAGCCCGCCGCCGATACTTGATCGCAAACTCATACCCGTCGTTCGCCGGAAACAGCTTCGCCATCAGCCGAAGCCGCTCCGCCAAAGCCTGCGGAGCCAGCAAAGGGTACTCCCGCTCCCGAAGCTCCGAGTAGTCGAAGTCCACTGCCAGCGAAAGTATGTAAATCGCCAGCGCATCCGAGAAGGTCGTGTCCAGATACTCCGTCTTCGCCTTCTCGTCCACCTTCCCCTTCAACGCCTGCGCCTCAGTGCGGGCATCCCAGGCGTCGTGGCTCGTCTCCCCCTTCACCTCCGCCAACGCCTGCGCCCAGCACATCTCGCCAAATCCCTCCGGAACCCCAGTCGCCTCCACAAACCCATGCGCCACGTTGATAAAAAGTTCAAACGCCACCGCGAACTTATCCCCCAGCAGCCGCGTCGACAGAAACACTCCTTCCTTCGCCCCAAGCGTGACATTCCGATGGCAGATCGCCCCGTCCGCCAGCTCCGCTGTGTACTCCGGCGCCACCATCGCCTCCGCATCGCCGGCCCGCTTACCCGCCTGCATCGCCAGCGGCACAAAATAGAACTCCTTGCCGCCAAGGGCCCCCGCAACGCTCACCGGAACTGCCTGCACCAGCCGCTCCGTCTCCGGCTCCGGAAACGGTGGATCCCCAAACACCCCAAACGCCAACCCATTCGCCGCCCGCTTAACCTTCACCTCACGCGCAACATCCACCGCGCGCATCAACCCGTCACCAACGCCTTCTGCCATGAGCGGTATTCTATCTGCAGACGCCATGACCCCCACGCAAACTCCGCCCACATCCTCTCCCCGCCTCGCCGGCCAGGGCTTCTTATTCGGCATCCCCGTCGGTGACCTCGGCTGGTTCGCCAGCCTTATCATGGGCACCGCCCTCGGTTTCGCCGCCTTCTTCGCCGCCACCTTCCTCGCTATCATCACCCTGCTCATCTACAACACCGCCACCCACCACCTCATCGACTACTCCTTCGCCTACAAACGTGTCGGTCTGCCCTTCGGCCTTCTCGTCCTTGTCGTGGCCTACGTCTATCTCGCCATCCTCTGGGCGCGCCGCGTCCTGCGCCGCAACTAACTCCGCCGCCCCTGCGTCTTCCTGCCC
>CAXUNW010000284.1:0-2956 GCA_964252505.1 uncultured Acidobacteriaceae bacterium
ACATTGGTTGGACCAGTAGGGTAAGATGGCGACCTGCAGGCAGGCCGGGAATTTATTTTGGAGGTTGGTATGGGGATGACGATGCGTTGGGCGGTATTGGTGCTGGCGACAGGGATGGGGCATGCGGCCATGGCAGCGCCGAAGGTCTGCGATGTGCGGGCGTTCGGGGCTAAAGGCGATGGTGCGGCGAAGGACACGGCGGCGGTGCAGAAGGCGATCGATGCCTGCTCCGGCGGAGGCACGGTGACCTTGACGGCGGGAACCTACCTGATCGGTCCGATCGTGCTTAAAAGCGATCTGACGGTGGATCTACAGGCTGGGGCGACGCTGCTGGGCTCGCAGGATGTTGGGGACTATCCACGTCAGGTGGAGATGAAGGAGATGTGGCTGCAGCCGCTGGTGAGCACGGTGGGGGCCAAGAACGTGACGATCCATGGGGGCGGCACGCTGGACGGCAATGGCGAGCCGTGGTGGACGATGGCCCATACGGTGAAGGATTCGGGGATTTACAAGGGGTCCAATCAACATCCACGGCCGATGTTGCTGTTCCTGGACCACAGTTCGCATGTGACGGTGGAAGGGATCACGGTGCAGAACTCGGCCTTCTGGCAGATTGTGCCGTATTACTCGGACAATCTGGTGTTCCGGCGAATGAGGATCCTTGCGCCGCAGCACTCGCCGAATACGGATGCGATCGACCCGTTTGCGTCGAGCTTTATTGTGATCGACCATGTGTTTTCGAGCATTGGTGACGACAATATCGCGATCAAGAGCGGAGTCATCGACTCACCGGGGCCGGACAGCCCAAGCCACGACATCACCATTACGGACTGCACGTTCGAGCATGGGCACGGGCTTTCGATTGGAAGCGAGTTGTCCGGCGGGGCATACAACATCCACGCCGAGCGGGTGAGCTTCAAGGGGACGGATCAAGGGATCCGGATCAAGAGCAATCGGGACCGGGGCGGGCAGATCTACGGGATGAGCTTTAAAGACATCACGATGGTGGATGTGAAGACGCCGATCCTGATCAGCGAGTACTACCCGAAGACGGCCCCGGAGGGCGAGGTGGCAAGTGCGCCGATTGGGCGGCTGACGCCCTTCTTTCATGATTTTACGATTGAGAATGTGAAAGCTACGGGCGCGACGAATGCGGGATACATTGTGGGGCTTCCAGAGAGCCCGGTGAAGGGGGTGACGCTGAAGAACGTGTCGATTGCAGCCAAGAAGGGGATGCTGGTGATGTATGCCGATGTAACGGCGCAGGCGGTGTCGGTGACGGCAGAGACCGGAAAGGCAATCGACGTTGCGCCGAATGCAACGTTCGCGGTGACGAAGTAGGGTTGGTTGCGGGCCGCCGCCTTGCCGGGGGTGGGGGCGGTGGTCCGTCCAATACGGGGTGTGGAAAAGGGTTGTTCGGGCTTTGTGGTGCTTTGTGGTGCTTTGTGGTGGATGTTAGGGTTTTGTAGGGTTATCCCTGGTTTCAGCGTGGTTTTGTGGGGCCTGGGAGACCGAGTTTGCGCTTAATATGGCGGGCGGATGCGGGTCTGTTGTGGTGGAACTGTGGTGGATTTATGGTGAGTCGGCGCTGCGTTCTCAGGGATGGATGCGTTTGCCGAAGAGGGCGGTGCCGATGCGGACGCAGGTGCTGCCTTCCTGAATGGCGACGACGAAGTCTCCGGACATGCCCATGGAGAGGCCGGTGAGGGTGGGGGCGGCGTCAAGGCTTTGATCGCGAAGCTCACGGAGGCGCTGGAAGTAGGGGCGTGCCGTCTCGGGGTCCTCGGACCAGGGGGGGACAGTCATGAGACCTGCCGGGCGGAGGCCGGTGAGGGGGACGAGGGCGGCGAGGAGAGCAGGAAGCTCCTCCGGGGCGATGCCGTGCTTGGACTCCTCGTGGCTGAGCTTGATCTCGATGTGGATGGGAAGGATTTTGCCGAGAGCCTCGGCGGCGGCGTTGAGGCGCTGAGCGATTTTGATGGAGTCGACGGTGTCGACGGCGGCAAAGAGCTCCGCGGCGCGGTTGGCCTTGTTGCTTTGGAGGGGGCCAATGAGGTGAATCTCAAGGTCGTCGAGGGTGGAGGCTGCATCGGACTTGGTCTGCCACTCCTGGACGCGATTCTCGCCGAAGAGCCGCTGGCCGGCGGCATGAGCTTCGATGAGAGCTTGGACGGGATGGACCTTGGAGACGGCCATGAGGGCGACCTCCGCAGGATCGCGGTGGGCCTGGGCGCAGGCGTCGGCGATTTGGTCTTGAAGGCGGGAGAGATTTTCGGCGATGGGCATCTATGCCCAGTGTACGGGGCGGTCCGGGCAGGGGGAGCTACGCGGGGGGATGGGTGTTGAGGGGCTGAACGGTGGTATGCGGGTTTGGGTCCAGGGTGGGTTCGGAGGCTCGTTTGTGGCGGAAGCGGGCGACGAGGTCAGGGTAGAACTCGCGGAAGGTGGTGTAGGCGGCTTCGCGGGCCATGGAGTAGCCGAGACGGATGCCGAGGCTGCTGATGTCGAGATTACGGTTGGGGTAGTAGGTGGTGGAGACGGCCTCAGCGCCGAGTTTGCCGCTGATGCCGGCGAAGTTGATGGTCTGGCGGCCGCTGTAGGTGCGGGTGATGAGTGTGCGGGTGGAGGCATAGGCAGTGCGATGGAAGGGGTTGCCCTTTTCCATGGCGTAGTAGCGAGGGTCTTCATGGTAGAGGGTAGGAAAGAGGAAGGTTTGCTGGAAGTTGCGGTCGACACGGTCGACGTTGTTACGCCAGAGGTACTGACCGAAGCCATTGGGGCCCTTGCCGAAGGTGGGATGGGTGTTACGCGCTTCGGAGAGGAGGCTGGGGAGGCCGCATAATACGAAGGCGGAGTAGTCGAGGGACTGCTCCGCGGCGAGACTTGCGTTGAGGCTGGTGGAGTTGGGCGGGGCAGGAGCTCCGGCTGATACGGCGCGGTAGTTGGGGAGGATGCC
>CAXUNW010000285.1:0-2948 GCA_964252505.1 uncultured Acidobacteriaceae bacterium
GGCCAATACCCCGGAGATCAACTCCGGCATCTACTGCTTCGAAACCCGCAAGCTCTTCGCCCAACTCGACCACCTCACCACCGCCAACCCCCACGCCGAGTTCTACCTCACCGACGTAGCCGCCCTCCTAGTCTCCAGCCGGCAAAAAGTCATCGCCGTCCAGGCCCCCGACGCCGACGAAGTCCTTGGAGCCAACACCATCGCCGAGATGATGCATCTCGACGCCGCCATGCGTCTTGCCACCGCCCGCCGCCTCATGGCTCAGGGCGTCACCATCTTCCGCCCGGAGACCACCGTCATCGACGCCCAGGTCGAGATCGCCCCCGACACCGTCATCGAGCCCTTCGTCCAACTCCTCGGCCCCACCCGCCTCGGCCCCGACTGCCGCATCCGCTCCTTCTCCATCATCCAATCCTCCATCCTGGGCGTGGGCGTCACCGTCCGCAACGGCTGCATCCTCGACCACGCCGAAGTCGGCGACGGCGCCATCCTCGGCCCCTACGCCCATCTCCGCCCCGACAGCAACATCGGCCCCCACGCCCACGTCGGCAACTTCGTCGAAACCAAGAAGGTCACCCTCGGCCGCGGCTCCAAGGCCAACCACCTCACCTATCTTGGCGACGCCATCATCGGCGAAAACACCAACATCGGCGCCGGAACCATCACCTGCAACTACGACGGCGAGCACAAGCACCTTACCCTCATCGGCGACAACGCCTTCATCGGCTCCGACTCCACCCTCATCGCCCCCATCGCCGTGGGCGACGGAGCCTACATCGCCGCCGGTTCCTGCATCACCGATCCCGTCCCTGCCGGCTCCCTCGCCTTCGGCCGCGCCCGCCAGTCCGTCAAACCCGGCTGGGCTGCCCGGCGCAGGTCCGCTCGCATCCCCCCAGCCTGAACATTCCCTCAAGCATCCGACGCCCTCGCCGATACCCTAACAAGGCAGCGCGCGCCGTCCCCCTCTCGTGGAGCGCACCGCACGCACCGAAACCGGGGAGCATCACCATGGCGGACGAGAGGATTTTGATTGTCGACGATGAGGCCTCCGTACGGGCCGTCATCTGCGCCTTCCTGGAACGCGCCGGATACCGCGTCTTCTCCGCCGCCAGCGCGGCCGAAGCCCTCACCGCCATGCAGCACCATCAAGGCTTCGAACTCGTCATCGCCGACATCATGATGCCCGGCATGGACGGCTTTAAACTCCTCGACCGCGTCTTCGACTCCTACCCGGGAACCCCCATCGTCTTTATCACCGCCATCCAGGACATCCACGTTGCCACCAACGCCTTCCGCCGCGGTGCCACCGATTACCTCATGAAGCCCTTCTCCCGCGCCGACCTTGAGACCGTCGTCGCCCGCGCCCTCGAGCAGGGACTCTTCCGCCGCCAGAACGCCCGCTACCGCCAAAGCCTCGACGAGATCGCCGCCGCCCGCACCGAGCGCCTGCGCACCGCCATGAACGAGCTCGAGCAAAGCTACGACATCACCATCCAGGCCATGGGAAACGCCCTCGACCTCCGCGACGAAGAGACTGAAGGTCACTCCCGTCGCGTCACCGCCTACAGCATCGCCCTCGCCCGCGCCTGCGGCCTCCAGGGCGACGACCTCAGAACCCTCGCGCGCGGTGCCTTCCTCCACGACATCGGCAAAATCTCCACCCCCGATGCCATCCTCCTCAAACCCGGAAAGCTTAGCCCCGAGGAGACCGTCATCATGCGCGAGCACTGCATGCGCGGCTACGAGATCGTCGGCAAGATCCCCTTCCTGCGCGACGCCGCCGAAATCGTCCTCACCCATCAGGAATGCTTCGACGGCTCCGGCTACCCCCATGGCCTCAGCGGAGACGACATCCCCCTTGGAGCCCGCATCTTCGCCATCGCCGACACCTTCGACGCCATCACCTCCGACCGCCCCTATCGCATGGGCAAAAGCTTTGAAGAAGCCCGCCAGGAGATCCTTCGCTGCGCCGGCCGGCAATTCGACCCCGAGATCGTCAAGATCTTCTGCGACATCCCCTCGACCGTATGGCAGGAACTCCGCGATGAGTGCCTCAACGAGGTCAACCGCAGCGTCGTCGCCAGCCTCTGCCGTCCGGAACCGAAGCCTCTGGGCCTCACCGCCTGACATCCATCGCCCCGGCGGCGCCCTCGACACGCAAGCGCATCCTCTCAAGTACCCCCGCAGCGCCGTCTCCTTTACTATCGATTCACCCATGGCCGCCCGCCCGGGAAAGAAGAGAAGAACGAAGGAGATCGTCGATGCCCAGGATTCTCTCCCCGGAAGAACTTAGCGCCTTGCTCGCCGAGCATCCCGCCTGGTCCCTTGACCGGGGAATGCTCATCCGCTCCTGCACCCTCCCAACCTTCCCCCAGGCGATCGCCTTCGTCAACCAGATAGCTGTCCTCGCCGAACAGGCGGACCACCATCCCGACATAGACATCCGCTACAACCGCGTGCGGCTCGCCCTCATCAGCCACGACGTCGACGCCCTCAGCCCCCGGGATGCGGCCTTAGTCACGCAAATTGATCGAATTCTGCCCGCATAGCCGCGGAACGGACTCTATTCACCAGCCTCAAACAACTTTATCGGTCAACTGACATCTATGAGATAGAGGATATGTGCTATTCTCTTTCTACAGGAACACGGATTTCGGTTCCGAAAGTTTCTCGATCGGCTCTTGACTCCGCCAGACCCGATCGACCTAAGTTGCGTCACTGGCCTCCCGGCATGGACAATTCATCGTTCATGCCGCCTTTTTTTTTCACATGGCTAATCTCCTCGTAACGCTCCCGCTGCGCACCCTTTATCATCGTTTTGGAGGAGCCTTACTCCCATGCCCCAGCTTTCCCTCGTCAAGCGTATTGTTGGTTCGGCCTTCGTTGCCCTGCTCACCCTCGGCGCCGCCGCTCAGTGGTCCAACCCAGCCGATGATATCCCCGCCTAC
>CAXUNW010000286.1:0-2935 GCA_964252505.1 uncultured Acidobacteriaceae bacterium
GATGTGTCTGGTTCGGAGACCCCCCCCGGGGGTAAAAGGTCGCAAAGTCTTCAAACGATTGGGATTGAATGGGGAGTTCCGATCCGGGAGGGGACGATGGCGGGGAGGCAGGGGCCTCTCCGAGGTAGAGATTTGTCAAGTAATGCCGTTCAAGGTTATTGGACAGTTAGATTGACGGTCGTGGTAGCGACGGTGGTGCCGGAGGTTGCCGTAACGGTGACGACGTAGGCCCCCGGGGTTGTCCCGGTAAGGCTCGGGGGCGGCGTGGAGGTGGTGCCACCGCTGCCACCGCATCCAGAAAGGGCGAGGAGGGTGGTGCCGAGCAAGAAGGCGAGAGGAAATACAACGAGTGACCGCCGGAGGCCCCGCTGGAGGCGACGGCGGCGGGCGGCGGGAATGAGGGCGAAGAACAGGGCGGCGAGAGAGAGACCTTTGATCGAGCCGGGCAAAGAGGAGGTCCTGCGTGCGAGTGTGGCAGGTGCGGTTCGGTCGTGAGGGGTGATGGTGGCGAGGTTGAGGGCGCTGGTGGCGCTCTGGGCGGAGGTGAAGGTGAGGGTGGGGGCGGAGAGGGAGCAGGTGGGCGGTACGCCGGTGGCGGGGGGGACGGCGCAACCGAGAGTGACTGAGCCGGTAAAGCTGTTGGGCGTTGAGGCCGTGATGGTGCTCGAGACTGTGTTGGCGGCCGCGGAGGAGACGGTAAGGGTGGAGGGGGAGGCGGCTACCGCGAGGCCCGAGGGTGTGGTCTGGGGGACGACGACGACGTTCACCGCGGTGGAGGTGGAGGCGGCGAAGGTGGTGTCTCCAGAGTAGGCGGCGGTGATGACGTAGGTTCCGGCTACCTTGGTGCTGAAAGCGGTGGTCTGGGCGGCTGCGCCGGAGAGTGTGACCGCGGCGCCGAAGGCGGTGCCGTTGGCGTAGAACTGGACGGTTCCGGTAGGGGTTCCGGTCCCGGTGAACGTGACGGCGGCGGAGAGGGTTGCTGTGGCACCGGCGGCGATCGGGTTGGCGGGGGCGGCTGTGACCGCGGTCGTAGTGGCGATCGGGTTTACGACGACGTTGACCGCGTTTGAGGTGGATCCGGCGTAGTTCGTGTCTCCGGAGTAGACGGCGGTGATGGCGTCGGTGCCGGAAGAGGCGAAGAGGATGGCGGGGGAGGTAGCCTTACCCGCGTTGAGAGCTATCGGGCCCGCGAGGGGCTTGCCGTTGGAGTTGAACTGAATGGACCCGGTGGGGGTTGCGCCGGTCCCGGAGGCGGAGGTGACGGTGGCGGAGAGGACAGTTGTCGTCTGGCCGGCGGTGAGAGTGGTCGGGGTTGCTCCGGCGACCGTGAGGGTTGGCGGGAGGGATGTGACGATAAAGTTGATGGGGGCTGAGGTTGACCCGGCAGAGGCGGAGTCTCCTGAGTAGACGGCGGTGATGGCATAGGTTCCGGCGGTGGGGAAGGCGATGGACGGGGAGGCGGCAACGCCGTTGGTGAGGGCGATGGGGGAGCTGATGCTGGCGTTGTTGGAGAAGAACTGGATGGTCCCAGTCGGAATGGCGGAGCCGGCGGAGGTGACGGTGGCGGTGAAGACGGCGGACTGCCCCATGGACACGCCTGTCGGGCTGGCAGAGACGGCGACGGAGGTGACGCTGAGCGCGGCTGTGAGGGAGGCGTTGATGAATTGGGTGACGTCGAGCGAGCCGAGGCCAGTGACGAGGTCATAGCCGACCTGGAGGGGATAGCCAGCGAGGCCGCCGGTGAGGCTGTTGGGGCCAGGGACGCTATTGTTGCACATGCTGGGGGTCGCGGTCGTGCAGCCTGCGACCCCCCATTAGGCGGGCGGCGCAAAGTGGGAAGCAGCCGGTGTGGAGGCGGCGAGCTTGTAGATGAGGGGGTTGATGTTGCCCTGGGATTTGCCGAGGCGCTGATTGAGGATGGCGGCGACGGCGGCCATGGAGGGCGCGGAAGCAGAGGTTCCCGAGTAGATGACGCCGCCGCCTCTGGCACAGTCGAAGCCGGAGCCGGAGGAGGCGAGGCAGGCGAAGTAGCCATCGTGCCCGGCGGCGGTAAACGACACGTCGGGGATGTCGCGGGCCCCGTCGGCGGGGACGCCGGTTCCGGTCTGGAAGGAAGGTTTGGGGATGTAGGCGCTGGGGCCTGAGCCGGAGCCGGCGATCTGGTAGACGGTGGCCCCGTTCGCGTTGGTGGTGGTGGGCTCGTTCCACGCGCCTTCGGGGATGTAGCCGAGGGCGGAGACGTAGGTGGTGGAGTTGCTGGTGTTCCAGTATCCGGACGGGTTGGCGTCGGCGAACTCAGTGCCGCCGACGCAGGTGACGTAGGAGCTGGCGCAGAGATAGTTGCCCATGCCGAGGGTTTCCATGCCGGTGGGGGTGGTGAAGGAGGAGGAGCATCCGGCGGCGGCGCTATCTCCGGAGGAGATGAAGGTGGAAATGCCTTCGGCGGCGGCCTGGGAGAAGAGGGTGTTGTAGAAGTTGACGTTGGTTGGCCCGGCGCTGGCTTCGCAAAGGCCGTAGCTGAGCGTCATGACGGGATCGAGCAGGGTATTGACGTTGTACTGGAGGGCGGCGGAGAGTCCGCCGGCGGCGCTGGCGGCGATGACGAGATCGGTCTGAGCTCCGGTGGCCGTGGTGAGGACGCGGCCGACGTCGAGCGTGGACTCGCCGGTGTCTCCGGAGACGACGCCGGGGTCCGCACTGCCGGGTACGAGGACCACGTTGGGGATCTTGGTGGGAATGCCGGCGAGAGTTTCGAGCTCGGTGATGTCGGAGTTGGCGATCTCGGAGCGACCGATGACGGCGACCCGGACGCCGGCGCCGGTGTAGCCGGAGTTGGTGATGGCGTTGATGTCGTAGATAGCAGCGAAGTCGCCAGGGAAGACGTAGTGGAGGGTGTTGGGGGAGTTGGAGTAGAGGGGCTGCAGCGATGTGGGGG
>CAXUNW010000287.1:0-2096 GCA_964252505.1 uncultured Acidobacteriaceae bacterium
CTGGTGGTGTTTGGCTCGGACCTGGAGCAGGCGGCGGGCTCGAACGTGCGGGGGGACCATGTGGTGTTTGCGGGAGGCGGATGGCTGCTGGCGATTTTGCTTCCTCTGCTGATCCCGATCGGCATTATCTGGCTGGTGATCCGGGTGGTGTTTCGGCGGCCATATCGCTTTCCGGCGTATCCGGGCGGGCGGCGCTTCTAGGCGTTGTGGGGCCTAGCGTTCGGTCGCCGATGAAGAGGAAGAGGAGCCAGGTGGCTCCGACAAAGTAGCCCGCGAGGACATCGGAGGGGAAGTGCGCGCCCAGATAGATGCGGCTGGCCCCGATGGCAAGGATGAGGGATACGCAGGCGAGGAGGACGGCTGCACGCTGCAGGGCGGTATGGCACCGTTTGAGGGTGAGGTACGCGAGGAGGCCGTAGAGGACCGCGGCCAGCACGGAGTGACCGCTGGGAAAGGAAAAGCTGCGCTCGTGGACAAAGGCCCAGGGGACGTCGGGGCGTATGCGCCGGTAGTGGAGCTTGATGGTGCTTTCGAGGAGGCCGCCCCCGGCCATACCCAGCAGGAGGAGGGCGGCGTCGCGGTGAGGGCCGTGGCGCCAGAGGATGGCCGCCGCGATGGGTATGGCGGGGAAGAGAGTCATCGGGGAGCCGATGAAGCTGAGGATGCGGGCGAGGGCGGTGAGCCAGGGCGTGTCCTGGGCGTGGATGCCCTCGAGGATGGCGCGGTCTAGATGCTCGATGCGGGGATGGGACAGGTCCTCGTGGAAGCGGGCGAGGGCGAAGACGAAGAGGGCACAGAGGGCAAGCGCGGAGGCGATGTAGAGGAGAACAGGGACGGAGAGGCGGGGTTGGTCCGGCTTGATGTTCGTTGACATACCCCCCTCCCGGTATCTTTCGGTCTAAAGTGTTCAAAGCAGGCTGCTTAGGTCTGGACTTGAAGCTGGATGGCGCTTAATGTGCAAAGCCCGGCTCGTGAGCCGGGCTTTGGTTTACTCCGCTGGGTTCATTATAGCGATGCTGTCAAGATGCCCACTGAAGGCCTGCTCAGTAGAGGATTTTGAGGCCGAACTGGAGGACGCGGGGGGTGAAGGTGCTGCTGATGATGCCGCCGGTGGAGGCGGTTGCACCGTTGGTTCCGCCGATGGTGGTGGGCAGGTAGAGGTTGGTGTGGTTGAGGAGGTTGTAGGCCTCGGTGCGGAACTCGACCTTGAGGGTTTCGACGGGGGTGGAGAAGCGTTTGTTGAGGGATAGGTCGGTCTGGTAGAAGGCTGTGTTGCGGAGGGGGTTGCGCGCGGCGTTGCCGAAGGGGCTGAGGTTGGCGGCGCTGGCGGGTAGGGCGAAGGCGGCGGGGTTGACGTACTGGATGAAGCCGCTGGAGGCGATCTGGGTGTTGAGGATGGGGTTGACGCCGGGGATGACGTTTGGCCGGTAGAGGTTGGCGCCGCGGAAGCTGTTGGAGATGGTAGGAGAGACCTGATTGGCGGCGGAGGGGCCGTAGGTGAGGTTGAAGGGGGTTCCGGCCTGGGCGGTGTTGATGAGGGAGAGCTGCCAGCCGCCGAGGGCGGCATCGGTGAAGGCGTTGGAGTTGGCGAGGAAGCGGCGGCCGCGGCCTACGGGCAGCTCGTAGACGGCAGAGGTGACGTTCTGGATGGGGAGGTTGTAGTCGGATTGACCGTAGTCGCGGGCGATGTTGTAGCCATCCTGCGGGGCGGGGGTGTTGCCTTCGAGGGAGGCGCTGGCGTTATCGAGGGCGTGTCCCCAGGTAAAGGAGTTGAGCAGGGTGAGGCCGGCGGTGAAGCGCTGCTCGTAGCGGACCTGGAGGGAGTTGTAGTTGGAGTAGAACTCGTTGAGGGCCTCGGTGATATCGGAAAACTTGGGGAAGGGACGCGCGAAGCCGTTGGCGGGGTTCAACTGGTTGGCATTGACGAAGCCCTGGAGCTTGAGGCCATGGTTGCCGACGTAGGCGATGTCGAGGAGGGTGTTTTTAGCAAGCGAGCGCTGGACGGAGAGGAAGTAGCTTTCGACGTAGCTGTCGCGGGTGTTGGCGGGGACGTAGGTGACGTTATCGGTGGAGGGGTTGAAGGTGGTGGTGAGGCC
>CAXUNW010000287.1:2106-2925 GCA_964252505.1 uncultured Acidobacteriaceae bacterium
AGCAGGGGCGTGGGGGGCGGGCGCGGGGGGCGTTGTTGCCGACGGGGGGGGCGCCGCCGCCGGGGTGGGGGGGGGTGGGCTTGAGGTTGTTCTGGTTGACGGCGACGAAGAGGGCCTGCGGGGCGTTGATGGCGAGGATGTCGCCGGAGCCGGCGCGGGTGTAGTGGACGTAGCTGGTGCCGAAGCCGCCGCGGATGGCGGTTTTGGCGTCGGGGGCGTAGGCGAAGCCGACCCGGGGGGCGAAGTCGTTGAGATCCGGGCGGACGAGGGTGTGGCCGTAGACGCCGGACCCGATGCCGACCTGCGTGATGCCGTTGCCGGCGACGCCGGGGGTGGTGGTGAGGACGCTCTGGGAGATGGGATCGAAGTTGGAGACGAAGTTGTTCTGCTCGGCGTAGGGGGAGCCGTACTCCCAGCGGAGGCCGAGATTGAGGGTGAGATTGGGCAGGGCCTTCCAGTCGTCCTGGGCGTAGGCGCTTGAGAAGGTCTGACGGAGGTGGGCGGTGAAGACGTTGGCAGCGGAGTAGGCGCTGGTAGTTCCGAAGAGGAAGTCAGCCCAGTAGGTATCGGAGACGGGGGCGGTGGGGAGGGCGACGGGCGGAGCGGGCGAGCCGGCGACAGCGGCGGCGCAGGTTCCGACGCCGGGGATGACGGTGCCGGCGGGGCAGGCGCTATAGCCGCCACCGTAGGTGAAGGAGCCGAAGAGGGGGTTGTTGTCGGAGACGGCCATCCAGACGTGCTCGTACTCGTAGCCGAAGCGCATGGAGTGGCGGCCCTTGACGTAGGTGAAGTTGACCTTGGGGTCGAGCAGGGCGGGAT
>CAXUNW010000288.1:0-2884 GCA_964252505.1 uncultured Acidobacteriaceae bacterium
TCCGCCGAAGCTGGTGCCGTGGTCTGCCGGGATGGCGATGGGGACGCTCTCACTGGCGGGAATTGTGGCCGGTCTTTACCCGGCGCGGAAGGCCGCACTGCTGGAGCCGGTCGAAGCATTGCGGAAGGATTGAGCATGAGAGGAACGAGGCGATGCTGAAGGATGTGTTCGGGCAGGCGATGGAGGCGATGCGACACAACGGGCGGCGGACGCTGATTACGATTGTGGGCATGGCATGGGGCATCGCGACGGTGGTGCTGCTACTGGCGTTCGGAGCGGGATTCGGACGGGCCTTCGAGACGATCTTCGCGCAGTTCGGGACGAACATGATCGGAGTGTTTCCGGGAAGGACGAGCGAGCAGGTGGGTGGGTCGAAGGCGGGGGTGCAGGTGCGTCTGACGCTGGAGGACATGGAACGGATCCAGGAGACGGTTCCGGGCGTGATCCATGCGGCAGCGGTGGTGTCAAAGACGGTTCCGGTAGAGAGCGAACGGCAGACCGAGAGCTGGAATGTGGATGGGATTTCGCCCGAGCTGGAGACGATCTGGAACAAGGAGCTGGCCACCGGGAGGCTGCTGACAGAGGCGGATATGCAGCAGCGGGCGCATGTGGTGGTGATCGGGTCGGAAGCGAAGACCAAGCTGTTTTCCGGCATGGACCCGGTGGGGCAGACGATCCGGTTGACTGGGGTGAGCGGTCACGGCGTGGGGGCGCTCACGGCAAAGATGCAGGAGGGGGACGACGATATCAACCGTGTTGTCGAGATTCCGCTCTCAACGATGACGGACCTGAAGGACACCAAATATCTGGATGGGATCTGGTTCAACTACAGCGGAGACCATGCCCAGGTGGAGAAGGCCGTACGGAAGTTGATCGCGGAGACGCACCAGTTTCGCGCTTCGGACCGCAACGCGGTTTATGTGGCCAACATTATGGAGCAGCTGGCGCAGTTCCGGATTGTGAGCCTGGGATTGCAGGTTCTGCTTGCGTTTATCGGGGCGCTGACGCTTGGCATTGCGGGGATCGGGCTGATGAACATCATGCTGGTGAGTGTGCAGCAGCGGACGCGCGAGATTGGAGTCGAGAAGGCGCTGGGGGCGCGGCGGCGGCATATCCTGCTGCAGTTTTTGGCGGAGGCGCTGGTAATCAGCGGAGTCGGCGGAGCGGGGGGAATAGCTTTGGCTTACCTGGTGAGCTTCACGGTGGGTTCGATCAAGTTTTACAGCGCGCTGGCATCAAACGCGGATGCGGCGGATATTCATCTCTGGATCGAGCCCCATATCGTTGCCATCGCGACGGTGATCCTGGTTGTAGTAGGGACAGTGAGCGGGATGATTCCGGCGATTCAAGCAAGCAAGCTGGACCCGATTGAAGCGCTGCGGTATGAATGACCCGGGCTAGAGGATGGCCACCGCGTCAAGCACCTTCTGGATGGCGCCAACGATGTCGGCAGCGTGGGCGAAATCATCGATGATGGCCTGAATCTGTTTTTGAAGATCTTTCAGCGAGGAGTTGGTGGTGTTGATTTGCAGCAGCAGCGCGTCGTAGAGAGCGGTGGTTGCATGGAGGCGGTACATGTTGTCTTTGGTGAGGATGTTGCGAACGTCAAGCTGGGCGGAGTTGAGAGCTTCGAGGACGCCGGGGTCGGTGGTCGCCTGAATCGCGAGCTCATTTTTGGTGTAGAGGTCCTGATAGGCGGTGCGGGCCGCGGGAGTAAGCGGAATCGTGGGATTTGGAGGCGCTGGAGGCAGGGCGTCGGGGCTTGCGTTGGACGTCGCGGCATGGGGCGTGAGCTTAGTGTGGGTCGACATGGGGCTTTCTCCGCGTGAGCTATTTGGCCGGCAGGGATGAGTAGAAGGCGCCGACGTTGCTGCCGGCAGCGGAGAGGTCGTCGAGCTTCATTTTGATGGACTGTGGGTTGTTGCCCTGCGCTTCCGTGGCGAGAGCGTGGTGGGTGAGCGCGAGCTTTACGATGGCGGCGCGAAGCTGGGTGATCTGCTGTGCGCCATTCTGCTGCCGACGAACGATCTGCGGCAGAAGCATGATGCGCTGGCGGCGGACCTCCGGGGCGAGGTCGCGGTGCTCGCGGAGGAAGAGGGTTTCGCGATCGATGATGCTGTCGTAGTCAAGGAGGGCCTCATATTGGAGGACGTCGAGGTCGCCTTCAAGCAGGGTGCAGAGCGTTTGGAGGGAGCCGTCCATGGCGACGATCTTTGCGGGGAGTTCGCGTTTGATTTTGCGGCTGATCAGGAACTGGCCCAGGGCATCGGTGGCGGCAGAGATGCCATTGCGGATAGCGGGGGTAAGGGGATCAGGGGGCGGCGACGTGGAGGTGGTTGTTTTTGTGGTGGTGGTGTTGCCTGTGGTGGTTGCGACGGTTGTGAGGACAGTTGACCCTGCGGGGACCGCGATGGCAAACGCGGTTTCGATGGTTGGGGCGAGATCGTTGCCGAGACTGGTGAGGCTGGCGCCGACGGATTTGGAGGCTGCCTCAAGCGCCGGGGAGGACACCCCGTTAGCGATGGCAACGATGGAACGGACGTAACACTGGAAGGCTTCCAGGACGGCGAGGCGGCTGTCTATATCTTTCTCTGAGAGCAGAGGCTGGGTGTCACGCGGGTTGTAGGGCGGGGTGCGGTCGAAGTAGGAGACCGCGTCGTAGTCGACGCGGAGATTGTAGAGGTCGTTGGCGGCATGGTAGGTTGCGGTGGCCTGGTCGACGACTGGGGTAGTGGCGGCGGCGAGGGCGGCGGCGTGCTTTTGATAGGAAGAGAGGCAGCCGGTGAGCGGGAGAGTGAAGGCGAGCATGCCGGCTGCGATGTGGCTGTGGGTGGTGCGGATACGACGGGGGTGAGGCTTGTCGAGCATATGGAGGGATGGGAAA
>CAXUNW010000289.1:0-2832 GCA_964252505.1 uncultured Acidobacteriaceae bacterium
TTTTGTCGCTGTAGTTGGGGCGACCGTAGCGGCGGCGGGGCGGGGGCTGGGTGGCTGCGGAGGCGGTGACGTAGCTTTCCGCCGCGGCGAGCTCGGTCGAGCCGGTGCTGGTGCTGTAGGCGATGCCATCGTCAGTGAGGTTGAGCGGTGGAACGTCGTTGATGGCAGGGTTGAAGAGCGCGGGCTGATCGAGCCGGGCGACCTGCGGGGCCTGCTGGGCTCGAAGCGACAAGGGGAGGGAGACTGCAAAAAAGGTAAGCGCGGCAGTCCGGCAGATAAGAGTGGGGATGCTCTGGTTCATGGTCATTTGATAAAGGACTCCTGTGGCCGTTCTCGGGGATTAGACCCCAACGTTCGCTCATTGTTGTGTTCGATGCGGATTGATGCAGGGCGCTGCCATGCGGTTGAACGGCAAGGCTTTGCCACATTCGTTTAGACGAAGGATGGGCACCCTGGGTTACAGGATGCCCATGCCGCGCGTAGGCGGCGAGGGTCTAAGACGACGATGGGATCAACAACATTAGTGGATGTCGAACTGCTCCGGGTGCAGGGCGGGATCGCTTTTGATGAGGATGGTCTTGCCGCACATCTCTTCCATCTCCTGCAGCCAGCGGGAGCCGGTGAGCTTGAGCTGCTTGACGACCTCGGGGTGGACGCGCAGCATGACATCGCCGCGATCGAGATGCTTGTGCATCTTGCGCATTTCGACATAGATGTCGTTGCAGACGGTGACGGGCGATTTGACCATGCCGGTGCCGACACAGACGTTGCAGGGGGTGGAGAGGGTGCGTTCGAGGGATTGCTTGACGCGCTTGCGGGTGATGGCAACGAGGCCGAAGTCGTTGAAGGGGAGGACCTTGGAGGGGGCGCGATCGTTCTTAAGCTCCTCTTCGAGGGCGGCCATGACGCGGTTGCGATTCTTGCGCTCATCCATGTCGATGAAGTCGATGATGATGATGCCGCCGAGGTCGCGGAGGCGGATCTGGCGGACGATCTCGGGGATGGCGTCGAGGTTGGTTTTGACGATGGTGTCTTCAAGCCGGGCGGTTTTGCCGACGTACTTGCCGGTGTTGATGTCGATGGCGACGAGGGCTTCGGTCTGGTTGATGACGATGGAGCCGCCGGATTTGAGCCAGACCTTGGAGCGGAGAGCCTTGTTGATCTCTTCGGTGATGCCGAACTGCTCGAAGAGCGGGGTTTCCTTGGTATAGAGCTTGACGCGCCGGATGAGGGCGGGCTGGAAGCGGTGGAGGAAGCGCAGGACGCGCTCGTACTCGGTTTCAGTGTCGACCCAGATGGCGGAGAAGTTGTCGGTGACCTGATCGCGCAGGATGCGCTCGACGAGGTTGAGATCGTGGTAGATGAGGGCGGGGGACTTGGAGGATTCGGACCTGTTTTTAATGTCGGTCCAGAGGTTGAGGAGGAAGCGTAGGTCGGAGCGGAGCTCATCCTCGCTGGCCCCACCGGCGGCGGTGCGGACGATGAAGCCTCCGGGGGCGTCACCTTTCTCGGAGAGGAGGATCTCCTTGAGGCGGCGGCGTTCGGCGTCGGACTCGATTTTGCGGGAGACGCCGGTGTGCGAGACGGTGGGCATGAAGACGAGGAAGCGGCCCGGGAGGGCGATGTGCGAGGTGATGCGCGCGCCTTTTTTGGCGATGGGCTCCTTGGCGATCTGGCAGAGAATCTCCTGACCGGGCTTGAGGAGCTCGGAGATGGCGGGGAGATTGGTGCTCTGCATGGACTGACGGCCGCGTCCGCTGCTGCGGCCACGCTCGCGGTCTCCGCCGCCGCCGGTGTTGCGGGCGCGCTCACCGAGGCCGCCCCGGTCGTAACTGGTGCGGTCGGAGGATGTACGGTCGCCGCGGGACCGGTCGCGGTCTCTGCCGCCACGGCGGCCGTCCCGGCGCGGGGTGCGCTCGGGGTCGCCGCTGGTGGGGGCGACGACTTCCTCGGACGCGGCGCCATCGGAGAAGCCGTGCTTGTGGTCCGGGCCGTCGCTCTCGCGCTCGGTGTCGTGCGCCGAGGAGAAGGCTGCATGGGTGGGTTCTTCGGACAGATCGTCTTCGGAGTCGGTCTCGGTGTAGGAGGCGAGGTCCTCTTCGAGGGTGTCTTCCTCGAAGTCATCTTCCTCGTCGACGACGCCGCTTCCGGTGCCGGTGAGGTGGTCAAGGGACATGTCGCGGATCATGGTGCCGAGGTCGGCTGCGCCTTCAAGCGGCTCCTCCTCGATGTCGTCGAAGTCTTCTGCGCCATGCGCGTGGAGCGTGGGGGCGTCGAACTCCTCTTCGTCGATGAAGTCTTCTTCAAGGTCGCCGGCGCCGGGGGCGAAGCCTTGCGGCGGGGCGTCCAGGTCGTCGGCCTGCTCCTGGAAGGTCTCAAACGATGGCTCGACCTGGGGGACCGGGTCCGGGTGAAGCATGGGGGCGAGTGGTTCCGGCTCGGAGACCATGGTGCCGAGGACGTCTAGGTGGGTTACGTCGTGCTGGGGCTCAAAGGCATGCGGGGCTTCGGGTTCAAGCGTGGCGGCGCCGGCGTGAAGGGTGTCGAGGATGTGGGCTTGAGCGGGGTCGGGGTAGGCGGCTTCGAAGCGGGTTTCCGGCTCAGGGATGGTCTCGGGCTCGGCGACGGCTTCGGGCTCGGCGACGGGAGCGCTCTGACGGAACTCGCGTGGGGGCGTTGGGTCCACGCGGTAGGAGGCGGACGCCTCTTGCGGATCGTATTCGGCCGGCGCGTGGGTGGGCTGCTGGCTTTCGACGGTCTGCGGGGCTCGCTGGGTGGCGTCGATCAGTTCGATGGGGTGAGCCGCGGTTTCAGAGTGAGGGGCTTCGACGG
>CAXUNW010000290.1:0-2825 GCA_964252505.1 uncultured Acidobacteriaceae bacterium
GCCTTGCGGGTGGGGGGGGGAGTGCGGTTGGTAGGGAGATGCTCCATGCATTGCTGCTCGACCTGCCACAGGTAATGCTGATGCTGTGGCTGCTGCGTGGCGTGACGGCGGTTCGGGTCTCGGCGAGATACCTGGTTGCGCCGCTGCTGACGGTGATTGAAGGATGGGCGCTGCTGCGAGAGAGGCTGGGTATCCGACCAGGAGTTGGCCTAGTGATGGTAGCGATTGGGGCCTGCGGACTTCTGTGGAGGGATCGCAGTGAGGCGGCTGCGCCTGGATTGAGTTTGCGGTGAGCGAGCAGGTGAGACAAGCAGAAGAGCTTCGGTTAAGCAGAAGAGCCTCGGCCATGTGACCGAGGCTCTTCTGCTGGTCGACTTCGCGAGCTAGGAGACTTTAAGGAAGATGATGACGAAGGTAAACAGTGCGAGGGACTCAATGAAGGCGAGGCCGAGGATGAGGAATACGAAGATTCCTGGGCGTGCGCCCGGGTTGCGCGCAAGTGCTTCGGTGGCTGAGGCGGTCGCCCGGCCCTGACCGAGGCCGCAAAGCCCTGCTGCGAGCGCCATACCGATGCCGGCGCCGATCGAGACGTACCATTTGCCTGCGGGCTCAGCGGTTGCCTGGGCGAAGGCCGGTGTCGCCAGAAGCAGCGCGGCAAGGGACATAAATACGTACTGCATAGTCTTCAACATTTTCATTCGCAAAGCTCCATGCTCCCGGAATAAACGTCGCCAGTGGGTGGTTGATGCTCACCGTGCTGGCACCCTCACGCTGTACGACGCTCCACAACCACGAAGTGGGAGACGACCCTCGCGGCCAAACCGATGTGTTAGTGATCGTGCGCTACGGCGAGCGAAAGATAGATCGCGCCGAGCAGAAAGAACACGTAGGCCTGCACAACGGCGACGCCGAGGTGAAGGCCGAGGAAGATCAACGGGATGCCTACCGGGACGAGCGAGAAGAACGCCAGAGTCACCAGGTCGCCCGCAAACATGTTGGCATAGAGACGGACCGTAAGTGAGAGGACGCGCGCCAGGTGGGAGACAATTTCGATGGGAAAGAGCAGCCAGGAAAGCCACCAAACCGGTCCCAAGAATTGCTTGATGTAGCTGAGACCGTTAGCACGGATGCCGTGATAGTGGTAGTAAAGGAAGGTCACGATGGCGAAGCCCAGAGGCACGGTGACATTCGCCGTCGGAGACTCAAGCCAGGGAGAGGCCAGTCCGAGTAAATTGCCGAGCAGAATAAACAGGAAGAGTGCGGTGAGGTAGCTGGTGAATCGCTCGTGGCCGTGGCCGATGATGGACTCACCCTGCTCGGAGACGAACTCATGGGTCATCTCGGCGACGTGTTGGACGGGCCCGGGCTTTTCTACGCTGAGCGTGGCGCGCACTATGACGAAGTAGACAACGAGAGCGAGAAAGATGAGGAACTGCATGGCGACAGCGTTGGTGATGGGGGCCTGGGGATAGGCGACCGGCACATGCACGGCGTGGAGCAGGGCGGTCGTGGGACCAGCGAAGAGGCGATTGAGGAACTGAGTAAACAGGAGCTGTGTCGGCATCGAAATCTCTTGGTAGGTTGACGGAAGCGGCCTAGACCGTCCAGGCTTTCATCAAGCGCAGCCCCTCGATGGAGAGGGAAAACACCCCGAGGGCGAGACCCCCGGCGAGCGCGTAAACTGAGCCATTCAGAAACCTTAGACTAACATAGAGCACGATGACGGTAAGTCCGAGGCGGAGGAAGAATCCGGTGAGGATCATGCCCAGAGGCTTTGCAGCGCCACCCAGGTCCATACGCGCCATGACGGCGGTCATGAGGCGGAGCCACTCGTAGAGGCCGGAGCCGGAGATGAGTGCGCCAACTGCGAGGAGGGCGGCACTCTGCCAGCCAGACTTCCAGAGGACAACGGGAAGGGTAACGGCGAGGACGATGGCCATGAGTCGAAGGGCGGCGAGGATAGTTCGCCGGAAGTCGGCGTCCGTAAACTGCTCGAGGAGACGCGTGCTGGTCATGAATCCCGCTTGAGGTAGCTGGAGGCGGTTCGGATGATCTGCATGAGGCCGGCGGCGGCGCCCAGAAGGATGCCGACTATGCCGATCCAGTGCTGATGGAAGTGGCGGTCGAGATAGCTGCCGCCGAGCCAGCCGAGGAGACACCCGGCGGGAAGGGCGATGGCGAGCTGCACCATCGACTCCGCTTTGACCAGATCTCCAAGTGGGCCCTTATTCTTTTCCACCACATGCTTCCTCAGTGCCATTCTACAGACAGGGGCACCCCACCCCTACCCTTATGGTCCTAAAATATTCAAACGAAACGGCTTAGGTCTAGACCATAAACGTAAAGTATTGATTCGACAGGATGGATGGTTGCAAAATATTCATTCCACAGGAGATAGGCTCATCACGGCAGGAGGCGTAAACGGCGGTCGCTATACTGGGCGCTAGGCTTGCCTGAACTTATTTGAAGGAAGTGGTCTGTGTCTGTATCCGAGTTTGAGAGTTCTTTGTACGATCTTCGGCGGGAGAAGCTGGCCGAGATTGGCCGTCTGGGAGTTGCTGCGGGGAGCGCAACCAGCTATGCAGACGCTACGTATCCGAACCATTTCCGGGCAACGCATACGATTTCGGCGCTGCGGACGGCGTATGACAAGCTAACGGCGGAGGAACTCGAAGCGTGCAATGCGGAGGGTGGGAACAGGATCGAGATTTCGTTGGCAGGGCGGGTGATGGCTATCCGGGTGCAGGGAAAGGCGGGGTTCGCGCAGTTGCAGCAGGGGGGGCAGCGGTTTCAGATCTATGTGCGGAAGGACGATGTGGGGGAGG
>CAXUNW010000291.1:0-2820 GCA_964252505.1 uncultured Acidobacteriaceae bacterium
CCCAACGCCTAGCCGCCAAATGCACCCGCACGCATCCCGACTGCGTTTCTTGCCCGCTCGCCAACCTGCTTTTGCGAGGAAGCCGCCGCGCTGGGTAGAATATACCAGTCACGTTCCAAATTA
The DNA here is from genome assembly GCA_964252505.1 of uncultured Acidobacteriaceae bacterium. Lineage (GTDB taxonomy): Bacteria > Acidobacteriota > Terriglobia > Terriglobales > Acidobacteriaceae > Edaphobacter. Next base: position 124 of record CAXUNW010000291.1, read on the forward strand.
GGCATCACAGTTCTGCGGAGGTAGTTGAGTTGGCGAAACGCGATCGTTTTCTTTTCACAAGTGAGTCAGTAACCGAAGGACATCCGGATAAAATCGCCGATCAGATCTCCGACGCCATCCTCGACGCCTGCCTCGAGCAGGACCCCTACAGCCGCGTCGCCTGCGAAACTCTCACCTGTACCGGCCTCGTCGTCATCGCCGGAGAGATCACCACCAAGACCTACGTCGACTTCCAGACACTCGTCCGTTCCACCGTAGCCGCCATCGGCTACAACGACGCAACCCACGGCTTCGACTCCAACACCTGCGCCGTCATCTCAACCATTAACAAACAGTCTCCCGACATCGCTCAGGGCGTCGACACCGGCGGCGCCGGCGATCAGGGTATGATGTTTGGCTACGCCACCAACGAAACGCCGGAGATGATGCCCACGGCCATCTCCCTCGCCCACCGCCTGGCAGAAAAGCTCAGCGAGGTCCGCAAATCGGGCAAGATGCCCTACCTTCGCCCCGACGGGAAAAGCCAGGTTACTGTCGAGTACGACTCCAACTACAAGCCTATTCGCGTCGACGCGGTCGTCATCTCCACCCAGCACGGGGAAGAGGTTGCCAACGAACAGCTCCGCGCCGAGGTCCTGGAGCACGTCATCCAGGCCGTCATCCCCGCCCACCTGCTGGATGCCGATACCAAGTACCACATCAATCCCACCGGGCGCTTCGTTATTGGCGGCCCCATGGGAGACACCGGGCTCACCGGCCGCAAGATCATCGTCGACACCTACGGCGGCATGGGACGCCACGGCGGGGGCGCCTTCTCCGGAAAAGATGCCACCAAGGTCGACCGTTCCGCCGCTTACATGGCTCGCTATGTGGCCAAAAATATCGTCGCCGCCGGCCTCGCCGACCGCTGCGAGGTTCAACTCGCCTACGCAATCGGCGTCGCGGAGCCCGTCAGCGTCCTGGTGGACACCTTCGGCACCGGCAAGATCGACGAAGCACAACTTGAGATCCTCGTCCGCAAGAACTTCTCCTTGACGCCCAAGGGCATCATCGAAGGCCTCGACCTCCGCCGTCCTATCTTCAAGAAAACCGCAGCCTACGGTCACTTCGGCCGCACCGGAGCCGATTTCACCTGGGAGGCCACCGACAAGGCAGCCCTGCTCGCCGAGCAGGCGGGCATTGCGGTAGCCGTCGCAGGCTAGCAGCCTCCTCCTCGTGTCCTGCATTCCGGGCGCGCCCTGTAGCGGCGCGCCTTTTTGCATCCCATCCCAACTCCCGCCACCAGGTACACTGGGCGCATTCCGCACAACAATTGATCCGCCAGGGCCGCGCATCCAACGCTCACCGCACGCCGACCCATCCCAGCCCCCTAGGAGACACACCCTCTATGCTGATCCGCACAGAGTTCGACATCCAGTTTTATCTGCAGTTCAAAACCCCCATGATCGCTATGCTCCATCTGCATCCACCCCTGGAGCCCGCCGTGCGCAGCGGCAACGAGCTGCGCATCACAGCCGACTACGGTGTCCAGGTACCCTCCACCGAGTATCTTGATTCCTTCGGCAATCGCTGCACCCGCTTCTTCGCTCCCTCCGGATGGCTCACCCTCATGGGCGAAACCGTCCTCGAAGTCCCTGAGCTCCCCGATGAAACCGCCTCCGCCGCACGCCAGGCACCCATCGAGGAGCTTCCCTCCGAGGTCCTGCAGTTCCTCCTGCCCAGCCGCTACTGTGAGGTCGACCGCTTCGTCCCCATCGCGCAAGACCTCTTCGGCACGATGCCCGCCGGCTGGGAGCGCGCCGCCGCCATCCGCGACTGGGTCCACGAGAAGGTCAAGTTCGACTACACCACCGCTCGCCCCACCAAGACCGCCATGGACGTCTTTACCGAGCGCATCGGCGTCTGCCGCGACTACCAGCACCTTGCCGTCACCATGTCCCGCTGCCAGAACATCCCTGCCCGCTACGTCACCGGCTACCTCGGCGATATCCGCCACGCCTACAGCGGCGTCGGAGACTTCAGCGCCTGGTATGAGGTCTTTCTAGACGGCCGATGGATCACCATGGACGCCCGCCACAACGACCAGCGCTACGGCCGCGTGCTCATGGCCGTCGGTCGTGGCCCCCCCCACCGCGCCCACAACCCCACCAAAGGCGGCGCCCACCACAAGAAATTCTACGTCGAGTCCAACGAGGTGGACGAGCACGGCAAGCTCCTGCCAGTCCCCGGTCGCGCCTACTGACAACCACCACATCATCTGAACACAGCGGAGTGTCCTCGCCCGGCCGCGGGTGGACCATGGCGGTAGAGGGGTCAACAAAAACAATGCAACAGCAATCATCCGCCGTCAAGGTTCCCAGCGTCTTCCCCGGTAAGCAGTGGCAGCAGGTGCTTGAGCGCGACCCGCGCGCGGACGGCGTCTTCGTCTACGCCGTCAAGTCCACGCACGTCTTCTGCAAACCAAGCTGTGCCAGCCGCCGCCCCCTGCGCAAAAACGTCGTCTTCTTCCCGACCCCTGCGGCCGCGCAGGCTGCCGGCTTCCGCCCCTGCCTCCGCTGCCGGCCCGATTCCATCGACCCCAGGCCCGACCCCCAGGCCGGCGTCATCTCTGCCGTCACCGACTACCTCAAACACCACGCCGGCGAGCGCACAAAGCTCGCCGATGTCGCCAAGGCAACCGGTGTCCCGATTGCTAAG
>CAXUNW010000292.1:0-2752 GCA_964252505.1 uncultured Acidobacteriaceae bacterium
CCGGGTGGAGGGTGGGCGGGATGCGATGGAACGCATTCTGGCTGGGAAGCGCCGGCCGACGGCGGTGATCGCGTCGAACGACCTGACGGCCATGGGGGCGATCGGGGCGATCCATGAGAGCGGACTGCAGGTGCCGGACGATATTTCGGTGATCGGGTTCGACGATATTCAGCTCAGTGCGTTCACGCAGCCGCCTTTGACGACGCTGCGCCTGCCGCGGGCGCTGATCGCGACGATGGCGTTCGAGTATCTGTACGAGAGCTACAGAGGCGAGGCCGGAGTGGAGGAGGCTCATCCTACAAGCCTGATTGAGCCGGTGCTGGTTGTTCGCCGATCGACCGGGGCGGCGCGGGAGTGAGAGGGGAGCTTTGCGGAGGGTGGATGTATGCGTGTACATTCTCAGTCTGTCAGGTAGTGGGTCTCAGCGTTGTTGAATGAAGAGCGGTTGCTGGGCATTCCGCACGGCTTGGCGGCGGTTCTTTTTGGGGGCTTTGACAATGCTGGTTGCCGGGTTACGGGTTTGTCTCGTGATGGTTGCGCTTGCGATGTTCTCTTCGCGGCTGGCTGGTGGGCAGACCATGCCACGGATTGAGAAGCGGGATGGCCGCTACAGCATGGTGGTGGACGGGAAGCCGTACCTGATGCTGGGGGCGCAGATCAATAACTCGAGCTCGTGGGCGGGCACGTTGCCGGACGTGTGGCCGGCGCTGAAGGATCTGCATGCGAACACGGTGGAAGCCCCGGTGTACTGGGAGCAGATGGAGGCGGAGCCGGGAAAGTTCGACTTTACGAATGTGGATCTGCTGATCCACGGTGCGCGGGAGAACCACCTGCGGCTGGTGCTGCTGTGGTTCGGGACGTGGAAGAACGGCCAAAACCACTATGTTCCGGAGTGGGTGAAGCGGGACACAAAGAGGTACCCGCGGGAGGAGAATGCGCGGGGAAAGCTGCTGGACGTGATGTCGCCGCACTCGGAGACGAACCTGGCGGCGGATAAGCGGGCGTTTGGGGCGTTGATGCGGCATGTGCGCGAGGTGGACGGCACGGAGAAGACGGTGATCCTGATTCAGGTGGAGAATGAGTCGGGGTCGGTGGGGTCGGTGAGAGATTTTTCGGCGGCGGCTCAGAAGCAGTTTCAGATGGCGGTTCCGGAGACGCTGGTGAAGGCGTTGCATGTGCGACCGGGCACGTGGACGCAGAGCTTTGGCGCTGGGGCGGACGAGTCGTTCGCGGCGTATGCGACGGCGCGCTACATCAACGAGGTGGCGCAGGCGGGCAAGGCGGAATACCCACTGCCGATGTACTGCAATGTGTGGATTACGTACCCGGTACATGCGCTCGAGAACCGGGACACCCCAAGCGCCGGGCAGGAGTATCCAAGCGGTGGGCCGCAGCAGCAAAATATTGCAATCTGGAAGGCGACGGCTGGGTCGATCGATGCGCTGGCTCCTGACTTCTACTCAGACGACATGTCTTTGTTTCGCGAGGTGGTGGCGAGCTATGCGCGTCCCGACAATCCACTGTTTATTCCGGAGACGGGGATGTCGAAGAACTTTGGCCGGTACTTCTTTTATGCGCTGGGTAAAGGGGCCATCGGATTCTCGCCATTCGGTGTGGACTATACGGGCTGGACGCTGAGGAAGCACGAGTTGCCGGAGTCGCTGACGGGGAACTTTGCGCTGCTCGAGCCGATGGAGGAGCAGGTCGCGACGTGGAATGCGGAGGGCAAACTGCAGACCGGGGTTGAGGACAAAGGCGCCGCGCGGCAGACATTGAGATTCGGCGATGTGGAAGCGGTGCTGTCGTACGGCTTTCCGCAGCGGGATGGAGAGTTCCCGCCGGGGACAAGCGATGCGCATGGGCGGGCGATGGTGGCGCAGCTTGGCCCGATGGAGTTTGTGGTGATTGGGGTAGATGCGAGTGTGAGCTTTCGGCTGGTGGCGGAGTACGCCGCCGCGCACCACGAGCAGCTGGAGATTCTTCGGGCGGAGGAAGGTGCTTACGATCACGGGGCATGGGTTCCGACGCGGATCTGGAATGGCGACCAGACGGACCGCGGGCTGAACTTCCGGGATGGGGCAGCGGCGCATGCGGTCCGCATCCGGCTGCATACGCTGCCACAGCCGGGTGGGGCAGGAGAGTGAGCCGAATACAAGTGCTGTTGCTTGTATGGCTTTTGGCGGCCGTGATGGCGCCGCTGCCGAGCGGAGCGCAGAGTGGGGCGGCAACCAATGTGGATGTAAGTCACCTTGCCGACGGCGGCAGGTTTGAGGAGGCGACCGCGGCGAGCGGCGTCACGTTTCAGCACAATGCCTCCCATACAGCGAAGAAGTATCTGCTGGAGACGATGGGTTCGGGCGTTGCGATGCTGGACTTCGACAACGATGGCCGGCTGGACCTGTTCTTTGCCAACGGTGCGCCGCTGCATGATCCTACGGCGAAGGGAACGGTTCCGCAGAAGCTCGGCCCCAGGGACTGGAACCGGCTGTATCACCAGAAGACGGACGGCACCTTTGAGGATGTGACGGAGAAGGCCGGGCTGCAGGGTATGGGGTACTCGCTTGGCGTCGCTGTGGGGGACTTTGATAACGATGGGTTTGAGGATTTGTTTGTCACGGGTTACGGGGGCAATCACCTGTATCACAACAACGGGAACAGCACGTTTTCTGATGTGACGCTGCCGGCAGGCGTGGCTGGGGGAGGATTCTCGACAAGCGACGCGTGTATGGATCTTGATAACGATGGCCGGCTG
>CAXUNW010000293.1:0-2735 GCA_964252505.1 uncultured Acidobacteriaceae bacterium
GATATGGAGGCGGGGCGGCATGATGTTGTGTGTGCGTGGGTTAGCCATATGCCGCAGATGGTGGCGACAGCGATGGCGGCGCTTCTGGAGGATGAGTTTCGGGATTCTCCGGAGGCGGCAGGGGAGTTTATGGCGATTGGGGGAAGGGCTTTGCGGGAGATGACGCGGCTGGGGGCAAGCCCGTACAGCATGTGGCGGGATGTGGCTTTAACCAATGATGACGCGGTTTCCGGGGTGTTGTTTGCCTTGGAGCAGCGGTTGGCGCACTTGCGGGAGAATCTGAGGACGCCAGGGTTGCGCGAGGAGTTTCGCCTGGCGAATGCGTTCCGGGGGCGTACATGACTGATAACGTTCGGGTGGATAAGTGGCTTTGGGCGGCGCGGTTCTTCAAGACGCGCGGCTTGGCTTCGGACGCGTGCGAGATGGGGCGGGTGGAGGTTGGCGGAGTGACGGCTAAGGCTTCGCGAGTGTTGAAGATAGGGAACATGCTGCGGGTGACGAGCGAGGGTGGGGTGTTCGAGGTTGAGGTGCTGACGCTGAGCGATGTGCGGGGGCCGGCGGCGGTGGCCCAGGCCATGTACCGGGAGACGGAGGAGAGCCGGGAGCTGCGGGCGAAGGTGGCGGCGGAGCGCAAGCAGATGCTTGAAGGAGGCGGGGTGACGGACGGACGCCCGACCAAGCAGGATCGGCGGAAGATCAATTCACTGCGCGGGCGGGTGCACCGGTTCTAGAACGGAGCGTGCAGATGTCTGCATGATGATGGGCCGATGTATGGCTACTGTGGTGTTTTGTCACGTTCTAAACGTGGTGGGAGGTGCGTCTTTATTGGGCCGTTGCGAGTTTGCATGGTAGTTTTTGCGCCGGTGTGGTGGAGGTGGCTTGCGGGGGCGGTGATTTTGTCAAGTCACGTGGATTGTTTTCATCCTCAGCGATGCCTTCATATGGTGTCTTAAAGAGGTTTGAAGCTTAGCGGTAAACCCATCCCGCAACCGGCGGTCGATGACGATTCGCGTGGGCCGTGGTACACTTCCGGCTCGTTTCCAGATCGCAGTCTCCAGGTCACCTGTCTCAAGGGCCCGCTTTCACCCAAAGTGAATCGTGGGCCTTGCAGACCCTCCGCATGCCCGCGCGATGAGGAGCATTGGATGATCTCAGAGAGTGCCGCGCCGGGAGTGACCCCGGCGACAGTCTTACGTCTTCTTAGCCCGTTCGAACGTTGTTTTGACGCGATCGATCAGACAAACGGCTTCAACTTCTCAGTTGGAGTGAGCTTTCGGGGAACGCTGGAGCGGTTGCGCTGGACGGCGGCCTTCGCTGAGACACAGCACAAACATCCTTTCTTGAACGCCGGTCTGAACCGCCTCGATGCGCTCGCCACGCGCGCGGAGAGAGTTGAAGGTTCTGCGATCCCGGTTACGTTTGCGCGACGGACTACCCCAACCGAATGGCAGCGGGTGATGGAGGAGCAGGCTGACGCGACGTTTGCTGGTGATGCCGCCCCCTTGCTGCGGGCGAACTTCCTTGAGGATGAGACCGGGTTCGACCTGATTGTGACGGCGCAGCACGCGGTACTGGACGGCATGGCGGTGCTGGGGCTGATCGGCGATGTTCTTGCCGTGCTGTCAGGTGAGCGGCTTACGCCGCTGGCTGTGCCTGCCGCGGCGGAAGACCGCCTTACGATGGCGAAAGAGTGCCTGGAGTGCCCACCTGCCATGGACCTGGAGAAGGCTGGAGCCTGGCAGGAGTTTCTGGCGAGCCGTCCTGTCCGCACCTTTGAGCGGCATACGGGCACGCGGCGGCCGGTTCTCTCCTCGCTGCGTTTGACGCCGGCGGAGACAACGGCGTGGCTGGACGGCGCTCGCCGGAACGAGACAACGCTGAGCAGCGCGCTGCTGGCTGCCTTGGCGGGTGCAGTGCGGCGCCTGAAGCCTTCTCTGCAGGAATCTGATATTCACTTCTCGGTTGCGCTGGATCTACGGCCGTATCTGGGGAACCGCGATGACCTTGTGCTATCGAGCATGAACCCCCAAGGGGTCTGTTTTTATCCTGAGGCCGAGTTCTGGGAGAGTGCGCGGAGCGTGCGCCCGCAGATCGCGGCCTTTCAAAACCTGGCTGCCATTGAGATGTATTTTGGCTCCATGGCGGAGGCGATGGGGCTGGGACTGGACAGCGTGACGCTGATCAGTGCGCTCTCGGAACAGTATGGGATCGATGTGAGCCTGACGAACTTGAAGGTCGTTCGGTTTTCGACCGTTCCGGAGGGACTGGCAGTGGACGCGGTGTGGGGGCCGTGTGTTCCCTCGTGCATTGCCGGGGGAATCGTTGTGGGCGCAGCCACGCTGAATGGATCGTTGCATTTGACCTCGACCAGCTTCAGTCCGGTTCCGGAACTGCTGGAGACGGTACGGGAGATTCTTGCGCGGGCCTGTGCAAGCGCTTAGCCGCCGCCCGCGCCCGTCGCCTTCTTGCCCGCGTTGGCCCTTGTTTTTGCTGCTTGAAGAATGCCTGGGGTTAGAGTGAGGGTATGCGCGGATTGACGGGTTTGCTGTGGGTGGGAATAGGGGTCGGTTCCGCGATGGGGCAGGACGTGACGATGCCTCCGGGAAACGCGACCGAGGTGCTTCGGGTGACGGGGGTGGGGGTTCAGATTTACGTCTGCAAGCAGATGGAAGGCGGCCCTGCGTGGAGCTTTGTGGCTCCCGAGGCGAAGCTGCTGCGGGCGGATGGTACGGTGG
>CAXUNW010000294.1:0-2688 GCA_964252505.1 uncultured Acidobacteriaceae bacterium
CCCCCACACCCCGGTGCGCTCCAGGTACGCCGACCATGCCCGAAGAATCGACCTTCATGCAGATGGCCATCGACCTCGCCGTCACCAACGTCCAAACCGGCCGCGGCGGACCCTTCGGCGCCGTCATCGTTCGCAACGGAGAGGTCCTCGCCACCGGCGTCAACCGGGTCACCGCCGCCAACGATCCCACCGCCCACGCCGAAATCACCGCCATCCGCGAGGCCTGCCGCGTCCTCGAGTCCTTCCAGCTCCACGGCTGCACCATCTACTCCAGCTGCGAGCCCTGCCCCATGTGCCTCGCCGCCATCTACTGGGCCCGCTCGGAGGCCATCGTCTTCGGCTGCACCGCCGCCGATGCCGCCGCCGCAGGCTTCGACGACGCCTTCCTCTACGACCAGCTCAAGCTCCCCATCCACGCCCGCGGCATTCCCACCACGCAGCTCCTCAGTGCCGAAGCGCTCGCCTCCTTCAACGCATGGCGCGCCAGCACCCATAAAATGGCCTACTAAGATGTCTACAACCGCCCCACCCTCAGACTTCCAGCCCCTCGCCGCCGGCATCCCCGAGGTGCGCGTCGCCCTCCTCGGCTTCGGAACCGTCGGCAGCGCCGTCGCCCGCCTCCTCGCGGAAGCCAGGTTCCCCGGTATCCGTCTCACCCACATCTACAACCGCAACATCGCCCGCAAGCGCGCCTCCGAAGCTCCCGGCAGCGTCCCCACCGGCGTCCTCTGGACCGAGTCCATCGAGGATGTCCTCACCTCCGACGCCGACGTCGTGATCGAACTCACCGGTGGCCTCGACCCCACCGAATCCTGGGTACGCGCCGCGCTCACCTCCGGCAAATCCGTCGTCACCGCCAACAAACAGCTCATCGCCTATCGCGGAGCCGCTCTCGAAAGCCTCGCCCGCCGCCACAACGTCCAGCTCATCCACGGCGCCGCCGTCGCCGGGGGCGTCCCCGTCATCGCCGGCGTCCTCCAGGGCCAGTCCGGAGACACCATCACCCGCGTCCGCGGCATCGTCAACGGAACCTGCAACTTCATCCTCTCCCGCATGGAGGCCGGCGCAGACTACGCCGATGTCCTCGCCGAAGCCCAGCGCCTCGGCTACGCCGAAGCCAACCCCTCAGCCGACGTCGACGGGTTCGACGCCCGCGCCAAGCTCTGCATCCTCTCCCGCATCGCCCTCCGCGCCGAGCTCAATCCCGACCACGTGCCCGCCCAGACCATTTCCACCATCGAAGCTGTCGATTTCCTATATGCCAAAGAGCTTGGCTGCACCATCCGTCAGGTCGCCACCGCGCAATTGGACGGAGAGTCCGTCAGCGCCCGCGTCGGCCCTGTCCTCGTCCCTCTCACCTCCCCCATGGCCTGGTCCCACGGCACCCAGAACATGGTCGTCACCACCGGAAAGTTCGGCGGCGACGTTGTCTTCTCCGGCCGCGGGGCCGGCGGCGAGCCCACCGCCGTCGCCGTCGTCTCCGACCTCCTCGCCATCGCTCACGGCCACACCTCCATCGCCCTTCCCATCGTCCCCCGCCCCGTCTCCGGAGACATCCTCGCCCCCCACTACCTCCGCTTCCTCGTTCAGGATCGCCCCGGCATCGTCGCCGCCATCGCCCGCGCTCTCGCCGACGTCGGAGCCAACATCGACTCCATCCTCCAGCGTCCCGGCCACGGCAAACACGCTCTACCCTTCGTCGTCACCACCGAGCCCAGCCTCACCAGCACCATCGAGCAGGCCGTAGCCGCCACCGCCCGCCTCGACTTCATGCTCGAACCACCGCTCTGCCTCCAGATGCTCGAATCCACCTGATCCGCCCCCTGAAACATTGTCGAAGTACCGCTCCGCTCACGCCGCGGCCTTCGCCGTGCCATATTCCTCCGATACCTCGTCTCCCTTATGGGCAAGGCTTCAGCCGTGCCACAACCGCTCTCCCATGCACGCGGCTTGCGCCCGTTGAGGTACGCGCGTCGGCCTCTGCCACTCTTCGCAACGATGACCTAAACTCGCTCGCGTTTGCACATCGCCTTCGGATTGAAAAACACCACCCATAGTTGAAAATAGGCCGCCTGGGGGCCGCCCTTAGGGCCAAAGGCCCATCACATACCCGGTCGGACCGAAGGCCCAGGTACCCGACCAGAAACATCCCCGAGCGCTGAAGGCGCGACACAGAACCCCGGCGATTTGCCTGCGCCCCGGCCGCAAACCGCGTCTCCAAACATCTCCGTTGACACCGCCGGCGAACATTGATATCAAGTGTGCCAGTCCCTCGAAAACATCCGGCATCCAAGGAGAATTCCCGCACAATGTTCACGCCAAAAGGAAAGTTCAACTGGTACGAGCTCATGACCAGCGACCCGAAGGCTGCCGGCAAGTTCTACTCGGATGTCGTCGGCTGGACGACGCAGGAGGTGGAAGGCGGCGATGGTCCTCCCTACATCACCTTCAATCTCGGCAACGTCGGCATCGCCGGCATGTTGACCGTGCCTGGGCACACCGGCTGGATCGGCTACATCTCCGTCGACGATGTTGACGCCCACATCGAGAAGATGGTCGAAGCCGGCGCCACACTCCTGCGGCCAGCGGTCGATGTGCCCGGCATGCTCCGCTTCGCCGTCCTCGCCGACCCGCAGGGAGCAGCCATCGCCGTCTTCACGCCCAACCCCGCCATGCCCACGCCTGACC
>CAXUNW010000295.1:0-2688 GCA_964252505.1 uncultured Acidobacteriaceae bacterium
CCGATGAGGCCGTGCCCCACAACACCCCGCCCGTAGCCTCCTCACCATGGGTCATGCCCGGCCAATATGTAGTCCGCCTCACCGCAGCCGGCAAAACCTTCACCGCCCCCGGGCAGATCGCTCTCGCCCCCCGCGTCAACACCTCCCAGGCCGACCTCGAAGCTCAGTTCGCCGCCTCCAACTCCATCTACGACGACATGCTCCACGCCACCACCGCTCTCCACGAGATCGCCGTCCTCCGCGAACAGGTCCGCGCCGGAACCGCCAAGCTCCCCGCCGGATCCACCGACGGCCTCGAAGCGAAGCTCGAAGCCATCGGCGGCCGCGAGCGCGGAGAAGGCGGGCCCCGCCGCGGCGGCCCCGCCGGTCCACCAACCCTCGGCTCGGTACGAACCACGCTTGCGCGAATAGAACACTCGATACAAAGTGCCGATGCAGCCCCCACCACCGCCCAGGTCGAGGCGTATCAGCTCACCGCCAAGCCTCTGCCCGACCTCCTCAACCAGTGGGAATCTATCAAGAAGACCGAGGTAGCCGCCCTCAACGATCAACTCCGCGCCCAGCATCTCCCCCTCATCGCCCTCGACACCACCCGCATCGATCACGACGTCGAAGACCAGATCGAGATGGGCGACGACGAGTAACCATTGCCCTGGAGGCGCAGTCCTCCGGTTTCAGCGTCGCCTGGTTGACTCGTCGTATGCGAACCAGACCTGTAGTTCCAAAAGTCGTTGTACTTGCCTCTGCAATCCTGGGTGTCACTCCTGAAAGGGAACCTGCGTCTCAACCTCAATCGGAGGTCCCTTCCCCATTGTGCTCAACCAAACCGCCGGGAGAAGCATGACCCTTAGCCGTCAACTCGTAATTCCTGCCTTAGCTTTGACCCTCTACGCGGGCGCTCAGACTCCCGACACCGCCACCCTCATCGGCCGCGTTGAAGATCCCACGCACGCCCGGCTCCCCGGTGCCACTGTCACCGTCACCAACACTCTCACCCATCTCACCCGCACCGCCGTCACCACCCCCCAAGGCGATTTCACTGTCACCAGCCTTCCTGTCGGCGAAGATTACACCGTCTCCACCACCGAGCCCGGCTTCTCCCCCGCCCAACTTGTCCACGTCGCCCTCACCCCCGGCAACACCACCAAGGTCCTCGTCACCCTCTCCGTTGCCGCGGCCAACACCACCATCACCACCACAGCCACCATCCTCCCCGCCGTGGGAACCAACGAGCCCCAGCTCGGCGACCTCCTCACCGCCCGCCAGATCGAGCAAACGCCCCTGCTCAATCGCCGCATCACCTTCCTCCCCCTGCTCGACGCCGCCAACCGTCCCGCCATCAACCAGGGCGACATCTTCATGAACCAGAATCTCTTCACCACTAATGGAGCCGGCCGCCGTCAGACTTTCTTCGAGGTCGACGGCGCCCCCGCCAACGACTCCTGGGGCCGCCAGACCATCTTCACCAACATCCCCGCCACTGCCGTCGCCGAGATGGCCGTCCTCACCAGCGGCTTCTCCGCAGAGTACGGGGCATCCACCGGCTCCGTCGTCAACATCGTCACCAAATCCGGCGGCGACCGCCTCCACGGCGACCTCCTCGAACTCTACCGACCCAGCCAGGGCGAGGCCGCGCTCTCCGGCTTCACCACTGCCAACGCCGCCAGCGGCAACGACATCACCAACGACACCCTCGCCCAGACCGCCGCGTCGCTCTCCGGCCGTCTCGCCCCGCGGACCCACTTCTTCGCCGCCGGTGAATTTTCCCAGCAGCGCCGCGCCTCCCCGGTCACCTCGCTCCTTGCCCCCGGCAACTTCATCGGTCACTACCGCGACCTCCTCGGCTCCCTCCGGCTCGACCGCCAGTTCACCTCCGCCAACAACGCCTTCCTGCGCGCCTCCGCCGACGGCTTCTACGACACGAACCCTAACGGCACCGTTGGCGGAGCCACCCTCCCCTCCGTCGCCCGCACCTTCCGCCGCCGCACCTACACCGCGGAACTCGGCGACACCGCCGTCCTCTCGCCCCGCCTCGTCAACAATCTCCGCCTGCAGTTCCAGCTCGGCTCCCCCATTACCGAGTTCGACCCCGCCATCCCGGGCACGCAGTTCGTCGTACCCATCGCCGGCGCCGCCACCTTCACCTCGGGAACCTCGCAATCCGCCCTGCTCATGAACCGCCAGTACGGCATCACCGAGACCCTCGCCGCTACCCTGGGCCGCCACCAGCTCTCGCTCGGCGCGGACTGGCTCTACGCTCACACCGGCGGCAACAGCAAGGAGTTCGGCGGCCCCATCTATCTCGGCCGCTTCACCTATAACACCTGCTCGCTGGGCGTCGCCGTCTGCGAAAGCCCCGCCTACCTCAACAACATCGCCAACGTCGCCAACTACACCCAAAGCTACGGTAACGCCAACTACACCGTCGACGATCACCTCTTCGGCTTTTTTGCTCAGGACACCTTCCGCGCCACCCAGCGCCTCACCCTAAACCTCGGCGCACGGTATGAGCAGCAGACCTTCACCGACGCCCACGCCAACCTCGCCCCCCGCGCGGGCTTCGTCTACGACTTCCTCGGCACCGGCGAAACCATCCTCCGCGGAGGATTCGGCCTCTACTTCTCCCAGATCGTCGACAACTCCCAGGCCACCTACGCGCTCACCGGCCCCACCGGCGTCTTCAACTAC
>CAXUNW010000296.1:0-2679 GCA_964252505.1 uncultured Acidobacteriaceae bacterium
GCGCGTCTGCGCCGTGTTCCGTTGGTCCTGCGACACCGCGAAATGACCGCCAAGCTGCATCTCGGCCGCACTCACGTTATCGCCTAAAAACAAACCTCCCGTCACCGGGAACGACGCCGCGGCCACCATGTACGAGTAGCTCACATACCCGCTCAGCCGCCGCAGCCGAACCACCTCCAGCCGCCCCTCTGCGCCATAAATCGTCGCCTGCGCAAAGGAGATCGGGTAGCTCACCCCGGTGTTCAGCAGCTGGTCGTCGTCGGCGAAATCTCGCGCAGTCCGCCGGTATAGATTCACATCCAGCCGCGTTCCACCAAACAGACTCTGCGTCAGACCGCCCTCATAGTAGTTCCCTCGGGAGGGCCGTACCGGCAGACGCAAAAATTGGCTGCTCAACGTTTGGATCTGCGGCGAACTCGACAGAAGCAGGTTATCGGAAGATGGCGTCTGAAAGATCCGGTCGTACGACCCGTGCAGCACCATGCCTAGCCGACGAATCGATCGGCCCACGGAGATCCGCGGGCTGAAAGCCCTCTCGTTCCGCACCAGCTGATAGTGGTCCCAGCGCAACCCCGCGTTCACCGTCCACCCATCCAGCCGGATGCTGTCCTCAATAAAGCCGGACTGCTCCAGGTCCGGCCGCCGCCCCGCAAAGTCCAAACTTGTCGGCGTATCGTCGTCGAACTGCGTCGGGTCTGTGATCGTGGAGTGGAAGCTCTCGTGCAGCATCGCCGCATCCGACTCCACACCCGCCTTCAACTCGTGCCGGGCTCCCCCTCGGTGGACGTTCAGCGTATACGTCCCCTTCACGTACCCCTCGCGATACCAGTTACTCTGAAACGCCGCGATCGGCGTTGGGTTCACGTATGAATAAAGATCGTTCGCATGGTCCCGAACCATCCCCGCCACCGTCAGCAGGCTCTCCGGGGACACGATGTGCGTGTAGTTCACCGTCCCCATCGTCTCGAAGGTGTCTCCGTTCTCAACCTGCCCTGCCTGCTGCTGCAGCAGCTCATTCGGGATCAAATACCGCGAAAGCTCATGCCGCACGCTCACGTTCAACCGGTCGTTGCCCCCGAGATCCCGCCCATACCTCGCGGCAAAATCCCCCGTGGTCCCCGTATTTGTAAAGTTCTCCGGAACCACCGGATTCAGGTAGTGGCTTGTCGTCGCGCCGGAGGCGCTCACCCCGAACAGGTTCCTTCCACGCACCACCTGTACCCGCCCGTACCCCGACGCCGTGTCGTAGCTCCCGCCCGTAAGCACTACCTGCCCATGCACCCCGGGGTCTGTCTGTCGCCGCGTATCCAGCTCCACCACCCCGCCCATCTTCCGTCCAAACTCTGCCGAGTACCCCGCCGTCGTCGTGGTCACCGACTCCAGATCATCCGCCTCGATCTCCGGCCCAAAGCCTGGCGAACGGTTATCCATCAACGGAATCCCGTCCACCACAATCTGCGTCTGGTACTCCGACCCCCGGGGATGCAGCACCGCGTTCCCTTCATACAGCCAGCCCGGCTGCGAAATCACCAAATCCTGCACCGACCGCCCCGGCAGCGACGAGAGCCGCGCTTCAATCGCCTGTTCCCCAATGCGCAGCGCCGAAGACGCACTCTCCGGGTCCACCAGCG
The DNA here is from genome assembly GCA_964252505.1 of uncultured Acidobacteriaceae bacterium. Taxonomy (GTDB): domain Bacteria; phylum Acidobacteriota; class Terriglobia; order Terriglobales; family Acidobacteriaceae; genus Edaphobacter. The sequence continues at coordinate 1,632 of CAXUNW010000296.1, forward strand.
TCGTCTCGCCCTTCACCGTCACCTGCGTCGTCACCGCGGCCACGCTGAGCCGCACCTCGTCCACCACCGGCACCGCCGACCCTACCTTCAGCGTCCCCGCAAACGGCGCGAACCCAGCCCCAACCACACGAACCGCATACACCCCGAACGGCACCCCCCGCATCGCCACCGCGCCCTCGTCATCGCTCTTCAGCCTGCGGTCGAACCCCGTTCCCAGGCTCACCAGCTCTACCTCCGCCGATACGCCGCCACCGGTCGGGTCCATCACCTTCACCCGAACCTCACCCGCTCTCCCCTGTGCCTCCAGCCGGATGGATGCCGCCAGAACCACACCCGCCAGCACCCGTCCTCTCACGCCGAATCCTCCCCTAATCCTTCTCTGGACGCTCGCCCATCCTACCCCTTGCTCAGCTCCGCCTTCACCATCTCGCTCACCATCTTGCCCTCCGCGCGCAGCCCGCTCGCCAGAATCCTCTGCTGCACCACCCGCATCGCGGGCCCAATATCCTTCGGCCCCGGCCTGCCTCCCTCCGCCGCCAGATGCGCAATCGCTCCCCGCACAATCACCCGGACCTCCTCCTCGCTCGCCGCCTGCGGCATATACGACTCGATCATCGCGATCTCGTCAGTCTCTTTCGCCGCCAGCTCCGGCCGCCCGCCCTTTGTAAACGACTCCACAGACTCCCGCCGCTGCTTCACCAGCGTCGTCAGAATCTGTGCCTCCTCCCCGTCCGTCAGCGTCTCCCGCTTCTCGATCTCCTTGTTCTTCAACGCCGACTTCACCATCCGCAGCGTCGTCAGCCGATGCTCATCCTTCGCCTTCATCGCCGTGATGATGTCCGCCTGAATCCGCTTTCCAACCGACCCTTCGCTCATCGCAAAACCTCTCGCCCGATCATAGAACCCCGCCCGCCCCGATACAATCGACCCTATGATCCGCAAGACACGCCTCTTCACCCCCGGCCCCACGCCTCTGCTCCCCGCCGCCCAGTTCGCCATGGCCGCCGCCGCCATGCACCCCCGCACCGCCGCGTTCCGCGCCCTCTAC
>CAXUNW010000297.1:0-2664 GCA_964252505.1 uncultured Acidobacteriaceae bacterium
GACGCGAAGGCGGTGAGACCGGCAAGGAGAAGCAGCGACTGCCTGACGAGAAGGAGGCGCGCGGACATGATTTCTGGATGATACCGCGCAGGTGAAGGCCATTACCGGGAATGATGGCGCAAAAGGGGTAGGCTCACGCTAGAGGCAAGGTTCACCGATATAGGGGATGTGGACGATCTGACGAACGAGTTTATTGCCGAGAGCCGGGACGGCCTGGATCGCATGGAGCGTTGCCTGACGACGCTTGAGTCTCGTCCGGACGATGCTGAGTTGATCTCGGATATCTTCCGCACGGTTCACTCGATCAAGGGCACGACGGGCTTTCTGGGATTGCCGCGGCTGGAGACGCTGGCGCATGCGGGAGAGAACGTGCTGGGTCTGCTGCGGGATGGGCGGCTTCCGGTGACGACGGACCTGGTGAACGGTCTGCTGGCGCTCCTGGATGGGCTGCGAAAGATTTTGTCGTTGATCGAGCGGACGGGCGGAGAAGGAGTTCGGGCGGCGGATCACGACACCGAGCTAATTGCCGGGCTGCATGCCCTAGCCGATATGGCGGACGGTTTCGGCGAGCTGCGGACGGAGCCGGTGGGGGCGAGCGGAGGCTTTGCAGAGAGCATGCCGTCGCCATTGGGGGACGGTTTCGCCGTAGATGCAGGTGAAGAGATCGAGGTTCGCGAGCACCCGGCCGCGATGAGCCAGCTAACTGCCGCGGCAGTAACAGAGGCCGCGCGGAGCGGGGAGGGCAGCTCGGCAAGCCCGCTGAGCGACGCGAGCTGGAACGCGGAGAAGACGCTGCGGATCGACGTCGATGTGCTGAACCGGATGATGAATCTGGTGGGTGAGCTGGTGCTGACGCGCAACCAGATTTTGCAGACCAGCCTGGATGCGCAGGGGTTTGCGCAGCTTGGGCGCCGCCTGGACAGCGTGACGGCGGACCTGCGGGAGACGGTGATGCAGGCCCGGATGCAGCCGGTGGGCAACGTCTTCAACAAGTTTCCGCGCATGGTCCGGGATTTGGCGAATACCTGCGGGAAGCTGGTCCGGATTGAATTTTCAGGGCAGGAGACAGGCCTGGACAAAAGCCTTCTGGAGGCGATCAAGGACCCGCTGACGCACGCGGTGCGGAATGCGGTGGACCACGGGATAGAAGCGCCGGCGATGCGGGCGAAGGTGGGCAAGCCGGCGGTGGGGCTGGTGCGGCTGCGAGCGTTCCATCAGGGCGGGTCGGTGGTGCTGGAGGTGATTGACGATGGAGCCGGCATTGGGCTGGAGCGCGTCAGGGCGAAGGCTGTGGAGCGGAAGCTGGTGAGCCTGGAACGCGCGGAGGCGATGACAGAACGGGACGTGTTGCAGCTTGTGTTTCTGCCGGGATTTTCTACGGCGGTCGAGGTGACGCATGTTTCGGGGCGCGGCGTGGGCATGGATGTGGTGCGGGAGAACGTGGAGAAGGCCGGTGGGACGGTGGAGTTGGAGTCGCGGCCGGGACATGGAACGACATTGCGGCTGCGTGTGCCGCTGACGCTGGCGATCGTTCCGGCACTGGTGGTGGTCAGCGGGGGACAGAGCTTTGCACTGCCGCAGAGTGCGCTGGTGGAGCTGGTGTATATCCCGATGGCGGAGGCGAAGGATGCCGTGGAGCGAATGGGAGGCGCCGAGCTTTACCGGCTACGAGACCGGCTGCTGCCGATGGTTCGCCTGGATCGGCTGCTTGGGATCGAAGAGGACGCAGCGACGAATCTTCCGGGTTTTTATCTGGCTGTGCTTGAGGTGGATGGGCTGCAGTTTGGGCTGGTGCTCGATGATCTCCTGGCGCCCGAGGAGATCGTGGTGAAGCCTTTATCGCCGGTGCTGCGCGAGATTGGGTTGTTTTCCGGGGCGACGGTGTTGGGCAACGGCACGCTGGCGCTGATTCTGGATGTGACGGCGACGGCGAACCGGGCGGGCGTAGGAGACGGCGACGTGCGCGAGGTGGGTTCGGGCGAGAGCGAGGCGGCACGCGAGGATGAGGCCCGGCAGCGGTTCCTGATCTTCAAAGGAGGCTTCGGGAGTGAATCTGGAGGCGGCGGCGAGCACCGAAGCGAGACGATGGCGATTCCGCTGGAGCAGGTGGAGCGTATCGAGAGTGTCTCCGTGGACGCGATTGAGTACGCAGGGGGTTGGCCGCTGTTGCAGTATCGCGGAGAGACGATCCCTCTGGAGGATGACGGGGGTTTGCTTGCCAGCCGAGGGATGGACGATGGCGGACAGACGGTGACGGTTCTGATCTGTGTGCGGCCGGCGGAGATGGCGATGCGCTCGCGGCGGCTGGGGCTGCTGGTGAAGCAGGTCTTCCAGGTGACAACGGGAACGTTGCTGGCGCCGGTGGAAGCGCATACGGAGCGGCTGGCGCTGGTGGATGGCCGGATCACGACGGTCCATGCGGGATTTACGGAAGGGCTGGAGTGGCCGATGTATACGCCGCCGTCTAGAGGAACGGATGGGATGCGGGGGATGGCATGATGAATTCGGGTGCGGACGAGAGGCGGTCGCAGGCGCGGGTGGGACTGCTGGAGGAAGGTGAGGTTTCGCTGTGCTCGATGAGCATGGGGGGGCGGTTGTTTGGCATCGACACGGCCAAGGTTCGGGAGGTGCTTGGGCGATCGGATCGGGGGACGCGGTTGGGGC
>CAXUNW010000298.1:0-2394 GCA_964252505.1 uncultured Acidobacteriaceae bacterium
GGCGGGGAGATGGACGCCGTGAGCTCCGGCGGCGGCGGCGACGTCCGCCCGCGCGTTGATGAGGAGGCGGACGGGAGCGGATGGAGTGGCGCTGAGGACGCGGAGGAGTTGGCAGGCGAGGGCGGCGAGTTCTCGGGCGGGGAGGTGCTTTTCGCGGAGTTGGAGGAAGTGGACGCCATCGAGGGCGAGGCGGCGGGCCTGGTCGAGGAGGCGGGCGAACGGCAGAGAGGGGTTGAGATCGTCTAATGGAGGACGAGGTGCGGCGAGGATTCGCAGGGAGGGTTCGCGATCCCTTTTGAGGAAACGACCGTGATTGCCTGCTGTGATCGCGTAGCGGATCATGGTTGAGTGTAGGCGGTGAAAGGCTGTACGGGCGTATGGTAGTGGATAGGGGTTTTGAAGAAGTCTAGGCCGCGTGGGCGGGTTGCAGGTTTGGCACGGTGATGAAGAACCGGCGAGATTTGCGCACTACGAAGCCAGGAGCGACCGAGGGTAAGCAACCGAGGGCAGGCAAGAGCAACGGAAATCAGTCAAGAGCCACCGAAGGCGGTGCCGGACAGGCGGCCGCATACCGCGGCAGGGAAGAGTACGCGAGCGCATGAGCACTGTATACGATTTGATTGTGATTGGCTCCGGGCCGGCAGGCCAGCGGGCGGCGATCTACGCGGCGAAGCTGGGCAAGAAGGTGGCGCTGGTGGAGATGCGGGAGGTCGTGGGCGGCGCGTGTATCTCGACGGGAACGATACCGTCGAAGACGATGCGCGAGGCGGTGCTGCACCTTTCGGGGTACAACTACAAGTCCATCTACGGGATGAACTACCGGGTGAAGGAACGGATTACGATGGCGGACCTGGCGTTCCGGGTGCAGCACGTGATCAAGACCGAGATCGATGTGACGGAGGCTCAGCTTTCGCGCAACAACATCGAGATGCTGACGGGGGTGGCGAGCTTTGAGGATGCGACGCATCTGAAGGTGACGAACTCGAAGGGGTCGACTTACTACGAGGCGAAGAACATCCTGATTGCGACGGGGACGAAGCCGGCGTCGTCGCCGAAGGTCCCGATCAATGGGCGGAGCATTATCAACTCCGACCTGGTGCTGGACCTGGTGACGCTGCCGAAGACGTTGATCGTGGTGGGCGGCGGCGTGATCGGTGTGGAATACACATGCATGTTCTCGGCGCTTGGGGTGCGGGTGACGCTGATCGAGCGGCGGCCGCGTCTGCTGGAGTTTGCGGACCAGGAGATTATCGAGGCGCTGAGCTATCACCTGCGGGATTCGCGGGTGACGATGCGGATGAACGAAGAGGTGGAGTCGGTGGAGGAGATGCCGGACGGCACCGTGGTGGCGAACCTGGAGAGCAAGAAGAAGGTCCAGGGAGATGCGCTGCTGTTCGCGGTGGGGCGGCAGGGGAACGTGGATGAACTGAACCTGGCGGCGGTTGGAGTGGACTCTGACTCGCGCGGCCGGATCCCGGTGGATAAGGATTTTCGGACGAAGGTTCCGACGATCTTCGCGGTGGGCGATGTGATCGGGTTTCCGTCGCTGGCTTCGGTGTCGATGGAGCAGGGCCGGGTGGCGGCGGCGCGGGCGTTTGGGGATGAGACGGTGCTGTCGAATCCAAGCTTCTACCCGTACGGCATCTGGACGATTCCGGAGATCAGCTTCCTGGGCAAGACAGAGGAGCAGTTGACCGAGGAGGACGTGCCGTACGAGGTGGGCGTGGCGTACTACCGGGAGATTGCGCGGGGGCAGATACGCGGGGACACGACGGGGCGGCTGAAGCTGATCTTTCACCGCATGACCCATGCGATTCTGGGCGTACACATCATCGGCGAAGGCGCGAGCGAGCTGGTGCACATCGGGCAGGCGGTGATGTCGCTGGGCGGAACGCTGGATTATTTCGTGGATACGGTGTTCAACTATCCAACTCTGGCGGAATGTTATAAAGTGGCGGCGTTCAACGGGTTGAACCGTGTGAGCAAGTTCTAGCCAGGCAGCGGGCGACGTTGATGCGGTGACTGGCAGCGGGTGTCCAATTGGGACACTGGCCGGCGCGGGTGGTATTTTGCCGGCTGTATGCGTGGCCTGGGGGTTACGCGTTGCACCTTGTTTGGGATATGGTTCCTGAACGGTATCTGCATCCGCAGCCGCGGGGATGCGCTGATGGGCTGGATTGAGACGGAACGCTAGACCGGAAAGAGGCGATGATGGGGAAGAGCATAGGGGTGACGTTGTCGGAACGGGTAGTAGCGGGTCTGGTGGAGGATCACCGCCTGGCGGGTCCGCTGCGGAGCTTTCCGCAGAACCACGACGATCAGTACGCGCTGGTCGAGATGCCGACGGACGAGATCGTGAAGACTCTTTGCGAGCAGATTGTGCTGGTGGCGGAT
>CAXUNW010000298.1:2404-2635 GCA_964252505.1 uncultured Acidobacteriaceae bacterium
CATTAAGGGGGGAGTAGTCGAGGAGGCGCCGAACCTGCCGCAGATGAAGGGGGCGCGCATCCAGGAGGTGTTGGCGGCAAAGCTGAAGGAGCATGGGGTCGATACGCGGGTGACGATCCTGAACGATGCCGACGGGTTTGCGGCGGGGGTGGCGGCGCTGCATGGCAAGCTGGACAGCATTGTGCGGGTGTGGACGCTGGGCGTGGGGATCGGGTACGGGCGGTATCCGTT
>CAXUNW010000299.1:0-2632 GCA_964252505.1 uncultured Acidobacteriaceae bacterium
CACCACCACCCGGCACCCCCGATCTGCCTCCGCCGCCTCCAGCGCCTCGATCAACTCTCCCTGCATCCCCGGCGTCAACGCGTTCCGTCGTTCTGGCCGGTTCAGCGTAATCGTTCTGACCCCACCCTCATCCGCCACCAGCACATCGCTCACTGTACCGTCTCCGCACCCGCCCCAAACCGCCTCGCAATCTCTCGACTTGCAGAAAGCAGCCCGTCCAGCGGCGTCAGCTTCGGGATCTCCGCTCCCAGCCGCTTCAACTCCGCCAGCATCGCCTCTGTCGCTACATTGCCCACCAGCACATCCTGCGCCAGAGGACAGCCACCGTACCCTCCCAGTGCTCCATCGAACCGCCGGCAGCCCGCCCCGTATGCGGCCCTCACCTTGGCCGCCGCCTCCTCCGGTCGCGCATGAAGATGCACCCCCACCTCCAACCCATCCACAGCCCGCATCACCGCCTTCACCACCTGCCCTACCAGCCCCGCCGAGGCTACGCCCACCGTATCCGCCAGCGAAATCTGCCTCACCCCGCTCTCCATCAGCAGGTCGCACGCCGCCACCGTCTCGTCGATGTCCCACGCATCCCCATACGGGTTCCCAAATGCCATCGACACATACGCCACCATCTCCAGCCCGGCCTTGTACCCTGCCGTACCCACCGCTTCCAGAGCCTCCACGGCCTCCTCAGGCGTCTGGTTCTGATTCTTCTTTAAGAACGTAGGCGACACCGAATACGGAAACCCCAGCGTACTCACCGCCCCCGTCTTCACCGCCCTCTCCGCTCCTTTCTCGTTCACCGCAATCCCGATGATTTCAACCCCACTCTTGCTGATCGGGTCATACACCGGCGGATCAAGATAATCCAGCACCTTCTCCGAGTCCGCCATCTGCGGCACCGCCGCCGGCGACACAAAACTCACCGCATCGATCGCCCGAAACCCCGCCGCAATCAACACCCGCAGATACTCCGCCTTCACCTCCGCCGGAACCGCCCCGGGCAGCCCCTGCCACGCATCCCGCGGACATTCCACAATCTTCACCACCGCCATGCCTGTCACCTTCCCGCTATTGTGCCACCGCAAGCGAAGCGGTGGAATCTCGTTAGTGTTGATCTTGTCGTTCTGGTTGTCATTTTCGCGAAGGAAACCTGCGTCTGCTTTCGGTTCGGCCTTCATCGGTGCTCTGTCGTGAGGGAGGTTCAGATACACCCACCACCACAAACCAAAGACCACGCAGAACGGTACAAACAGTCCTCCAAACTCCTCATCGGGCACGGCATGGTGAGGATGATAGAAGTCGTACGCCAGATTGCCGCAAAACGAAAACAGAAAAAGCCCAAAGACCATCGTGACATAGGCAGCCCAGCGCCGAAGGGCAAGCAGCGCGGCTCCCGCCCGAATGCAGAGAAAGGCAAGCAAAGCAGTCACCGTGCAGGCTGCCAGCGAAACCGACATAACTCGAGGAGTATCCTGCGGCATGGGATAACCAGCAAGAATACGGAAGAGCAGAACGCCAAGAATTGCGAGAAGGAATGGAACATACACGGCAAAGAAACAGCCAAGCACCGCAAGCATGATTGCACTGACACGCAATCTCATCCGCGCTTCGTAGGAACGCTCGTATCCGGCGAACAAACCCTTCACGTTTGCTCTCCTCGCGACGGATTCACCGCAACGCCACCCACAACGGTGTACTCAACGCCCGCTGCGTGAAATGCGGCGACGAGTCCAACCTGTTCGCTTCTCCGGCTCATTCCTCTCTCCACGCATCAGATCGTCCTTCACAAGCTCCCAACCCGCAATCACTCGCTCCGCAATCGACTTCGTGGCCCAGAACTCCGCCTCCCGCGGACGATCCTGCTCATGCGTCACCCGATACACCCCCACAAACCCGATCCGATTACGCCCTTCCTCGCAAGCGCCTGCCATCCGAGGATCAATCATGCGCCATCTTCCAAACAAGGCTCTCACGTCTGCAAGACCCCCACGCTATACCGAGGCACCTCCGTATTCAAACAAGCCGCCTCCAGCGCCACCATCAACACCTCCCGCGTCGCCGCCGGATCGATAATCCCATCCACCCAGAGCCGCGCCGCACCATACCGCGGGTCCGCCTGCGCGTCGAAGCTCCCCTTGATCTCGTCGTACAAGCCCTTCTTCTCCTGTTCCGACAACACCTTGCCCCCACGCTCCATCTGCTTTGCCCTTACGCCAGCCAAGGTCGAAGCCGCCGAAGCCCCACTCATCACCGCATACCGCGCCGTCGGCCACGCAAAGATAAATCGCGGATCGTAGGCCTTCCCGCACATCGCATAGTGCCCCGCCCCAAAGCTCCCTCCCAGAATGACGGTGATCTTAGGCACCACCGACGTTGACACAGCCGAAACCATCTTCGCCCCCTCCCGGATGATCCCCGACCACTCCGCATCCTTGCCCACCATAAACCCGTTCACATCGTGCAGAAACACCAGGGGCACAAGCCCCTGGTTGCAATCCATGATGAACCGCGCCGCCTTCTGCGCCCCATCCGCATAGATCACCCCGCCAAACTCCGTCCGTTTCGTCCCCGCCGCCGGCCCCGTCGCCATCGTCATGCTCTGGTTCATCTTCTGGTTGGCGACAATCCCCACCGC
>CAXUNW010000300.1:0-2612 GCA_964252505.1 uncultured Acidobacteriaceae bacterium
CTCCGGCCACGTCATCGACTCCTCCGGGGCCGCCATCCCCAACGCCCCCGTCACCCTCACGAACCAGGGCACCAACGCCACCCGCACCGTCCAATCAGATGGCTCCGGCTTCTTCGCCGCCCCGCTCCTCCCCATCGGCACCTACACCATCCGCGTCGCCCAGCCCGGCTTCCAACCCTCCGAGCTCACCAACGCCTCACTCGAAGGCCAGCAAAACGTCCAGCTCGAAATCAAGCTCCAGCCCGCCGCCGCCTCCACCTCCGTCGACGTGCGCGCCGACCAGTCCAGCACCACCGTCCAGCGCGCGGACGCTACCCTCGGCCAGACCATCCACGCCGAAGAGGTCGCCGACCTGCCCCTCAACGGACGCGACTTCGCCCAGCTCGCCCTCCTCACCCCCGGAACCACCCGCGGCGAGCAGACCACCGACTTCCTCAACGCCGGAACCAGCTCCGAGGTCTCCTTCCGCGGCTCCGTCTCCCTCTCCATCGCCGGCATGGCCGAAAACACCAACGACTGGCGTCTCGATGGCGTCGACGACAACGAACTCACCGGCGGAGGCGTCGGCTTCCTCCCCCAGGTCGACGCCATCCAGGAGTTCAACGTCCTCACCTTCAACTACTCCGCCCAGTACGGCTCCCGCGGAGGCTCCACCGTCCTCGTCTCCACCAAGTCGGGAACCAACCACTTCCACGGCTCCGCCTTCGAGTTCTTCCGCAACGACTACCTCGACGCCCGCAACTTCTTCGACCCCGTCAAGAAGGGCAAATACCGCCAGAACGAGTTCGGCGGAGCCCTCGGCGGCCCCATCTTCCGCGACAAAACTTTCTTCTTCCTCGACTACCAGGGAAACCGCGTCCGCCAGGGAGCTCCCATCCAGTCCGTCGTCCCCACCGACGCCCAGCGCCTCCAACACACCTTCACCAATCCCATCTACAACCCCGTCCCCTCGCTCGCCGGCCCCAACGCCAGCACCCGCACCAGCTATTACTCCTCCGCCGCCGCAGCCTACATCATTCCCCAGTCCCAGATCTCAACCATCGGCCAGGCCATTCTCAACCTCTATCCCAGCGCCCTGCCCGCCGGCTCCCCCGGCCTCAGCACCGGCTTTAACTACACCGCCAGCCCCACCCGCTCGCTCAACGACGACGAGTTCGACGCAAGGCTCGATCACCAGCTTTCAGCGAACGACCGCCTCTTCGCCCGCTTCTCCTGGGATAACGCCGGCCAGTTCAACCCCTCCGGCCTCCCCGGCTTCGGCGCCAAAAGCTCCTTCACCTCCACCACCAACTTTCGCGCCCGCTCCCGCAACATCGCCCTCTCCGAAACCCACATCTTCTCCCCCCACATCGTCAACCAGGCCGCCGCCGGCTACAACCGCGACTTCAACCAGATCCGCGGCTTCGGCTACGGCACCAACGAGGCCTCGCTCCTCGGCATCACCGGAGCCAACCTCGGCGACGCCGCCACCTCCGGCATGACCCTCATCAACATCACCGGCTTCAACCCCGTCGGCGACCGCAACTACTCCCCCTACCAGGGCGGCACCGAGGTCTTCCACTACTTCGACTCCCTCTCCGTCGTCCACGGCAACCACACCATGGTCTTCGGCTTCGACTTCCGCCCTATGCAGAACAACGGCCTCGGCGAAACCTACCTCCACGGCCAGATGGCCTTCACCAAAAACTTCACCGCCTACTCCCCCACCACCACCTTCGCCGCCACCATCACCGACCCCGCCAGTGGCATCACCGGGGCCAACGGATCCCCCGTTGCCAGCCTCCTCCTTGGCTACGCCGACGCCGGCAACCGCCAGAACCAGGTCAACTCCGGCATCATCGGCCGCCGCTGGAAGGAGTACCGCGGCTACGCGCAGGATAACTGGGCCGTCACCCCCGCCTTCACCCTCAACCTCGGCCTCGCCTACGGCGTCACCACCCCGCTCTCCGAAGCTCAGTCCCGCATCGCCAACTTCGACGTCACCACCGGAACCTTCTTCGTCGCCGGCGCCCAGGCCGCCACCTACCCCGGCACCACCGCCGCCGACAAATACGCCGGCATCGCCACCGACTACGGCAACGTAGAGCCCCGCTTCGGCTTCTCCTTCTCCCCCTACGGCCCCCAAAGCAACACCGTCCTCCGCGGCGGCTACGCCATCTTCCACGACACCGCCCACCTCGGCCAGTCCGCCGGAATCCACCAGAACCCGCCCTACACCAACACCTTCACCTTCTCCACCAACGACATCGTCCCCGGCCGCGTCCTCATCCCCGGCTCCGCCCTCAACGGCTTCCCCGACAACTCCCAGCCCCCCAACCCCACCACCTACACCGGCTCCCTCGTCGCCCCGGCCCGCAACATAAAACAGGGGTTAGTCCAGCAGTTCAACGTCAACCTCCAGCAGGGCCTTGCCCGCGGCGGCGTCTTCACCCTCGCTTACGCCGGAACCCACGCCACCCGCCTCTTCAACAACGTCGCCAGCTTCAATGGTGCCGCTCCAGGCGCAGGCAACAACACCGCCGCCCGCCGCCCCTTCCCCACCCTCAACGGCATCGCCGACATCACCTCCAACGGCTGGCTCCTCTACAACTCCCTCCAGGCCAAGTACGAGC
>CAXUNW010000301.1:0-2607 GCA_964252505.1 uncultured Acidobacteriaceae bacterium
GTCAGGCGCGGCGGCGGGGGTTGCGGCTTGATTGGGCTCGATGAGGGGTGGCGTGGTCATGGGCTTCTGCTATTAGACTCCGGTGGCGCGCGGAGCCGAGAGGGGCTGCGGGGCGGGGCGGAAAGATTGCCGAGAAAGGTTGGCGGCAGTTCAGCGGATTGAGGCGAGGCGGGGGTCGACGGCGGTTCGGATCTGGGTCTCGATGGCGTCGATGGAGGCATTGTCGGTGAGGGTGAGGACGCGGTGGGGGTCGCGGATGGCGATCTCGAGGTAAGCGTTGTGGATACGGGCGTAGAAGTCGTCGGGCTCCTGCTCGAAGCGGTTTTCGTCCGTACCGTCGGCGAGGAGGTGACGCTGGTTGCGGTGGCGGGCGCGGGTGAGGGAGACCTCAAGCGCAGGAAGGAGGAGGAGGGTCAGGTCTGGCTGAAGGGGTCCGCAGACGGCCTGATGGAGGGCGAGGATGCGGGCGGAGCCAAGCCGGCGGCCGCCACCCTGGTAGGCCTCGGAGGAGTCGGTGAAGCGGTCGCAAAGGACGATGGCTCCGGCGGCGAGGGCGGGGGCGATGATGTCGGCGATGGACTGGGCTCGATCGGCGAACATGAGGGCGAGCTCGGCGGCGGGAGCGATGGGGCCGAGGGTGGATTCGGCACGGGAATCGACAAGGATGGCGCGGATGCGGTCGCCGAGGGTGGTGGAGCCGGGCTGGCGGAGCGTGACGACCTGGCGGCCAGCGGCCTCGAGCGAAGCGGCTAGCCGACGGAGCTGCGTGGTTTTTCCTGAGCCGTCGAGGCCTTCGAACGTGATGAAGAAACCGCGAGACATTTTCGGAGTTTAGCGCATGTACAAGAACGGCATCGTATGATCTGCGGTGCCGGGGCGGTATGGCGATGGCTTGATCGCTGGGCGCCCGCCCCCGCATCTTGAGGGTTAGGACAACGTGATCACGATCACTTTCTTGATTGTGGCGGTCGTAGCTTTTGGCACCGGACGATGTTGGCGGTGGGGAAAGGAGCGGACTCTCAGCGGGGGAGATACGACCGCCAACGCCGCAGCCGACGCGAGACAAGCGGGTTGACGGCCTCGACCAGGCGCCTTCTGGCCGATGCGCTTCGACAAAGGTTCGTTCCGGTAGGTGCGTTCAGGAAGGCGCCGCAGGATTGAGCGTCCATCTGGCCTGATCTGGCTGAATATCGATCAGGAGAGTTCCCTCAGTGCCTTCGCTGAGGGCGGGCCCATTGGCCGTGTGGTCGTGATGGGCTGCGTCGGTGTAGAGGAGTTTGGTGGAGCCGGAGCCGAGAACCTTAAAGCGGTACTGGAAGGAGGCTCCGGGGGCCAGGTTTTCGGTTCCAAAGCTGGCGCTCGGGTAATCGACTTCCAGAAGGAGGATGGGGGTAGCGGTGCGGTTGGTAATGGTGGTCTCGATGTAGTGGGAGTGGCAGCCGGCGATGAGGAGGGTGCAGGCAGACAGGGCCACCAGGGGGAGCAGACGCATGGAGCAAGGGTAGCAGGCCAGTACGGCTAGCGCTGCCTGAGGGTACGGAGAAGCTCTGGGAGCTTGTTGATCAAAGCGACGGAGCGCAGCCACTGCCGGTTGTCCACGGCGGGATAACCGCTGACGGTTTTTCCCGCGGGGACGTCGGACGGAATGCCGGACTGCGCGGTGGCAATGGCACCGTCGCCTATGGTGCAATGGCCGGCGACGCCTACCTGGCCAGCCAGGATGACGTGGCGGCCGATGGTCGTGGACCCGGCCAGGCCAACCTGGGCGCAGAGCAGGGTCGCCTGGCCGACGTTAGAGCCGTGGCCGACCTGAACGAGATTGTCGATCTTCGTGCCGGCCTGGATGCGAGTTTCCCCGATGGAGGCGCGGTCGATGCAGGCGTTGGCCTGGATTTCGACATCTTCTTCGAGGATTGCCGGGCCGGACTGGAGGATCTTGTACCAGGGGCCGCCAGGGAGCTGGTCTGGACCATGCTGGCGGGCGAAGCCGAAGCCGTCAGCGCCGATGACGGCCCCGTTCTGGATGGTGACTCGGTCGCCGAGGACGCAGTGCTCGCGGAGGACGGCGTGGGCGTGCAGAAAGAGGTGCGAGCCGGCGCGAACGCCCTGGTAGATGACGGCGTGCGCGAGGATGACGGCGTGGGCGCCGAGGTGGACATCTTCTCCGATGACCGCATAGGGGCCGACGTGGGCGTGGGGGCCGAGGGTGGCGGAGGCTGCGATGACAGCGGTGGGATGAATGCCGGGTAGATACGCAGGCGGTGTGTAGAAGAGCTCGAGGGCGCGAGCGAAGCTGAGGTAAGGGTTCGGGGTGCGGAGGGTAGCGGCGGCGACTGCGGGAAAGGTGGGTTCTACGAGGATGGCAGTTGCGCGGGTGGTGCAGGCAAGCGCGGCGTACTTGGGATTGGCGACGAAGGTGAGATGTCCAGGTTGAGCGTTCTCAATGCCGGCGAGGCCGGTGATTTCGGCGTGCGGGTCGCCGTCGAGGGTTGCGTGGAGGTGCTGGGCGAGGTCGGCCAGAAGCATGGGGTGATTGTAGATGGGGCGCAGGCTCAGGGCAGGGGGAAGAGGTTGGCCTGGCCCTGTGGCGCGACTGCGGCTTTGGGG
>CAXUNW010000302.1:0-2603 GCA_964252505.1 uncultured Acidobacteriaceae bacterium
CCCATCCGGGCAATCTCCGCCAGGCACGCAGGCCCCGTGTGCAGCCGCCCCACGGCCGCTGTCTCCTGGTCCACAAAGCTCTGTACCCCAAAGCTCACCCGGTTTACCCCACACCGCAGCGCGGCTTCGAGCGTCGCGTCAGCCATCTGCCCCGGCGCCGCCTCCAGCGTGATCTCCGCGTCCGCCTCCACCGCAAACGTCTCCCGAATCGTCGTGAAGATTCGTTCAAGGTTGCCGGCGCTGAGCAGGCTCGGTGTACCCCCGCCAAAGTAAATCGTGCTCACCCGCTCCGGCAGCCTCGCCTTCAGCCCTGCGGCACGTCCCCTTGACCGGCGCAGTTCCTCACACATCCGCTCCACATACCCATCCATCCGCCCGGGCGCAAAGACATCCGACGCAAAGTTGCAGAAGCTGCACTTCGCCTTGCAAAAAGGCACCGAAAGATATAGTCCCACGTCCTCGCCAACATCCATCTCCTCTATTCTTTCACGCAGCCACCCCATCCGATCCCCTTGCCCGCACGTCCAACGGATCAGCCGACTTCGACCTTGCCGGCCGGAGCCGTTTATGCCCATCCGTCTTTTCACCGCAGCCCTTGTCCTCGCATCGCTCGCTTCCGCCCAGCAGCCATCCCGCGTCCCGGTCGTCGTTGAGCTCTTCACCTCAGAGGGCTGCTCCAGTTGTCCTCCCGCCGACGCCCTCCTCGCTCGTCTCGATCATGACCAGCCGATCCCCTCCGCCGAGGTCATCGTCCTATCCGAGCACGTCGACTACTGGGACTCCCTTGGCTGGCCCGATCGCTTCTCCTCCCGCCGCTACACCGAGCGCCAGAGCAGCTACGGCGCTCACTTCCATTTGCCCGACGTCTTCACCCCGCAGATGGTCGTCGCCGGTCGTACCCAGTTCAACGGTGCAGATGCCGGAGCCGCCGCCCGCGCCATCGTGCAGGCCGCGCGTGCACCTGGCCTACCGCTCCCGCTCACGGACGCCCACCGCGAAGCCAACCGCATCACCGCCACCCTCACCCTGCAAACCGCATCCGCCCCGCCCGCCGCTATCTTTGCCGCTCTTGTGTCGCCCTCTGAGACCACCCAGGTCCGCGCCGGCGAAAATGGCGGTCGGACTCTCAACCATGCCGGTGTCGTCCGATCTCTGACTCGCGTCGGCAGTACTCGCGACCTCGCCCGCGCTCCCCTGCAACTCCAGCTCGACGTCCCATCCACCCTCCAGGCCACCCGAGTCGTCGTCTTCGCTCAGGCCGATCAGCTCGGTCCTATCCTCGGCGCCGTCGCCATCTCGGTCCCACCCTCCCACGAACCCACCATCCGAGCAGGAAAGTAGAAACCCATCCCGTCCGCAAGCATCTAGAATAACGACGGCATGCAATCTTCCGAAAACTCAGCCAAGGGCGCCACCGACACGCGGCCTATCCAGACCGATAGCCCTGCCACCGACGCCGTCGAGGCGGGTGAAGCTGGCCTTGCCGCCTCCGCGCAGGCCGAAAAGAAGATACAAACCGCGCCCGACGAGAAGAAACCTCCCGCAGATGATGACGTTGTCGGCAAAGCCTACGACTCTCGCCTTATGCGCCGTCTTCTCACCTACCTCAGGCCCTACAAGCTGCAGACCGCGCTCTCCGCGGTCGCAATCATCTTCAAAGCCGCCTCCGATGTGGCCGGACCCTACCTCGTCAAGGTAGCCGTCGACACCTACATGGCCGACACCCCGCCCGCCAAACTCTCCTGGCTCGCCCGCCATCTCAGCCCCCGTCCCATGCAGGGCATCACCCAGCTCGGTCTCCTCTACCTCGCCTCGCTCCTGCTCACCTACGCCCTCGAGTTCCTCCAGACCTACCTCATGCAGTGGACCGGCCAGAAGATCATGTTCGATCTCCGCAGCCAGATCTTCCGCCATCTCCAGCGCATGAGCCCCGCCTTCTTCGACCGCAACCCCGTCGGCAAGCTCGTCACCCGCGTCACCTCCGACGTCGACGCCCTCAACGAGATGTTCACCTCCGGCGTCCTCGCCATCTTCGAGGACGTCTTCGTCCTCGCCTTCATCGTCCTCATCATGCTCCGCATGAGCTGGCCTCTCGCCCTGCTCACCCTCTCCGTCATCCCCGCCATTCTCTACATCACCAAAATCTTCCGCAAACACGTCCGCGACTCCTACCGCCGCATCCGCTCCGCCATCGCCCAGATCAACACCTACATGCAGGAACACGTCTCCGGCATGGCCATCGTCCAGCTCTTCAATCGCGAGCAGCGCGCCTACGACGACTTCAAGTCCATCAACCGCCTCCACATGGACGCCTTCAAAGACGCCATCTTCGCCTACGCCCTCTACTACCCCGCCGTCGAGCTCCTCAGCTCCATCGCCATCGCTCTCGTCATCTGGCGCGGCGGAGCCTCCGTCCTTCACGCCACCGTCACCCTCGGCGTCCTCATCGCCTTTATGCAGTACGCCCAGCGCTTTTTCCGCCCCATCCAGGACCTCAGCGAAAAATACAACATCCTCCAGGCCGCCATGGCCGCCTCCGAGCGCGTCTTCAAGCTCATCGACACCGAACCCGAAATCCTCTCACCCCCAACCCCCATCAATCC
>CAXUNW010000303.1:0-2595 GCA_964252505.1 uncultured Acidobacteriaceae bacterium
GTGGCGGATGACCTCGGCGGAGCTGGCGAGCGGGAGCGACCGGGTGCATGCCGTCGCACAGGAGATCGATGCGGCGATCTATGTGAACATCCAGGGGGATGAACCGATGCTGCGGCCCGAGCATATTGCCGGGTTGCTGGCACCGTTCGGCCGGGAGCAAGTGGAGGTATCCACGTTGAAGGTGCGGTGCACACCGGAGAATGTGACGAACCCGAACGCGGTGAAGGTGGTGACAGCGACGGACGGGCGGGCGCTCTACTTTTCGCGGGCGACCATACCCTATGACCGGGAGGGACGCGAAGAGGCGGTGTATTGGAAGCATATTGGGCTGTATGCGTACCGGAAGGCGGCGCTGAACCGCTTCCCCGCGCTTACGCCCTCGATGCTGGAGCAGACGGAGCGGCTGGAGCAGCTTCGCTTTTTAGAGAACGGGTTCAGCTTATATGTAGAGGCGACGGAGTTCGACACGGTTGGAGTCGATACGGAAGAGGATCTGCGCCGGGTAGAGGGAATGCTGCTGAGCCGTCGGGGCCAAGGCGTCTCGGGTCGGTGACTTCGCCGGCGACGCGACCCTGTTTCGAGAGCCTCATCGGCCTATGGGTTCGGGGCCCCGCGGCGGGGGCTCGGCAGCAAGCGCCCGCTTAGCGGCGACGCTCCTATGGGCAAGGCTAGCTGTCGGGCTGGGTGACGGCCAGCTCATTGCCGTTGGGGTCGAGGAAGTGGAAGCGGCGGCCACCGGGAAAGGGGAAGATAGGCTTGGAGATGGTGCCTCCAGCGTGGCGGATGGCTTCCTCAAGGGCCTCGATCTCCGTGGTATCGAGCACAGCGAGGGGCGCTTTGGGCTTGCTTTCCGGCTCGGCATTGAAACCTCCTTCGACGCCGCCGGAGAAGGTGGCGTAGTCGCCGCCGAAGTCTTCAAAGGTCCAGCCAAAGAGATCCCCATAGAAGGTTTTAAGGGCGGGAATGTCGGTGGCGGGAAGTTCGAGGTAGGTGATCTTGTTTTTGGGCATATAGGTTCCTGAGGCACTTCGCTCCGTTTGATGCTTGCCGCTGGGAGATCGGATGCGGGCGGGGTTGGGAGGAGGAAGTAGATTTTTGTACAGAGTGACAGACCGAAGACGGAACCGCGTCGTGACGGACAAACAGGGACGAAGGGAAGCTAGGCGACGGGGCTGAAGTGTAGGTGGAGGCTGCCGTCTTTTTGCGTAACGGTGAGGGCTTCGAGGGAGGGGATGACCCAGGTTGCGGCGCTGAGCTCTGCGGCGGAGTGGGTTCCGAGGACGGCGAGGACGCGACTGCCGGCGGCGATGCCCGCGCCTACGCCGGAGGGGGCGTCTTCGACGACGATGCAGTCGGCGCTGGAGAAGCCGAGGAGCTGGGCTCCGCGCTGGTAGGGCTCAGGGTGGGGTTTGCCGTGGACGACCATCTCGGCGGTGATGAGGCGTTCGGGGATGGGAAGTTGGGCGTGGCCGAGGCGGCCCTGGACGAGGCGGCGGGTGCCGGAGGTGACGATGGCCCAGCGGTCCGGGGGAAGGCCGCCGAGGAGGGTGCGGACGCCGGGCAGGACCTGAAGGTCGGCGGTGTCGGCGATTTCGAGGTCTTCAATGACCTTGAGGGCGGCGTCGGCGTCGATGTCGGGGCGGAGCTTCTGGATGACGTCCTTCGCTCGAACTCCATGGGGGACTTCGTAGGTGTCGGCGTTGGGGATGTCGTAGAGGCGGGCCCACTGGCGCCAGCAGCGGACGACAGAGCCGATGGACGAGATGAGGACCCCGTCGTTGTCGAAGAGAATGCCTTTGGTTTCGATGTTGACCGGTGTGCTCAGGCTGGGGCTCCTTGAAGGACGAATTCGCGGGCGGCGGCGAGGATGCGCTGGACGGAGGCGGGGCTGCAGCTTTCGCAGTAGACGCGGAGGAGGGGCTCGGTTCCGGAGGCGCGGAGGAGGAGCCAGGTTTCCGCGGGGTTGGGCTTGGCGGCGCATTCGGGGGCTTCAAGGAAGAACTTGATGCCGTCGAGGGTTTCCATGCGGAGGACGCGGAGGCCGGCGATCGCGGTGAGGCCTGCGCGGGCACGGGTGATGGCGGACTGCTTGATAGGCTCGGAGATGTGCAGGTCGATGCGGTCGTAGTGGTGCTCGCCGAACTCGGCCTGGAGCGCGGCTACGAGCTGGCCGAGGGTCTTCTTTTCGTCCGCCATGACGTTGGCGAGGAGCAGGGAGTTGAGGAGGCCGTCGCGCTCGGGCAGGTGGCGGGAGATACCGACGCCGCCGGACTCCTCGCCGCCGATGAGGATGTCTTTCTCGAGCATGAGGTCGCAGACGTACTTGAAGCCGATGCCGTGCTCGTGGAGGGTGCGGCCGTATTTGGCGGCGATGCGGTCGAGCATCTTGGTGGTGTTGAAGGCGCGGGTGACGTCGCCGGGCCAGTCTTTGCGGGTGAGGAGCCAGTGGAGGAGGATGGCGAAGATCTTGTGGGCGTCGACGACGTTGCCGTGCTCGTCGACGGCACCGATGCGGTCGGCGTCGCCGTCAGTGATGAATCCGACGTCGCAGCGCTGTTCGACGACGGCTTTCTGGGTGGCGGCAATGTGGGGGAG
>CAXUNW010000304.1:0-2585 GCA_964252505.1 uncultured Acidobacteriaceae bacterium
GGGCCTGGGTGGGCACGAGATGGCTGCTGTGGCGTGCGGGGCGATGCTGCATTATCTGCGGCAGACGAAGCAGGGGGCTCTGGAGCATGTGGATGGGGTCCGGTTCTACGAGCGGCGGACGTGCCTGGAGCTGGATGCGGTGAGCGTGCGGAACCTGGAGCTGGTGGAGCCGCTGTTCTCGGGCGAGACGGCGCAGACGACGCTGTTCTATACGCTGGACGCGTGCTGCACGCCGATGGGCAAAAGGCTGCTGCGGGCAACGTTGCTGCGGCCGGTGCACTCGGTTGTCGAGATTGCGGCGCGGCAGGAGGCGGTGGGCGAGGCGGCGGGGAGTCTGCGGTTGCGAGAAGGCCTGCGCCGGGCAATGGATGGGGTGCTCGACCTGGAACGGCTGCTGGGACGGGTGGCGATGGACTCCGCCGGCCCGCGCGAGGTGCTGGCGCTGGCGGGGACGATGCGGCGGCTGCCGCAGGTGGTGGCTGCGGTGCGGGAGTTTCGGAGTGCCCGGTGGCTTGAGCTGGGTGAGACGGCCGATACGCTCGAGGACCTTTGCGCGATGGTGGAGAAGACGCTTGCAGAGGACGCGCCGGTCAACCTGGCGGACGGTGGGGTGATTCGGGCAGGGGTGGATGTGGAGCTGGATGAGCTGCGGGAGCTGAGCCGAAGCGGGCGGCAGGCGCTGGTGGCGATCGAGGAGCGGGAGCGCGGGCGGACGGGGATCGGGTCGTTGAAGGTGCGGTTCAACAGCGTGTTCGGCTACTACCTGGAGGTGACGAAGACCCATGCGAAGGCGGTTCCGGCCAACTATGAGCGAAAGCAGACGCTGGTGAACGCGGAGCGGTTTACGACGCCGGAGCTGAAGGAGTATGAGGCGAAGATCCTAACGGCGCAGGAGCGTTCGGGAGAGATCGAGCGGAGGCTGTTTGCGGAGTTGAGGCGCCAGTTGCTGGGCGGCGCAGGCCGCATGCGGGAGACGGCGCGTCGCGTGGCGGAGATCGATCTGCTGGCTTGCTTTGGGCATCTGGCGGCGCTTGGTGGGTGGACAAGGCCGGTGGTTGAAGAGAGTGGAGTGCTGGAGTTCGTGGGCGCGCGGCATCCGGTGGTGGAGCGGCGCATGGAGGAGAGCGGCATCGGGCGGTTTGTGCCGAACTCGTGCCACCTGGACACGGAGGGATCGTCGATCGGGCTGATCACCGGGCCGAATATGGGTGGGAAAAGCACGTATCTGCGGCAGGCGGCGCTGCTGGTCGTGATGGCGCAATGCGGGTGCTTCGTGCCGGCGGAGCGGATGCGGCTGGGCCTGGTGGACAGGATCTATACGCGGATTGGGGCGAGCGACAATGTGGCGCGCGGACGCTCGACCTTTATGGTGGAGATGACCGAGACGGCGGCAATCCTGAATACCGCTACGGCGAAGTCGCTGGTCCTGCTGGATGAGATGGGGCGTGGGACCGCGACCTACGATGGGCTGTCACTCGCGTGGGCGACGGTGGAGCATCTGCATGACCGCATCGGCGCAAGGACGCTGTTTGCCACGCACTATCATGAACTGACGATGCTGGAGGAGAGGCTTGGGCGGCTAAAGAACCTGCGCGTGACGGTGAAGGAGAATGCGGGAGGCATCGTGTTCCTGCATACGGTCGAAGCAGGCGCGGCGAGCAAGAGCTATGGGATTGAGGTGGCGCGGCTGGCGGGTCTGCCGGCAGCGGTGATCGGGCGGGCGCGGGAGGTGCTGAAGGTGCATGAGCGAGCCGAGACACAGCAGGTGCGGGAGGCTTCGGCTTCTGCGGCTTCGCTGCAGATGACCATGTTTACGCCGCTGTCGCAGCGGATCGTAGATCGTCTGGTGGAGGTCGAGGTGGACGAGATGACACCGCGACAGGCGTTGAACCTGCTGGCGGAGCTGCAACGGGAGCTGAAGGCATGATTGTGGCCGGGGTGATGAGCGGAACTTCGGCCGACGGACTGGATGTGGCGGTGTGCCGGATCTCGGCGAAGGGGCGTGTGACGCTGGTGGGTCTGGCGGAGTTTCCGTACAAGGCGGAGGTTCGCCGGGCGGTGCTGGGGGCGATGAACGCGGAGGCTATGAGTGTGGCGGCGATGAGCCGGTTGCATTGGCGGCTTGGCACAGTGTATGCGGATGCGGTAGAAGCGGCGGCTGCGCAGTTTGGTGTGAAGGTGGAGCTTGTGGGATGTCATGGGCAGACGATGTATCACCAGGGTCTGCCGGGACGGTTTCTGGGGGCTCCGGTGCGGGCGACGTGGCAGATCGGTGAGGCGAGCATGATTGCCGAGCGCATGCGATGCCCTGTGGTCAGCGACTTCCGTGTG
The DNA here is from genome assembly GCA_964252505.1 of uncultured Acidobacteriaceae bacterium. Lineage (GTDB taxonomy): Bacteria > Acidobacteriota > Terriglobia > Terriglobales > Acidobacteriaceae > Edaphobacter. The sequence continues at coordinate 2,332 of CAXUNW010000304.1, forward strand.
GCGGATTTGGCTGCGGGCGGGCAAGGCGCGCCGCTGGTGGCTATGCTGGATGTGACGCTGCTGGGGCATCGCACGCGAAACAGGGTGCTTGCAAACCTTGGCGGCATTGGGAACGTGACGGCGATTCCGGCGGGAACAACGAACGTGATGGCGTTCGATACTGGTCCGGCGAACATGGTGATCGATGGATGCATGGAACGGCTGTTCGGGCGGAGGTTCGATAAGAATGGCGCGACGGGGCGACGGGGCCGGGT
>CAXUNW010000305.1:0-2585 GCA_964252505.1 uncultured Acidobacteriaceae bacterium
GTGCGATGGATGGTGGCGATTCTGGGCGAGGAGATGGTGCCGATGGGATTTGCCGGGTACGACGCGGGGACCGTGACGTACGGGCACCGGGTGCTGCATGTGGGGGGGCATGTCGAGATCGGGTCCGCGGGGCTCTATGAGGCGGTGCTGCGGGAGTCGTTTGTGCTGGCGGATGTTGAGGCGCGCCGGCAGAAGATCCGTAAGGAGCTGGACCGGGTGTGCCGTGGGGTGCCGGGGGCGCGTTGGCGGGAGGACCATGCGCTGGTGGACAAGCTGACGCACCTGACGGAGTGGCCGTCGGTGATCCTGGGCGGGTTCGACCGGGCTTACCTGGAGCTTCCGGAGGAGGTTCTGGTGACGGTGATGCGGGACCACCAGAGCTATTTCGCGGTGGAGGATGAGGCGGGGCGGCTGGCGCCGTATTTCCTGGCCGTGCTGAATACGGAGGCGCCGGCGCGGGGCGAGGCGGTGATCCGGCATGGCAACGAGCGGGTGCTTCGGGCGCGGTTTAACGATGCGCGATTTTTTTGGGAGTTCGACCAGAGGACGCCGCTGCGGGATCGGGTGGCCGGGCTGGAGAAGGTGACGTTCCAGAAGGAGCTGGGGAGCTATGCGGCGAAGACGGAACGGGTGAGGCGGCTTGCGGTGGAGCTGGCGGGATGGCTGGTGGCGCGTGGAAGCGCGGTGGACACGGCGGCGCTGAAGGAGGCGGCGACGCTGGCGAAGACGGACCTGACGACGGAACTGGTGAAGGAGTTTACCGAACTGCAGGGCGTTGTGGGCGGGATGTATGCGCGGGCGCAGGGATGCACGGAGGCAGCGGCGGCGGCGATCGAGGACCAGTACAGGCCGGTGTCGATGGAGGACCGCATTCCGCGGACGATCGAGGGGGTTGTGCTGGCGCTGGCGGATAAGGCGGACACGATTGCGGGGATGTTTGGGCTGGGGATGGAGCCGACGGGGTCCAAAGACCCGTTTGCGCTGCGACGGGCGGCGAATGGGATTGTGAAGATGCTGGCGGAGACGCGGCTGCCGCTGGATCTGGGGGAGGTGGCGTTTCGGGCGGCGTATGCGTCGGCGGAGGTGACGCGGAGGATGGAGACGTTCTTTGCGGAGCGGCTGGAGTTTTACCTGCGGGAGGTGAAGGGGCATCGCTACGATGTGGTGAAGGCCGTACTGGGGGGGGGGGCGGACGATGTGCGGGATGCGGTGGCGCGGGCGTAGGCTGTGACGGCGGTGCGTGGGTCGGCGGACTTTACGGCGGTGGCGGGGGCGTTCAAGCGGATGAAGAATATTGTGGCGCAGGCCGGGGAGAAGGGGTTTGCCGCGGCAGGGAGCGTGGATGCGGCGTTGCTGCGGGATGGGGCGGAGGTGGCGCTGGCGGAGAAGGGCGCGGAGATTGCGGCGGGCGTGGCGGAGTTGCGGGAGCAGCGGGAGTATCGGAGCGCGCTGGAGGCTATTGCGGGTCTGCGGCCGGAGGTGGATGCGTTTTTTGAGGCGGTGATGGTGATGGATGCGGATGCGGCGGTGCGGGGCAACCGGCTGGCGCTGCTGGGGCGAGTGTTGGCGGATTTCTCCGGGATTGCAGATTTTTCGGAGATTGTGGTGGCGGGATAGGAGATGTGATGGAGAGACGGAAGGGTTTGATGATCGCGGGGCTGATGACGGCTCTGTGCTCGGGGTGCAATACGAAGTCCGCGGCGACGCCGGCGAACTACCTGAAGGGGCTGAATGCGTATCTGGCGGAGCGGCCGGAGTGTCTGCTGCCAGATGGGCGGTTCCCGCTGGAGACGACGGATGTGGCGGAGGAGAAGCGGATGGATACGCTCGTGGCGTCGCAGCTGCTGACGGCGACGCACGAGTCGGCGATCAAGGTCTCGCGGTATGTTCCGACGGACCTTGGGGCGAAGGTGGCGCCGCACTTCTGCTATGGGCATCGGGAGGCGACCGCGATTGTGTCGTCGACGGCTCCGGCGGTGGCGAACGGGTTCAACGAGACGCAGATTGTGTACCAGTACGCGATGCGGGATGTGCCGGTGTGGGCGAAGTCTGCGGCGGTAAAGGCGGCGTTTCCAGCGATGGCGGAGAAGACGAGCGGCAAGGCGACCGACAAGGCGGTGCTGGCGCAGACGCGGGTTGGCTGGCAGGTTCCGGATTGACGTGGGTGGCGACGCTGCGGTTGGATGAGAGGACCCAGGCGCGGTTCGACGCGCTGCGGACGCAATATTTTCCTCCGGCGAAGAACCTGGTAGGCGCGCATCTGACGCTGTTCCATACGCTGCCCGAGGAAGACCGGGTTCGGGCGGAGCTGGGCGCGGCTTGTGGGGGGATGCGGCGGTTTGCGGTTGAGGTGGATGGATTGCGCTCGCTGGGGAAAGGTGTGGCGTATACGGTGCGGTCGGGGGAGCTGATGAGGTTGCATGGTCGGCTGGCAGAGGCGTTCGCGGGGGAGCTCACGGCGCAGGACAAACAGAAGTTTGGGCCGCATGTGGTGGTCCAGAATAAGGTAACAGCGGAGGCTGCGAGGGAGTTGTTGAGTCTGCTGCGAGCCGGATTTATGCCGTTTGAGGGTGATGGGGTGGGGG
>CAXUNW010000306.1:0-2558 GCA_964252505.1 uncultured Acidobacteriaceae bacterium
GGGTAGAAGTCCATGGTCTGCTTCCAGCCGGTGGTCTGAGCCTGTGCGTCGTCGCGCGTGATGACCTCCGCGATGTGCGCGTCGCGGGGATGGGTTGCGGGCGCCTGCGCGGGAGAGGCGATCGGGGTGAGCAGCGTGATCAGGAGGGTGAGCCGTTTCATTGGATGTTTCCCGTTCTTTTTTGCCCTGTTATGCGCCGGCGTTGAGGGATTCGAGACCGAGGAAAGAGGCGGCCTGGCCGAGTTCTTCTTCGATGCGGAGAAGCTGGTTGTATTTGGCGATGCGGTCGGTGCGGCTGGCGGAGCCGGTCTTGATCTGGCCGGCGCCGGTGCCGACGGCGAGGTCGGCAATGAAGGTATCTTCGGTTTCGCCGGAGCGGTGGCTGATGATGCTGGTGTAGCCGTAGCGGCGAGCGAGCTCGATGGCTTCGAGGGTTTCGCTGACGGTACCGATCTGGTTGACCTTAATGAGGATGGAGTTGGCGACCTTGGCCTCGATGCCTTGCTGGAGGCGCTTGGTGTTGGTAACGAAGAGGTCGTCGCCGACGAGTTGGCAGATGTCTCCAACCTTGTCGGTGAGGATCTTCCAGCCGTCCCAGTCGTCTTCGGCCATGCCGTCTTCGAGGGAGACGATGGGGTATTGGCGGACCCAGTTCTCCCAGAAGCTGGCCATCTGCTCGGAGGATAGCTCGGATTTGTCGGACTTCTTGAAGATGTACTTGCCGGATTCCTTGTTGTAGAACTCGCTGGAGGCGGGGTCGAGGGCGATGGCGATTTGTTCGCCGGGGGTGTAGCCGGCTTTTTCAATGGCTTCGAGGATAAGGTCGATGGCTTCGCTGTTGGATTTGAGCGAAGGAGCGAAGCCGCCTTCGTCGCCGACGGCGGTGTTGTAGCCTTTGCGCTTGAGGACGCCTTTGAGGGTGTGGAAGACCTCGGTTCCCCAGCGGAGGGCGTCGGAGAAGGTCTCGGCGCCGACGGGCATGACCATGAACTCCTGGAAGTCGACGTTCGAGTCCGCATGGGAGCCGCCGTTGAGGATGTTCATCATGGGGGTGGGGAGGATGCAGGCGTTGACGCCGCCGAGGTAGCGGTAAAGGGGAAGCTTGAGGGCGTTGGCGGATGCGCGGGCGCAGGCCATGGAGACGGCGAGGATGGCGTTGGCGCCGGGGCGGGATTTGTTCTCGGTTCCGTCGAGCGAGAGCATGGTGGCGTCGATGAGGCGCTGGTTGGCGGCGTCCATGCCGGCGAGTTCAGGGGCGATGGCGGTTTCGACGTTCTCGACGGCCTGGAGGACGCCTTTGCCGAGGTAGTGCTCCTTGTCGCCGTCACGGAGCTCGACGGCCTCGTGCTCGCCGGTGGAGGCACCGCTGGGGACGGCGGCGCGGCCCATGGCTCCGTTGTCGAGGGTGACGTCGGCTTCTACGGTGGGGTTGCCGCGGGAGTCGAGAATTTCGCGGGCGCGGATGGAGACGATCTCGGTCATGTTGCTCCTGTTGGTGGTGTGGGCGGGGAGGATGTGGTGGTGGAGGCGGTCCTGGAGGCGGTCGGGGCGACGGGGACGGCGATCTACGGGGATCGCGCCGCGTGGGCCTCCGATGGTTTCAACCAACTCCATTGTGTGTCTCCCCGCGGGTTCTTGCGCATTCTAGCAAAGGCTGGTTGCGGCTTGTCTCGGATGCGGGATGTTCGGGGAGGGTGACGGTATGGGTTCGCGGCCGGAATTTGCTTGGAGGATGGTGGACGAGGGCCTAGGCTGATGGACAGCTATTGCTACGAGGTTTTCGCCATGAAGATTGTTGCCGCCGCTGCTTCCGCCGCCGTGCTTGCCTGCACGGTACCCGCCCTGAGCCAGGAGAGCCGTATGGGGGTATCGACTCCCCCGGCGGCGGTGAGCTCTGGGGCGCTGACGCCGGGAGACCTTGGGGTGGCGGATGCGAACGGTTACCGGCCGACGCCGGCGGCTGCTGCTTCGGCTGGACCGGCAGCGGAGCGGCTGGGGAACAGCGGCGAGGGCAGCGGCGGCTTCCGGGTGGTTGGTCCGTATACGGCGGGGACGCCGGTGGCGGTGAAGGAGGACGTGGACGCGCGGATTGTGACGGAGGTTCCGCACGGGAGCAACGAGTGCCCGCCGGGGACGCTGCTGAAGGTGCGGATGCATGAGACGCTCTCGACCAAGACGACGGCGCGGGGCACGAACTTTACGGCGGAGCTGACGGAGCCGGTGCGGGAGGGCGGACGGGTGCTGATTCCTGCGGGTTCCACGCTGCGTGGCCGCGTGACCTATGTGCATGGGGGAAAGCGGATTGGCGGGGTAGCGGCGCTGCACCTGGAGGCGCATACGCTGGTTCTGCCGGACGGGATGGAGTATGCGGTGCGCGCGCAGGTGATCGACACGGACCAGAGCTTTGCGACGCGGATCGACGGCGAAGGGACGATTGTGCGGCGCGACCACATCAAGGGGACGCTTGAGGCGTTGAGCCTGACGACGGGGAGCGCGGCGGTGGCCGGTGCGGTGATCGGCGGGGGCGTGGGTGCGGCGGTTGGCGCGGGGATTGGCGC
>CAXUNW010000307.1:0-2551 GCA_964252505.1 uncultured Acidobacteriaceae bacterium
GCCGACGATTGCGGCGGTACATGGGGCGGCGGTGGCGGGGGGAACGGGACTGGCGACCCTATGCGATCTGACGATTGCCGCGGAGGGTGCGCGGTTTGGGTATACGGAGGCACGGGTAGGGTTTGTGCCGGCGCTGGTAGCGGCATACCTGGTGCTGCAGGTGGGAGAGAAACGAGCGCGGGAGCTGCTGCTGACGGGTCGGGTTTTTTCCGCCGAGGAGGGCTACCGGCTTGGACTGGTGACAGAGATAGTGGCCGGGCCGATGTTGGCGGAGCGGGTGGGGCAGGTGGCGCGAGAGCTGGCGGGCAACAGCCCGGAGTCGATGCGGGCAACGAAGGCGCTGTTGGTAGAGCAGAGCCGGGAGTGGCTGGAGAAGGCGCTGGGAGCGTCGTTGCGCGCGAACGCGGAGGCACGGCGAACGCATGACTTCAAGGAAGGGGTGGCGGCGTTCTTGGAGAAGCGGAAGGCAGTTTGGGGGTAAGGAGGGTTGTAAAAAAGTAACTCAAGCTTAGCGAAGACGCTGAGGATGGGGTATTCGGCGTTCCGGGGCACCTGCCGTTGACCGGACCAGGCGACTGAGGAGAGCCACGGCTGGGTTTGGTGGGTTGGTAGACTTGAGCGATGGATGAGGATGCGGTGGTGCATGAGGCGCAGGTTCGGGTCCGCTATGCGGAGACGGACCAGATGGGAGTTGTGTACCACGCGAACTACCTGGTTTGGTTTGAGGTGGGACGGGCGGAGCTGATGCGGGCGCTGGGTATGGAGTACAAGGACCTGGAGCGGGAGGGGTGTGGCATTGCCGTGGTGGAGGCGATGTGCAAATACCGGGCTCCCGCAAAGTATGACGATGAACTGAAGGTGCGGACCAGAGTGATCGGGGCTCGGGGACCGGTGGTGCGATTCGGGTACGAGGTCGTTCGGGTAGCGGATGGTGTGACGCTATGCACGGGATATACCGTGCATGTGGTGGTAGGGGCGGATATGAAGAAACGCACGATGCCAGAGAAATATGCGGAGCGTTTCCGGCAGCTGCACATCCCATCGTTGGACGACTAAGAGTGGCCCAGAGGAGACGGCAATGAGCGCAACAATTGCTTTGATTACGGGAGCTTATAAGGGGATTGGCCTGGAGACGGGTCGGCAGCTGGGGGCGCTGGGAGTGACGGTGCTGCTGAGCGCGCGGGACCTGGACAAGGCCGAGGATGCGGCGGCGACGCTGAAGGCTGAAGGCGTTGAGGCCCGCGGAGTGAAGATCGATGTGAACGATGCGACGGATTATGCCGCCGTGGCGTCGTGGATCGAGCGGGAGTATGGGGTGCTGGACATTCTGGTGAATAACGCGGGTGTGATGCTGGATACGTTTCCCGGACCCAACGCGACGAGCACAACGAGTGCGGATATGTTGCGGAAGACGATGGCGACGAATTTTATGGCTCCCGTGGCGCTCACGCAGGCTCTGCTGCCGTTGCTGCGGAAGAGCGCGGCAGGGAGGATTGTGAATGTGGGCAGCATCCTGGGCTCGTTGACGATGCACAGCAAGCCAGGCGGGCTAGGAGCAATGCCGTTTGCTTACGACCTGTCGAAGGCGGCGCTGAATGTATTCACGATCCACCTGGCGGATGAACTGAAAGACACAAAGATTAAGGTGAATACGGCGCATCCGGGATGGGTGAAGACGGATATGGGAGGGGATCAGGCGCCGATGAACGTTGTGGATGGAGCGAAGACGGAGGTCTGGTTGGCGACGCTTCCGGAGGATGGGCCGACGGGTGGGTTTTTCCATATGCAGGAGGCGCTGCCCTGGTAGCGAGGCGGGGTTAAGAGGTCAGAACTCGACTGCGGGCGTCCTGATTAGAGGGCCAAGGTACGGGGTTTGACGTGGTCTCGGATGTAGCTGACGGTGACGTCGAGGGGTGTGCCAGGGCCGAAAATTGCAGCGACGCCCTGGGCTTTGAGGGAGAGGTGGTCGGCCTCGGGGATGGTTCCGCCGAGCACAAGGAGGATGTCCTCAGCGTGGGCTTCGTGAAGGAGCGCCACGATGCGGCGAATGAGGACCTTATGCGCGCCGGAGAGGATGGAGAGGCCGATGCAGTGGACATCTTCCTGGATGGCGGCGGAGACGATCATCTCGGGGGTTTGGCGGAGGCCGGTGTAGATGACCTCCATGCCTGCGTCACGGAGGGCGCGGGCTATGATCTTGGCCCCTCGGTCATGGCCGTCGAGCCCGGGTTTGGCGACGAGGACGCGAATCGTGGTTTGCGTCATGGGCGGAAGTATACGGGATTATGTCTGGCGGCGAGGGTCTGGTCGGTTGCCGGCCGACCGGCTGGAGGTAATGCCGACGCATCTGCCACGGCAGAGCTTCTTCGAGGATGATATGCAACAGGATGGGGCGAACCGATGGGCTGATGGCGGCTCTCAGCGGTAGGTGACGAGGGCTACCTCGAACGGTTTGGGGGTGAGGGTCTCTCCAGGGACGGTTTTCTCCTGGGCGGGGTTCTCGCCGGTGGAAGGGGCGACGAAGGCAAGGCGGTCGCCAGCGGCGTGGGAG
>CAXUNW010000308.1:0-2551 GCA_964252505.1 uncultured Acidobacteriaceae bacterium
CGGTGGAGGTGGGGGTGGTGAGCTTTCGGCCGGAGGACGCGCAGGTGCGGTCGGTGGTGGTGTACCGGGATGAGCTGCAGTTTGTGGTGAGCCCGGGGAGCAAGTTGGCGGGGCGGGAGGAGGTTTCGATTCGGGAGCTTGGCGGTCAGAACTTTATCGCGCACAATGTGGCTTCGCCGCAGCGGCAGAAGGTGATCCAGGCGTTCAAGCGGCATAAGACGCCGTTGCAAATGGGGGTGGAGCTGCCGACGATCGAGGCGATCAAGCGGTTTGTGGAGATGGGGAACGGGGTGGCGCTGGTGCCGGGGCTGACGGTGAAGACGGAGCTGGAGAGCGGTGCGCTGGTGCGGGTGAAGGTGCAGGAGCTGCAGATGGAGCGGAAGCTGCGGCTGGTGTACCGGCGGACGGCGGCGCTGAGCCATGCGGCGCGAGCGTTTTTGCAGGTGGTGGAGGCGTATGCTGAGCGTCTTGGCGATCCGTTCTGCTATGTGGCGGAGAAGCCGGGTTGAGGTGGAACTTTTTTCTGGAAGGCGCGTCTTTATGGCTAGCAGACGGATGCGCCTGCGGGGGATGAACGCGATGATGACGACGGGCAAGGGGATGAAGGTGCGGGTGGCCATGCTGGCGCTCTGTATGGGAGCTCTGGGCGTGGCGCCGATGCTGGCGCAGCAGGATGTGCCCCCGGCGGGGCAGGAGCAGGGGCCGCCTCCGGGTGGGCGTGGCGGTCCAGGTGGACCGCGTGGCGGGGGTCCGGAGCGGCAGATGGAGATGATGACCAAGGAGCTGAGCCTGACGCCGAACCAGGTGACGTCGATCAAGGCGGTTGAAGCGGACGCTCGCAAACAGCAGATGGCGTTGCGTGAAGACACGACGACCCCACAGGACCAGAAGCGGGAGAAGATGATGGCGCTGCGGACGGCGAGCCAGGCGAAGGTTCGGGCGTTGCTGACAGACGACCAGAAGACGAAGTACGACGCGATGCAGGCGCGGATGCGTGAGCGGATGCAGAACCGGGGCGGGCAGGATGGCGGTCCGGGGGGACCACCGCCGCCACCACCGGGCGTTTAGGACAAAGGCGGGAAGGTGAGAGTGGCCGGCGGGCGCGATGCTCCTGCCGGCCCTTAGCTTTTGGTGCGGCTTCGGTGTGCGCGGTCCGGGGACCGGCGGTTGGGCGGGTTACAATCATCGGAGCGGTTTGCAGGTCCGGTGCGTCCAACGAGGACGCTGAGCAGGAGATCCTCCCTTCCGGGGATAGCCGGGCTCCAGCGAATGCCGCGCGAGACATCGAGGGGTTTTGGACGAATGAAGAAGATGATGTTGTTGGGCGCGCTGGTGCTTTCGAGCGCGGCGGCGTATGGGCAGGAGAGCAGGCAGGATGCGAGTATCAGTGCGACCGGGTTGTTTTCGCCTGAGGTGAACGGGAACGCGGTACGGCTGGATACGACGAAGACGGTCGGTGTGCTGGCGAGCTACCGGTATATGCTGACTCCGCACTCGGCGCTGGAGTTGAACTACAGCTTTGCGCAGAACTCGACGAAATATGTGATCAGCTCGCTGCCGAACGGTCGGGTGCATACGCGGACTCAGGAGTTGACGGGCGCGTATGTGTACAGCCTGAACTTCCGGAACTTCAATCCGTTCGCCGAGGTCGGTGTAGGTGGGCTGGTGTTTTCGCCGGTGAAGGATTACGGGACGACCCTGCTGGATACAAAGCAGAACACGAACATTGGCGCTTTGTTTGGGGCGGGTGTGGCATATGAGCTGAGCCCAAGCTTCGACATACGGGCGGAGTATCGTGGTTTTGTGGTGAAGGCTCCGGACTTTGGTCTGGCGGACTTCAAGACGGGCCGGTATGAGGTGATTTCGACCCCGGCGATCGGGATTGCGTACCACTTTTAGGCGGGATGATGGAGGAGGGTCGCGGCCGTATGGCCTGCGGCCCTCTTTTTGTTTTGCGGGCGGAGTGAAACCGGGTGGAGAAACGCTCGTCTACAAGACATGCGATTGGGTGGGATGAATGTGGTGTTGCGGGCGGCGTTGCTGCTGGCGCTGAGCGGGGTGGCGGCGGGACAGGGAGGCGAGGCCAAGCCGGAGGATAAGGCGGCGACGCTGTCGGTGGCGGCGAAGCTGGTGAACCTGCCCGTGGTGGTGCGGGATAAGAAAGGCTCCCTGGTACAAACGCTGACAAAGGCCGATTTTGTGCTGCAGGTGGATGGAAAGGCGCAGCCGATCCGGTATTTTGACCAGGACAAGGATCTTCCTTTGACGTTGGGGCTGCTGGTGGATACGAGCATGAGCCAGCGGGAGGTGCTGGACGACGAGCGGACGGCGAGTGTGGGCTTTCTGGACCAGATGCTGACGGGGGCAAAGGATCAGGCGTTTGTGATCCAGTTTGCACGGCAGACGGATCTTTTGCAGGATGTGACGAGTTCGCGGCCGAAGCTGCGGGCGGCACTCAAGCAGATCGACACGACGGATTCGAGTGGACGGAGCGGAGCGGGACAGGCGGACCCGGGGGGTGGCGATCCGGATGACTCGGGGCAGGCAGGTG
>CAXUNW010000309.1:0-2548 GCA_964252505.1 uncultured Acidobacteriaceae bacterium
GGCCTAGGCTAACCTGTGGCGCGCCTTTGGCCCGGGAGATAGCAACTTCGAGGCCGTGGAGGATGCTCTCGGAATGCTTTGGCTGGGCTTACGGGAGGGGTCCGTGAAGCCCAGGTCTCAGAAGCGAGACCTGAGGGCGCTCGGCACCCTGGCACCGGCACCTGGCAAACAGAAGGGTGGGACGGGTGCGTGATGCCACGATTTCGCACAAGGTGATTGATAATCGCACGGATTGCGCCGGGTTTCTTGACGTTCGTTCTTTGCGGGCGGAATAATCTTTCTGCCTGCCTGTATGTGGCGAGGTTGTTACCGACTGGAGAGTTCGCCCTATGGCTACTGCCGCGCCTCCCGCACCGCCCTCTTCTATAACACCGCTGCGTGGGGTTCAGCCGCTGCGGGCTGGGGAGGGGCACTCGTTTCTTTGGCGGAGGCTGCATTCGCTTTCGGGGATTGTGCCGATCGGGGCGTTCCTGGTGGAGCATATCGTTTCGAACTACGAGACGATGAATGGGCCGCTAGCGTATGCGCAGCAGGTGAAGTTTTTGAATGCGCTGCCGCTGGTGCGGGTGCTGGAGTGGGGGCTGATCTTTATTCCGCTGGCGTTCCATGCGCTGTATGGGGTTTGGATTGCGTTTCGCGGGCGCGTGAATGTGAATGTGTATCCGTGGGCGGGAAACTGGGCGTACATCATGCAGCGGGTGACTGGGCTGATTGCGCTCGCGTACATCATTCAGCATGTTTGGCGGCAGCGGTTTTCGGGTGTGAGTCTGCCGGAGAATCCGGCGTATGCGTTCCATAAGGTGCAGGTGGAGCTTTCGAATCCCTGGATGCTGGCGATTTATGTGATCGCGATGGTGGCGACTTGCTGGCACTTTGCGTATGGCATCTGGCTGTTTGCGGCGAAGTGGGGGATCACGCCGGGGGATCGGGCGCGGAAGCGGTCGGGGTATGTTTGCACGGCGATTGGCGGGGCGCTTTGCTTGATGGGGCTGCTGAGTATCTATGCGGTGGCGTTCAAGCCGGAGTATCGGAATGCTCCGATTCCGCAGATGGCGCCGCAGCCGGCGGGGGTGGTTGAGAGTGCTCCGGCTGCGGCTACGCCGGGGACTACGCATCCACAACAGCCGGGCACTGTTCGATGAGTATTCCTGATCTGACCTATGTTTTGCTCGCTTTAGGGTTTTGCTTGTTCTTCACAGGGCTTGTTGTGGCGAACAGAGCAATTCTCAAAATGGCAGATGAGCTAAACGCACGTTTTGGGCGCAGGTATTACCGGTGGTGGAATGTGATCGGTGCGGGAAGCAATAGTGTTATCCGGGAATATGGCACGGGAACGGAGACCGGACATTTGCGAAAAGGCTACGCACTCATTGCGGGCGGGATCGCACTTATGTTGTCACCGGCAATGATTCGCAAGTTCACAGAGTCGAGGTAAGAGATGGCGGCAAGACCAAGAATCATCGTCGCAGCAGTTCAGCCGAGAGAGGCGCGGTCCGGTGATCGTTAGGTCGGTCTACGGAGCCGTGTGGCTTGTCTGCATGTTTAGTGCTGTGTGGATGACGAATCAGGCTTTCGACAGAATGGTTAGAGAGGTCAATGCAAGAAGAATAAGGGGACACAAATTGATCCAGTTCTATGGACCTCAGGTAGCAAAAGCAAGGTTTGGAAGATTCACAAACTAATCGCTCCGAGCAGTAGCTTACGTAAGAGGTTCGTGGTTGGTTGTGTAATTGGCATGACTGGTTTTGTATTTGGATGCTTCAGTCTTTTTGGAACGACAACGAGATAGCAAGAGGTAGGCAATGGCGGCAACACCACGGATTATCGTTGTTGGGGGCGGGTTGGCTGGGCTGTCGGCGGTGATCAAGATTGCCGAGGCTGGCGGGACGGTCGATCTGTTTTCGATTGTGCCGGTGAAGCGGTCGCACTCGGTGTGCGCGCAGGGTGGGATCAATGCGGCGAAGGACCTGAAGGGCGAGGGCGACAGCGTTCTGAAGCACTTCGACGATACGGTGTATGGGGGGGACTTTCTGGCGAACCAGACGCCGGTGAAGAACATGACGGCGCAGGGGCCCGCGATCATCGATCTGCTCGACCGGATGGGGGTTCCGTTCAACCGGACGCCGGAGGGGTTGCTGGATTTCCGGCGGTTTGGCGGGACGCTGTATCAGCGGACGGCGTTTGCGGGGGCGACGACCGGGCAGCAGTTGCTGTATGCGCTGGATGAACAGGTTCGGCGGCATGAGTCGGAAGGCAAGGTGACGAAGTACGAGGGGTGGGAGTTTCTGTCGGCGGTGCTGGACGACAACGGCGTGTGCCGTGGCATCTGCGCGATGAATCTGCGGTCGATGGAGACGCGGACGTTTCCTGCGGACGCGATCATCATCTGCACGGGGGGCAATGGGGCGATCTTTGGGAAGTCAACGAACTCCGTGGTGTGTACGGGGTCGGCGCAGTCGGCGCTGTATCAGCAGGGGGCCTTCTACGCGAATGGGGAGTTTATTCAGGTTCATCCGACGGCGATTCCGGGGGAGGATAAGCTGCGGTT
>CAXUNW010000310.1:0-2519 GCA_964252505.1 uncultured Acidobacteriaceae bacterium
GGTCCATTGCTGGGCCTGAAGGATGGGCGCGAGCGTGAGGGCTGCCAGGAGGAGGAGGATGCGGGTTGTGAGGATCGTCATGCGGCGGCTCTTCCCTGGGGCCTAGAGTATGTAACGGTTTCGGTAGCGCTTGGGGGGGTGCCCCCCTTTACTCTTCATAGGTAAGTCTTTTGCTTTGATATAGCTACGGTTATCTATGAGGGGTAAACTCGTCAAAACAAAGGGGTTACGGCTAAGATCGTCAAAGGAAAAGACTTAGACTTACCGCGAGTGCGCTTTGCGGAGCATTGGGGGAGCCTTCGGTACCGATTCTTCGACTAGTCCTATTCTAGCGGGTTGGGGGTATCTGCTACGCCAAGTTTATTCGCTTTGTTTTGTTAGGTTTACTGGGTTTGAGGGGTTGACAGCTGGATTTACTGGGCTTTTTGAGATTCTTTCAATGTTCAGGTCTCGGACGCCCGCTTCATGTGGCATGTCGTTGGCGTCTCCCTGAGCTTGAAGATATCCCGACACCGTTATTCAACCGGCCACAGGAGGTACGCACCGCGATTGCAAAAACTGCATCTCACGGGCCTGAGGTATGTCATGAGCCAAGAAGCAAACATCGCAACGCAGAAGAAGATGGGCGAGATCGTCAACAGTTATAAGTTCGACAGGCTTACTGAGGTTTTTGCGCCCGGCGTGAAGGATCATGACCCTGCCGATGACCAAGGGCCCGGTCCGCAAGGCTTCGTCCAGTGGTTCACACAGTTTCACTCCGCGTTCCCTGATTTTAAGATCGCAGTGGAGCATATGGTAGCCGATGCCGATAACGTCGCATTTGCCTATACGATCACGGGCACGCAGGGCGGCCCGTTCAATGGCATGCCCGCGACGGGAAAGAAGATCAAGGTTCGTGGGATGCAGATTTCCAAGTTCGACTCCGACGCCAAAATTGTGGAGCGTTGGGGAGCCTCTCATGAGGTTGGCATCCTTCAACAGATAGGCGCGATGAAGCCGGCGGCTCATCTGGATGAGCCACCCGTACTTTCCGCGCCGGCCTCAACTGGCATTATCTAATCAAATTACTGAAGCAGACGAGGGAGACTGGAGCAAAGGGGGAGTGCAAGAACACGCACTCCCCCTTTGCTGCGATAGAAATAGTGCCGAAGTTGCCAGGGAGGACCTTGGCACTCCCCGCTGGTTCAGCGCGTTCGCGTCCGTTACGCTGTGGTGGGGTTTATGGCTTGCGGGTGAGGATGGCGCTGGTTTGCTCGTCGGCTTCGATGACGCTGGCGAGGCGCTGAAGGTCGGCGTAGCGGTCTGGGGGCAGGGTAAGCTGGCGGACGGTGTAGGTGCGGGTGTAGTGGAGGGTGTCGTTGGAGAGGGTGGTGGCGCTTTCGTAGGCGGCGAAGCCGACGTCGAGCCTGGTGGGCTGGGGCAGCTCGTCGAGGGTGTAGCCGGGTGGCAGCTTGATGTCGTAGGAGTCTGTGGCCTGCAGGGTCTGGTGGAGGTTGATGGGGAGGCGCCGGGGCTTGCGGTCGAGCGAGAGGCCATCGGTGCCGAGGATGCGCGGGCGGAGCATCAGCATGGCGCCCATGGTCCGGGCGAAGTGCTCCGCGGTGAGGTCGTAGGTGAGCGTGAGGTCTTTGTTGAGGGTGAGGGCGTCGGTGGCGGTGACGCCGGAGACGGTGAAGCTGTTGAAGTCGCGCTTGAGGCCGTCGTCGAGGAAGCGCTGGCGCTCCTGAGCGTCACCGCTGGTGTACATGGTGCGGCGGTGTTCGGAGACATCACCGAAACGCTTCTCGGTGACCTTGCCGATGAGGGTTCCCTCGGGGGTGAGCTCGAAGGTGGCGTTGCGGCGGATGGTGTTGCGGTCGGGGGGGAGGATCGGGAGCTGGATGGCCTCGGTTTCGGGGCCTTCGAGGAGGATGCCAAAGCTTCCCTGGAGGCCATGCTCAAGTTGGCCGAAGGGGGTGAGCTCCCAGGTGGGATCGAAGATGAGGTAACGCTTGCCGGAGTGGGCGGTGACGACGCTGCGGAGTTGCAGCGACTGGTAGCCGTCAGGGATCTGGATGGCGGCGATCATGTGGTTGCCCCAGAGGGATGGAGCTTCGGGGTCGACGACGCCGCGATCGGTATCGACCATCATGAGGGCGGCGTGGATGCCGACGGACTGGAGCATGGCGGCGACGAGGGTGGCTTTATCCTTGCAATCGCCGTAGCGGTTGCGGAAGATGTCGGCGGCGGGGTGGGGCTGGTAGCCGCCGATGCCGACCTCGATGACAAAGTAACGGATCTGGCTTTGGACGAACTCGCCGATGGCCTCAGTGACCTGGTAGAAGTCTGTTTTGCCGGCGGTGAGTTCGTGGGCCTTGGCGGCGAGCTCGGGGGGGGGGGGGAGGCGGTCTTTGGCAAGCTGGGCATACCAGATGCCGATGCTGGGCCAGGTTCCTGTGGTGGTGAGGGGAAGGCCGGGGCCGGTGTAGTGGATGGTCATGCGGCCTTCGAGGGCGTCGGAGGCCGGGGCGAAGGGAACG
>CAXUNW010000311.1:0-2515 GCA_964252505.1 uncultured Acidobacteriaceae bacterium
GTGCAGTCGACGCTCGGGACCGGGACGAACGTGTCTTCGTACGATCCGGCGATCACCGGGTCGTTGAACACGGAGCACGATACGGAGCCGCTTTCGAATACGTCGATCTATGGGACGCAGTCGTTGCAGTTGAATACGATTTCGGGGAATGTCGGGTATTCGCAGGCGTTTCCTACGGGGACGCTGTTGACGGCGGGCTTCAATAACAACCGGCAGGCTACGAACAGCCCCTTCAGCATTTTGAATCCGACGTTGAACTCGAACTACCGGGTGCTGTTGCAGCAGCAGTTGCTGGCGGGGTTTGGGCTGGGGCCGAATTTGCGGTTTTTGCGGATTGCGAAGAACAACCAGAAGATCTCGGATGAAGCGTTCAAGCTGCAGGTGATTACGACGATCACGCAGATTGCGAATATGTACTGGGACCTGGTGGCGGCGTATGAGGATACGCAGGTGAAGGTGCGTTCTTTGGAGTTCGCAACGCAAAGCCTGGACAGCGGGCGGAAGCAGCTGGCGTTGCAGGCGATTCCAGCGATGGATGTGATGAAGGATGAGGCGGAGGTGGCCAACCGCGAACAGGATGTGACGATTGCGAAGACGCAGCTTCGGTTTCAGGAGCTGCTCATCAAGAATGCGCTGACGAAGAATCTGGATGATCCGGTGCTGGAGGCAATGCCGGTGCGGCCGACCGACCGGATTGTGGCGGGGGCGACCGCGGCGGGTCCTACGGAGGATTTGATTGCGCGGGCGCTGCGGGACCGGATTGAGTTGAGCGAGTCGGGGATCGATCTGGAGAATCGACGGATCAGCCGGGACGCGGCGCGGAATGCGCTGCTGCCGCAGGTGGCGTTGACGGCTTTCTATGCGGGGACGGGATTGGCGGGAGTGCAGAACCCCGCGGCGGGTGTGGTCTCGACGGCGCCGGTGGGTTTTCCGGGGGCGGTGTCGAATGCGTTCAACAACAGCGCGCCGGACTACTACGTGGGGGTGTCGATGAACATACCGCTGCGGAACCGGGTGGCGAAGAGCGATCAATACCGGTCGGAGCTGGAGGCGCGGCAGGCGGAGCTTCGGCTGCAACAATTGCGGAAGCAGATACGGATTGAGGTGCGGAACGCGCAGTATGCGTTGGCGCAGAGCGAGGCGCGGGTGGTTTCGGCGCGGAAGGCGCGGGACCTGGCAGAGAAGACGTTCGGCATTATGGGTAAAGAGCAGGAGCTTGGGGCGGGGTCGCAGGTGCAGACGCTGACGGCGCGAAGGGACTTTGCGGCGGCGGAGAGTACGCTGGTGGCTGCGATGACGGCTTACCAGAAGGCGAAGATTGAGCTGGACCGCGCGGTGGGGACGACGCTTGAGGAGAACGCGATCGGGATCGATACGGCGCGGACGGGGGTGGTGGAAGGGCAGGGATCAGGGCCCAGCGCCCAGGGCCCAGCAAGCGTAGAACGGCGATGATGGGGAAGGGCGGCATGGAGAAGTGCGGGGATTGCCGGTTGTTGATTGCGGACGATCATCCGCATGTGATCGAGGCGCTGGAGCTGTTGCTGAGGCCGGAAGGATACGGGTTGAAGTGTGTGCGGACGCCAGCGATGGTGCTCGATGCGCTGCAGCATGAGAGCTTCGACGGGGTGCTGCTGGATTTGAACTACTCGCGGGATACGACGAGCGGGCAGGAGGGGTTGGAGCTTTGCACGCGGGTGCAGGCGCTGGATGCGCAGGTGCCGGTGATTGTGATGACGGCGTGGGGCAATATCGAGTTGGCGGTGGAGGCGATGCGCCGGGGCGCGGTGGACTTCATCCAAAAGCCGTGGGAGAACGCGCGGCTGCTGACGGTGCTGCGGACGCAGGTGGAGCTCTACCGGGCGGGCAAGCAGGCGAGGCGGCTGGAGGCGGAGAACCGGATGCTGCGCGCGGTGAATGGGGCTGCGGAGATTATCGCGGGCGCTCCGGCGATGCGGGGGGTGGTGGAGCTGATCGCGCGCATTGGGCCTTCGGACGCGAATGTTCTGATAACCGGGGAGCATGGGACAGGCAAGGAGGTGGTGGCGCAGACGCTGCACCGGGTGAGCGGGCGGGCGGCGCGGACGCTGGTGGCCGTGAACACGGGGGCACTGAGCGAGGGAACGTTCGAGAGCGAGATGTTCGGGCATGTAAAGGGGGCCTTCACGGACGCTAAGGCGGACCGGATCGGGAGGTTCGAGCTGGCGGATGGGGGAACACTGTTTCTGGATGAGATTGCAAATATTCCGACGCGGCAGCAGGCGAAGCTGCTCCGGGTGCTGGAGTCGGGAGAGCTGGAGCGGGTGGGATCTTCGCGGACAAAGAAGGTGGATGTGCGGGTGCTTTCGGCGACCAATGCGAATCTGCAAGCCGCGTGCGCGGCGAAGGAGTTTCGTGAGGATCTGCTGTTTCGGCTGAATACGGTCGAGATACGCCTGCCTGCGCTGCGGGAACGGAAGGAGGATATCCCGGCATTGGCGGGGCATTTTCTGGCCCGGTATGCGGCGCGCTACAGGAA
>CAXUNW010000312.1:0-2486 GCA_964252505.1 uncultured Acidobacteriaceae bacterium
AGTGGGATCCCCGGTGAACGTGGGGGGGGGGGCCGATGCGGACCAAGGGATGGCGCGGGAGCTGTTTTCAGGGATGAAATACACAGAGGTGCTGCCGGCGATGCATCGGCTGATGGAGCGGTTTATGGCGGGTCGGGGCGACGGGGAGTCGTTTTTGGAGTTTGCACGGCGGCACGAGGTGGAGGAGTTGCGGGCGATGTGTCTGGGTGGTGCAGCGCATGGGTAGCGTTCCTTATATTCCGGATCATGCGCCGTTCAATGCGGAGCAGCGGGCCTGGCTGAATGGGTTTCTGGCGGGAATGTTTTCGAGCACGCCGGTGGCGGCGGCGGCTCCAACGGTGTCGCAGCGAGTTGGTGTGTTTTTTGCTTCGCAAACGGGGACAGCGGAGCGGCTGGCCAAGAAGCTGGCCAAGGAGTTGAAGGGCAAGGGGCATACGGTGGAGCTGGTGTCGCTGGCTTCGGCGACGGCGGAGACGCTGGCGAAGCAGGAGAATGCGCTTGTGCTGGCGAGCACATACGGCGAAGGGGATCCCCCGGACGAGATCAAGGGGTTTCGCGAGCGGTTGCTGGATGCGGGAGCGGCGCGGCTGGAGAAGCTGCGGTACTCGGTGTTTGCGCTGGGGGATAAGAACTACGAGCATTTCTGCCGGTTTGGGCGGGAGGTGGACGAACGGCTGATGGAGCTGGGGGCGAAGCCGCTGGTGGGGCGGGTGGAGAGCGATGTCGATGTGGATGAGCCGTTCGAACGGTGGAAGGCGGAGTTGCTCGCTCGCCTGGAGTCGACGGAAACAGATCCGGTGGCAGCGGTGATTGCGGCTCCTGCCAAGGTGGCGGAGCCCGAGCAGGTGCATACGCGGGAGAATCCGTTTTTTTCCGAGCTGCTGGAGCGCCGGGATTTGACGACGGATATTTCGAGCAAGCTGACGGTGCACCTGGCGTTCGGGTTGGACGACTCGGCGGTGCATTATCAGCCGGGGGATGCGTGCGGAGTGATTGCCGAGAACGATCCAGGGCTGGTAGGAGAGATTCTGGGAATGCTTCCGTTCGCGGGATCTGCCGCGGTGGAGATTGCCAAGGTAGGGACGGTGACGGTGGAGGAGGCTCTGCGGCAGCATGTGCAGCCGACGCGGCTGACCCGGAAGATGGTGCAGGCGTTTGCAGCGAAGGCTGGGTCGAAGGTGTTGACGGGGCTGCTCGTTCCGGAGCAGGCGGTTCATCTGGATGATTACATGTGGGACCGGGGATTGATCGACCTGCTGCACGATTTTCCAGGCGTGGTGACGGAGCCGGCGGATCTGATGGCGATGCTGCCGCGGCTGGCTCCACGGTTGTACTCGATCTCCTCCAGCCCGGCGGCGCATGGGCGCGAGGTGCATACGACGGTGGCGGTGGTGCGGTACCGGTCGCATAACCGGGAGCGGGGGGGTATCTGCTCGACGATGCTGGCGGACCGGACGCCGGTGGGATCGAAGGTGCCAATCTACATTCATCCTAATAAGAAGTTTCGAGTTCCGGAGAATGCGGCGACGCCGATGATCATGGTCGGGCCGGGGACGGGGATCGCGCCGTTCCGGGCGTTCCTGCATCATCGACGGGCGATGGGTGCGACGGGGAAGAACTGGTTGTTTTTTGGGGAGCGGAGCGCGAAGACGGACTTTCTGTATTGCGAAGAGTTGCGGGAGCTTGAGGCGGGAGGGACGCTGACGCGGTTGGATACGGCGTTCTCGCGCGACCAAGCGCACAAGATCTATGTGCAGGACCGGATGATTGAGCATGGGGCGGAGCTTTGGCGGTGGCTTGAGGAGGGTGGGCAGTTTTTTGTGTGCGGGGATGCCGCGCGGATGGCGAAGGATGTAGATGCGGCGCTGCATACGGTTGTGGAGAAGCGTGGCGGTCAGACCGCCGAGGCTGCCATGGAGTATGTCGCGCAGATGCACGAGGACCGTCGGTACAACCGCGACGTGTATTAGGACTGCTGGAGATTTGCCATGGCTTTACCGCTCTACGAACGCGCACTCGATACGAACAGCGAAGAACTGGTGCGGATGACGCTGCTCGAGGGCGGGGCTGCGGCGGGGCTGGTGGATCTGCTGATCCCTAAGCGGCCGTTGGAGCCGGGGGAGCAGTACCGGTTTCACTTCGACATGACGAAGTGCATTGGATGCCGGTCGTGTGAGGTGGCGTGCAATGAGCAGAATGGGAACCCAGCGGACATCAAGTGGCGGCGGGTGGGAGAGCTTGAGGGCGGCGTCTATCCGGAGACGCAGCGGACGTATCTTTCGATGGGATGCAACCACTGCCTGGATGCGGATTGCGTAAAGGGCTGTCCGGTTGAGGCGTATACGAAGGACCCGGTGACGGGCATTGTGTTGCACTCGGCGGATGCGTGTATCGGCTGCCAATACTGCGTTTGGAACTGTCCCTACAGCGTGCCGCAGTTCAATGCGGAGCGGGGGGTGGTGGGCAAGTGCGATATGTGCCGGGGG
>CAXUNW010000313.1:0-2459 GCA_964252505.1 uncultured Acidobacteriaceae bacterium
GGGCAATGGCAGCCGGCGCAAAGAGCAGCCCGAGGAGCAGGCCAAGGTTGCGTGCAAGCGGGGCGCCGGCAGAGCGAGAGCGCATCCAGCAGATACCCAGGCGGATGAGGGCGAGGGGAAGAAGAAAGATGGAGATGCCGACACACTGCAGGGCGGCATCACTGAAGTAGGCTCCGGCGAGGCCGGCCCAATTGTGGGCGGGGCGGGTGACGTGGCCGAGGGTGCGGCCGTAGCCGCCGACGGTGTTGAGGGACGGGTCGGTGGGAGTGTAGGTGGCCAGGGCAAGGAGGAGCAGACCGGCGGCCACGAGGAGGATGAGGCCGAGGACCTCGTTGAGGCGTCGGCTGCGTGTGGGCGTGGCATCGAGGCGGAGAGTGCGGAGAGGAGGCATGGGCGATGGCCTTGGCTCGGGGCCGGCGGGTGGCGGGCGGCGTCAGGCCGTCGCGGTACGGGCTTCCGGAGCTATCGCGATTATCATGCGGGGGCGGGGAAGGAAAAGCAAAAGAGTGAAACGTGGAATCAGGATGCAAACCCGGGAAGCGGGACGGCATCTAGTGCTATGTAGACGCTCGAGTGCGGGCGGCCCACAGATGGTTGGCAGGGGAGCGGGATTTTCGACCTTTCTCCCGCTTGCTTCCGGTGCATGAGAAGGTCGAGTAGCCGGAAGACCCTGCACCAACCGTATTACCCGGCGTTATGAGTACGGTTCGCAGCGGCAGGATGCAGCGGGCTGGAAGGTTTTCCTCACACACAGGTCAGGAGCAAGCGCATGGCGAACGAATCGAAGGCGTCAAAGGAAGTGGAAGAGGTTCTGAAGGAAGTAATCAATGTCCTTCAGGATGGACAAAAGGGCTTTGCTGACATTGGGGAGCATCTGAAGGATGACCAGTTGAAGCGGTACTTCCTGGCAGAAAGCCTGAAGCGGGCAAGCTTCCGGGCCGAGCTTGAGAACGAACTGCACCGGCATGGCGTGAAGGATGTGCATGAGACCGGAACCGTTTCCGGGACTCTGCACCGGGTGTGGGGCGACCTAAAGGCTAAGGTTGTGAGCGGCGACCACGAGCTGCTGGCCTCGGCTGAGCAAGGCGAGGACGTAGCCAAGAAGACCTATGCGGATGCGCTCTCACAAGAACTCCCCGCGCCAGTGCGGGAGCTGTTGAGCGAGCAGCAACGGCACATTGTGACGTCGCACGATTATGTTCGTGACCATCGCAATGCGCTGGCTGGCAAGTAGTTTCCAGGGACAGAGATAAAGCAGTTGTCGGCGGAGGCCCCTGGGGCTTCCGCCGATTGTGTTTTGGAGGTGTATGGTGGGTCGTATTCTGCTCGGTGGCTTGTTCCTGGTAGCAGGGATGCTCCATCTGTTGCGTCCCGGGCTTTACCTGCCGATGATGTTGCCGGCGCTTCCCCACCCATTGGGTCTGGTGTATCTGAGCGGCGCCGCTGAGATGCTGGGTGGACTGGGTGTCCTGCTGGCGCAGACACGGCGTGCCGCGGCCTGGGGGCTGATTCTGCTGTTGCTTGCTGTGTGGCCGGCGAACTTCTACATGGCGATGGTGCCGGAACGTTTTCCCGGGATCCCGGCGTTGGCCCTTTGGGCGAGACTTCCGCTGCAGTTGCCGCTGATCTGGTGGGCCTACCTCTATACGCGTAAGGGCGGCGCTTCCGCCGCTGTTGAGGAGCGCTCGATGCGCGGAGCGGGCAGACCTGGGCCGACGGTAGAATCGGGTGATGCTTGAGGCGGATGATCTGTTTGAGGCGGGGCTGGCTTGTCTTGGACGGGGCGAGTGGGACGCGGCGGCAAGTCACCTTCGAGGGGCGCTGGCGCTGCAACCAGAGCATGCGGAGGCAGCGCATGGCTTGATGCGGGCACTCGATCAGGGCGGGCGGGGTGAGGAGGCGGAAGCAGTTGCGCTGGAGCTGATCCGGCGGGCCCCCGAGGATGTCCTGGCGCGGACAGGGCTGTCCATGATCTATCAGCGGATGGGCCGGATCGCGGAGGCGGAAAAAGCAGGGTTGGAGGCCAAGCTGTTGGGGTGGAAGGTGGAGCTTGCCCAGGGTTCAGGGTTCGGGGTTCAGGGCCCAGAAGGCAGGGACCAGGAATCAGAGATCAGGGATTGGGCTGGGGTGCGTCTTTATGTGGCTACGTCGAATGCGGGGAAGATGCGGGATTTTTCGGCGGCCTCCGGGGAGCGGATTCGATTGGAGGCTCTTCCTGGACTTGGCAAGATTGCGGCTCCGGCGGAGGATGAGGCCACGTTTGAGGGAAATGCGCGGGTGAAGGCGGTGTACTACTCGAGCTTTGCGGCGGGGGCGATTGTGGTGGCGGATGACTCGGGGCTGGAGGTGGATGGGCTGACGGGTCGGCCGGGGGTTCGGTCGGCGCGGTTCGCGGAGGATGTGGGCTTCTTCGAGGGAGCTACGGTGGATGAGCGGAACAACCGGTGTCTGCTGAAGGC
>CAXUNW010000314.1:0-2453 GCA_964252505.1 uncultured Acidobacteriaceae bacterium
GCAGTGATGGACGCGATCGCCAGCCTGGGAGCAACGATTGCGGGGATGCTGCCGGGACGGCTGCGGGGGGCGGATGATGCGGCGATGGGCGAGGCACTGGCTGCGAGGCGCGAGCCGCTGCGCACGGCGATGATGAAGCGGGCTCGGCGGATGCGAAGCGTGCTGCGGATCCGGTTTCCGCTGCTGCTGGATGAATACGTGATGCGGGAGTTCGCGCAGAACTTCGGGCTGGTGCTGCTGACGTTCTCGGCGATCTTCGTGATCTTCACGTTCTTCGATCTGATCGGGGATATCGTGCGAAACCGGACGGCGGTGGTGACGGTGGGTGCCTACCTGCTGAACCTGCTTCCGTTCATCCTGGACCGAGTGGTGCCAATCTGCTCGCTGGTGGCGGGTCTGCTGACCTTTGGCGCGCTGAATCGAAGCTCCGAGCTGACGGCGATGAAGGCGACGGGGATCAGTGTTTACCGGATCATTGCCCCGGTCCTGGTGCTAACGCTGGCGATTGCGGGAGGGTTGTTCGCATTTGATGAGCTGTATCTTCCGGCGGCGAACCGGCGGCAGGAGGCGCTGCGATCGGTGATCAAGGGTAAGCCGGCACAGACGTTTCTGCGGCCGGAGCGGAAGTGGATCTCCGGGCAGAGCACGGTGGTGCAGACGGCCGGGGATGCGGCGGGCGGAGAGCCGGCGCGAATCTTCTACTATCAGTTTTTCGATCCGGACAAGGATGTGTTCGCGAACCTGACGGTGTTCGAGTTCCAGCCGGCGAGTTTTAATCTGCAGCGACGGATCTTTGCGGCTTCGGCGCGGTGGGACAGACGGGAGGGCCGATGGGTGTTCGACAACGGATGGCAGCGGACCTTTGTGGGGGAGACTGTAGGGACGTACCAGCGGTTTACGCTGGCAACGTTTCCGGAGATACGGGAGCAGCCGGGATACTTCAAGAAGGAGGACCTGCAGTCGCAGGAGATGAGCTATGGAGAGCTGGAGCGGTATATCGGCGACCTGAAGCAGTCGGGCTTCGACACGATGCGGCTGCGGGTGCAGCTGAACCATAAGCTGGCGTATCCATTGATCACGTTCATTATGGCGGTGCTGGCGATTCCGTTTGCCTTATCGATGGGGAAGCGGGGCGGGCTGGCCGGGATGGGGTCTGCGATTGCGATCGCGATTCTTTACTGGGTGGTTTCGAGCACGTTTGAGGCGATGGGGAACGTGAACACCCTGCCGCCGGTCATGGCGGCGTGGACACCCGATATTCTGTTCGGGATGGCCGGGAGCTACCTGCTGCTGCGCACGCCGACTTGATGAAGGGGTTACTTGCGTAAAAGACGTTGAAGATGATAGAGATAGCAGGGTTCCTTTTCGGGAAAACCACCGTACCGAGATGCGGGTGGTTGCGGTCGCCGATAAGGTCTGAGGCATCCGGCGACTCTGGATGGGAGCGGACACGATGGCGAAGCCGGTTTGCGGGATTTGCGGGCGGGACGAGACGCGGCGTGTGTCGCGGCGAGGTTTCTGGCAGCGGGTGGTGCTGTTCAAGCTTGGGTACCTGCCGTGGGAGTGCGTGTTCTGCCGGGAGACATTCTTCCGCAAGGGTTAGTGGTCAGGCGCTGCGCGGCAACGGGTAGAGGCATATGCGAAAGACGGTTCCGGAACGGGCGGGACGGGTTGAGCTGCGGATGGCGAGATGGCCGTGGTGGCGCTCGATGATCTCTTTCGAGATCCAAAGGCCGAGGCCGGAGCCGGTGGCTCCCTTTGTGGTGTGAAAGGGCTCGAAGAGGCGGCGGCGGGTGGCTCCGGGGATCCCGTGACCAGTGTCAGCGACGGTGATGCAGATGCCGCGCCGGCCGGTGTGCGGGTGGGTGATCTCGACAGTGCGTAGCAGGAGGCGGCCTCCAGGGCCCATGGCGTCCGCGGCATTGGCGATGAAGTTGGCGAGGGCCTGGCGGATCTCTCCGTCATGGCAGAGGATAGGGGCGGCGTCGCGAAGGCGGAGCGCGATGGCGATCTGGCTTTGCGCGAGGCGGCCCTGGTAGAGAACAAGGACCTGATTGATGAGATCGGCGATCCGGCAGAGGGTGGGATTGGTGGCCTGGCGGTGGAAGCGCAGGGTCTGGGTGACGATGTGGGTGACACGGGCAAGCTCCGTTTGAGCCTGGGTGACGTACTGGTTGGCGCAGGCGTTGTCTGCGGTCTCCTGGTCGGCGAGGTAGAGGAGGTTGGTGACGGCTTCGAGGGGATTGTTGATCTCGTGGGCGATTGAGCTGGCCATGCGTCCGACGGCGGCGAGCTTCTCGCTTTGGCGAAGAGCGGCCTCTGCCTGGAAGCGGTCCTGAACGTCGACGACAAGACAGGCCATGCCGCGCAGATGGCCTTGGCGGTCGAAGTCGGGAGCGTAGGTGACCTGAGCGTGCCGGGGTCCGTGGATGGTGGGGTACTCGGCCTCAAAG
>CAXUNW010000315.1:0-2439 GCA_964252505.1 uncultured Acidobacteriaceae bacterium
TTCCTGCACCAGATGGTCTACGCCGTCCGCGACGAAATGCAGACCGCCTACCCCGAACTGACCGAAGCCACCGACCGCATCAGCAAGACCGTCTTGGCTGAGGAACAGCAATTTGCTCGGGTAATGGAATCTGGTTTGCGCGTCCTTGACGTTGCGCTCCAGACAGCCAAGGTCAAGCACGCCTTTATGTCCACACCCGAACTCTCCGGGGCGCTTGAAGGCCTACCATCAGGGCGGAGCGTCGGAATGAGC
Organism: uncultured Acidobacteriaceae bacterium; assembly: GCA_964252505.1. GTDB lineage: Bacteria > Acidobacteriota > Terriglobia > Terriglobales > Acidobacteriaceae > Edaphobacter. Next base: position 253 of record CAXUNW010000315.1, read on the forward strand.
TTAGAGATGGCCGAATCTCTCACATCAACGTCCGTTACTAAGGGCCTCTTCGATGGCACCATAGCATTTGGCATCTATGAGACCTACGGCATGCCTCTAGATTTCATGGTCGACGCCGCCCGCGACGCCGGAATAGCCTTCGACCAAGAAGGCTTCGAAGCCGCCAAAGAAGCCGAACAAGCCCGCGCCCGCGCCTCCTGGCGCAGAGGCTCTCAAAAATCCGCCAACCCTCTCTTCGCCGAACTCCCTAAAACCGAGTTCGAAGGCTATACCGCCCTCCGCCTCGACGGTGCCCGCATCCTCGCCCTCGTGCGTGACGGCGCAGGCGTCCAGACCCTTGCCCCCGGCGAAGAAGGCGAAGCCATCCTCGATGCCACCAGCTTCTACGCCGACTCAGGCGGCCAGCAGGGCGATCACGGCGTCCTCTACGCCGCCGACCATCACACCGTAGCCGCCGAGGTCCGCGGCTGCACCAAGCCCGTCCAGGGCGTCTTCGCCCACAAAGTCCTCGCCTGTCAGCCCCTCGCGGTCGGCGACGAGGTCGACACCGCCGTCGACCCCACGCACCGCCACAGCACCGAGCGCAACCACACCGGAACCCACCTCCTCCACGCGGCCCTGCGCCAGGTGCTCGGAACCCATGTCAAGCAGGCCGGCTCCCTCGTCACCCCCACCCGCCTCCGCTTCGACTTCTCCCACTTCACCGGCGTCTCCGAGCCCGAACTCCAGGAGATCGAGGACATCGTCAACCGCCACGTCCTCGCCAACGCCCACGTCGAAACTCTAGTCGACGTCCCCATCGACGAGGCCGTCCGCGACCTCGGCGCCATGGCCCTCTTCGGCGAGAAGTACGGAGACCGCGTCCGCGTCGTCCGCATCGGCGACTTCTCCACCGAGCTCTGCGGAGGAACCCACACCCGCGCCACCGGCGAGATCGGCCTCCTCAAGCTAATCGGCGAGTCCTCCGTCGCCTCCGGCGTCCGCCGCATCGAGGCCGTCTCCGGCACCGGAGCCCTCCACGAGTTCCGCCGCGACCACGAACTCTCCCGCATCGCCACCCAATTCACCGGAGGCACCCCCGACCCCGAGACCCTGAGAACCCGCCTCGCCCAACAGGAAGAAGAGCTCAAAAAACTCCGCCGCGACCTCGACCAGGCCCGCATGAAAGCCGCCAACGCCAATACCGCCGAAGCCGCCCCAGTCGAAGTCAAAGGCATCAAGGTCCTCGCCCAGCGCACCGAGGCACTCGACAAGGGCCAGATGCGCACCCTCGTCGACACCCTCCGCACCAAACTCGGCTCCGGAATCGTCGTCCTCGGCGCTGCCGACAAGGAAACCAACCGCGTCACCCTCATCGCCGGCGTCACCAAGGACCTCACTGCAACCATCCAGGCCGGCAAACTCGTCGGCCTGCTTGCCGCCCAGGTAGGCGGCAAAGGCGGAGGCCGCCCCGACCTCGCCGAGGCCGGAGGCGCCGACGCTGCCAAACTCGACGCCACCCTGGCCCAGACCCCGGAGATCGTCCGCACCCTGCTGCCCTGATTCCGCATCGAAGAACTTGACAAACGCGGTCCCCGGACACCCCGCCTCGCTCGTATACTTCGGAGCAAGGTCCAGACCTAAGTCCATATTCCGCCGTACTTTAGGACTCCAGGTAGGGGGAGGGGGGGTACCCGCCGAAAAGGATAAAAAAGACGTATGCCGGACGATCGCGTAGTAGGAATCGACCTCGGAACCACCAACTCACTCGTAGCCTTCATGCAGGGCGACACGCCCGTGGTCATCCCCGGCGAAGATGGCGAACGCCTCCTCCCCTCCGTCGTCGCTTGGACTGAAGACGGCGTCAAGGTCGGCAATGCCGCCCGCGCCACCCTCTTGACCGATGCCGCCAGCGCCGTCTACTCCGCCAAGCGCCTGATGGGCCGCGGCATGGCGGACATCCAGGAAGAACTCAAGCTCTTCCCTTTCAAGCTCGCCGAGGACCTCAAGCCCGAAGAAGCCCTCAAGCTGAGCGTCGGGGGGCTGCTGATGACGCCGCCCGAGATCTCCGCCTACGTCCTCCAGCAGCTCAAGCGCAACGCGGAGCGCTTCTTTGGTGCCCCCGTCACCAAAGCCGTCATTACCGTCCCCGCCTACTTCAACGACGCCCAGCGCCAGGCCACCAAGGACGCCGGCCGCATCGCCGGC
>CAXUNW010000316.1:0-2438 GCA_964252505.1 uncultured Acidobacteriaceae bacterium
GGCGACGCAGCCCCCAGCACCCCCATGGCAACACCCCAAAAGGCGTCTGTACAGGTCGACGAGCAGCTCTCAAAGGCCATAGACCTTCTCAAGTCCAAATCGGCATAGCCCGCGAACCGATACAGCCGTCCGCACAGCCCTGCATGCTATCGTGAAAGGGCTGTGCAGACGATGTTCCCGCGCCAAACCGACCCCCCGAGGCCCCCGAAGATCAATTTCGCGGACGCTCGCAGGACGTCGGTCGCTGGAGCCTCTTCCGCAACGCGCTCACCCACTTCTTCCGCAACTTCAGCTTCTACGGCCCTCAGTTCCGCAGCCGCCGCATCGCCCGCCGCGCCGGCTTCGTCGGCCTCCTTGGAGCCTCCGCCCTGGTCGGCATCATGGCCGGCCTCTCCTTCGTCTACTCCGTCGATCTGCCTCAGATGGACGACCTGGTCCGCTACCGCCCCAACACCACCACCGAACTCCTCGACATCAAAGGCCGCCTCATTGGCTCCTTCGCCCTGGAGCGACGCGTCGTCGTCCGCTACACCGACTTCCCAGCCTCCCTCCGCGAGGCCATCATTTCCATCGAGGATAAGAGCTTCGAGCGCAACTGGGGTGTCAACCTCGTCCGCGCCGTCGGCGCCGCTTACAAGGATCTCCACTCCAGCGGACGCTCCCAGGGTGCCTCCACCATCACCATGCAACTCGCCCGCAACCTCTTCCTCTCGGCCCAGAAGACCTATGGCCGCAAGTTCCAGGAGATCTTCCTCTCCGTCCAGATTGAGCGCCGCTTCACCAAGCAGCAGATCTTCGAGCTCTACGCCAACCAGATCTATCTCGGCCACGGCACCTATGGCTTTGAGTCCGGCGCCAACTTCTACTTCTCCAAACACGTTCGCGACCTCAACCTCCAGGAGTCCGCCCTCCTCGCCGCCCTCCCCAAGGGACCCGAGTACTACTCCCCGCTCAAGTATCCCGAGCGAGCCCTCAAACGCCGCAACCTCGTCCTCAACGAAATGCTCCAGGATGGCAAAATCACGCTCGATGAAGCCAACACCGCCAAAAGCTCTCCCCTTGGCCTGCACATCGAGACCCCCAACAACAGCATCGCCCCGTACTTCATCGAGGAGGTTCGCCGCCAGCTTGAGAAAGAGTATGGTGCCGACCTCGTCCACGGCGCCGGCCTTCGCGTCATGACCACCCTCAACCTCGATCTTCAGGTCGTCGCCAATCGCGCTGTCCTGGAGGGCGCGGCCACCTACGAGCGCCGCCACGGCTGGAAGGGGAGCCTCCAGAACGTAGTCCTGCAGGGCGTCGACCTCCGCACCTATCGCCACCCGGACTGGAGCCAGACCGTGCTCCCCGGCAGCTTCTTTCACGCCCTCGTCGTCCAGGTCACCCCCACCCGCGTCACCCTTAAGCTTGGCCCAAAGCCCGCCATCCTCCTCCCGGAAGACTGGCGATGGTCTCAGCATGTCACCGCCGACTCCTTCCTGCGCACCGGAGACATCGCCTACGTCAAGGTCCTCGGCATCAACCCCGACGGCACCGTCCACGTCGGCCTTGAGCAGGATAGCGGAGCCCAGGCCTCCATGATGGCCATCGACAACTCCAACGGCGAGGTCCTCGCGATGGTCGGCGGCCGCGACTTCGCACTCTCGCAGTTCAACCGCGCCACCCAGGCCCAGCGGCAGGTCGGCTCGTCCTTCAAGCCCTATGTCTACACCGCCGCCGTCGAAGCCGGGGCCAAGCCAACCGACACCATCGTCGACGCCCCCGTCAGCTTTCCCACGCCCAGCGGCTGGTATACCCCACACAACTATGAGCCCGACTACAAAGGCACCATGAGTCTCCTCGCCGCCTTCGAGGAGTCTCGCAACATCCCCGCGCTTAAACTCGCCGCCCGCGTCGGCATCGCCAAGGTTATCGAGGTCGCTCACCGCTTCGGCATCACCAGTAACATCCCCGCTTTTCTGCCCATCGCCATCGGCTCCGCGGACATCACTCTCGCCGAGCAGGTCGGCGCCTACACCGTCTTCCCCAACGACGGCATCCGCATCGAGCCCCACTACATCCGCAAGGTCGTCCAGGCGGATGGCCAGCCGCTCGAAGATAAGCTTCCCGTCGTGAGAGAGGTCGTCTCGGTCGAGACTGCCCGCACCATGATGACCTTGCTCCAGGGCGTCGTTCAACATGGAACCGCCGCCGTAGCCTCATCCCTGAAGCATCCCCTCGGCGGCAAAACCGGAACCACCAACGACTACACCGACGCCTGGTTCATCGGCTTCTCCCCGTCCGTCACCTGCGGTACCTGGATCGGCTTTGACGATCGCCAGTCCCTCGGGGAAAAGGAGACCGGCGCAAAGGCAGCGCTCCCTATGTGGATGGAGTTCATGAAGGCCGCCATCGCGGACAAGCCCGATGAGTACTTCCCGGCCGGCAGCGCCCCCAAG
>CAXUNW010000317.1:0-2398 GCA_964252505.1 uncultured Acidobacteriaceae bacterium
CGCTTCTGGCTCTTCGTCTATCTCGTCGCCGTCCCTCCCATGGCCATTGCAGTCCCCATCCACCGTGCCAACCGCCTCATCAACAAGGCCCTCCGTGCGGCCCAGGCTCTCCGCCATCGCATCCGCCACACGGCCATCTCCCGCCCCTTTTAGCTCAAGCCCGGACCGCAACCGCCTGCAACCGCTCCCAGAACGATCAGCGGCTCAGTCCCTGCGGCCACACACGCCGGCAGCGCCTCGTCCATCGGCCGGTATGACATGCCCTCTCCACCCGCAAAAACCCGCAAGAACCCCCGCCGCTGCCGTGTTTCGTACTCCCGAATCGTTCCCCGCAGCATCGGATACCGCGCCTCCACCGCATCCAGCACCCCGCGCAGCGTCGCCGGCTCGTCCACCGTCACGTGCACCTCCCCACTCACCCCCGCAAGCGTCCGAAGATGGTACGGCAGCTCCACCCGTATCCTCACGGCAGCGTCTGCACCTCCACAGACAGAACCGGAGGAAGATCCCGAACGATCGCCGTCCAGCTATCCCCGGAGTCTGGCGAAACATACACCTGCCCGCCCGTTGTCCCAAAGTAGACCCCGCACGACGCAAGTTGGTCCACCGCCATCGCATCCCGCAACACATTCACATAGCAATCCTTCTGCGGCAGCCCCTTCGTCAGCGCCTCCCACTGCTCGCCGCCCGTCCGGCTCCGGTACACCCGCAACTGGCCGTCCAGCGGAAAGTGCTCCGAGTCGCTCTTGATCGGAACCACATACAGCGTCTCCGGCTCATGCGCATGCACGTCGATGGCAAACCCGAAGTCCGTCGGAAGATCTCCGGAGATCTCCTGCCACTGCGCTCCTCCGTCATCGGACCGCATCACGTCCCAGTGCTTTTGCATAAACAGAGTCTCCGGCCGCGCCGGATTCGCCGCAATGTGATGCACACAGTGCCCCACCTCCGCCGTCGGATCGGGAATGTGGAGCGAGCGCAGACCCTTGTTGATCGGCCTCCACGTCGCCCCCCCATCGTCAGTCCGAAAGGCCCCCGCCGCCGAAATCGCAATCACCATCCGCGCCGGATCCGTCGCATGCTGCACAATCGTGTGCAGGCACATGCCCCCCGCGCCCGGCTGCCACGCCGCTCCGGTCGCGTGCCGACGTAGTCCCGACATCTCCTGCCACGTCGCCCCGCCGTCGCCCGAGCGAAATAACGCGGCATCCTCCACGCCCGCATACACCACATCCACCTCGGTCAACGAAGGCTCCAGATGCCACACCCGCTTGAACTCCCAGGGGTGCGCCGTCCCGTCATACCACTGGTGCGTCCCCGCCACCCCATCATATGGAAAGTGGTTCCCCACAGGCGTCCAGCTCGCCCCGCCGTCGTCCGAGCGTTGGATCAGCTGGCCAAACCACGCGCTCGACTGCGCCGCGTACACCCGATTCGGATCCACCGGCGACGCCTTCATGTGGTAGATCTCCCACCCCGCAAAATGCGGTCCCGCAACCTGCCAACTCTTCCTCGCTTCATCGGAGCTAAGCAGAAACGCCCCCTTGCGGGTTCCCACGAGAACACGGACTGATGACATGACAACTCCTGAACCCGCGGCTGCGGCAAAACCCGTCGCCCCGCGGCAATCTCGAATCGCCCACCACTCTACCTCAAAGCCTGGCGCTCGCTACACCTTTTACAGTCGCGCCATCCTGCGTAGGCATGCGGTAGCATCGCCTTGTCCCGGGAAAAAGTCGTGTCAACCCCCCTCAGCCCCTAACTTGTTCATGTGAAAAGACATACACGTGGCGTAGTAGTTATCTCCAATTCGTTAGAATAGAGCCTGCAAGCTGAAATATGGACGAGCGCTCGTCGCCCAGACCTTCGCTTACCCGTAAGTGCAATCGTTGGACGACTTTAGGCGTAACTCATTTCGTTTGTTATATTTACCGCTGGCAGTTAGCCGTAAGTCTATGCAAACAATAAACTTACACGCAAAGAATAAGGGGGGTGCCCCCCCATTTCAGAACAACCGCTCCAGGAAGAGAGAAGGCCATGTCCGTAGAACCCATCTGGATCGCCGGAGAATGGCGTCAAGCGACCATCGCCGGAACCTTCCACGCCGAAAACCCCGCGACCGGAGAGGCCCACCGGGCCGAGTACCCCATCAGCGCCTGGCCCGACCTTGACGCTGCTCTCACCGCCGCCGCCCGGGCTGCGGTCCTCCTCCGCCAGGCCCCCGCCGAGAAGCTTGCGGCCTTTCTGGAGGCCTACGCCGCCGCCATCGAGGCCGACACTCAGTCCCTCGCCCAGCTTGCCGCCTCCGAGACCGCCCTCGCCGTCTCTCCCCGCCTGAAGGACGTCGAAATCCCCCGCACCACCACCCAGCTTCGTCAGGCCGCCGCCGCCGCCCGCG
>CAXUNW010000318.1:0-2375 GCA_964252505.1 uncultured Acidobacteriaceae bacterium
TCCCCCGCCAGCGCCCGCAACCGTTCCTCCTTCAGCACCTTCCCCGTCGGGTTGTTGTTGAACAGCTTCACCTGGGCAATCGTCGCCGCGCCCACAAACCCCGTCGCATCGTTGAACTGTGGGCAAACCTCCATGCAGATCGTGCACGAGATGCAGTTCGACAGCGGATACAACTCCTCCTGCAACTGTGGAAACTGCCGCGGGCCCGCGCCCAGGTCATACGTCCCATCCACCGGCACCCACGCCTTCACCCGCTTCAAATTCTCGAACAGCACCGATCGGTCGACCGCCAGGTCCCGCACCACGGGAAACTTAGACAGCGGCGCCAGCCGGATCGGCTGCTCCAGCTTATCGACCAGCGCCGAGCAAGCCATCCGCGCCTTCCCGTTGATCAGCATCGCGCACGACCCGCAGATCTCCTCCAGGCAGTTCGCGTCATAGCTGATCGGCGTCGTCGCCTGCCCGCTCACCGTCGTGGGATTCATCGCAATCTCCCCCAGCAGGGAAGTGATGTTCATATTCGGCCGATACGGAATCTCGAACGTCTCAGTCCGCGCGGCTTCGTCCGGCGTAGCCTGCCGCTTGATCTCAACCTTGATCGTGCGGGAGGATGCAGCTTTTTCAGTGGGTATAGCAAGCGGTGCGGTGGCCATGATGATTTACCTCTAACGAAATTACGGTTCTGAAGTCCACTTGAGCGACGCGAGCCACAACTCGTGTGCCTTGTGCATAAGGTGGCTGCCGCCGGCAGGGTCTTTGATATCCCCGGGCCCGATGCCCGTCTCTTCCGTCACAACTCGGCAGCCGTTCGGTTCTGCAATAAAGCGCCAGGTATGGAAGTGGCCGTGGCGTGTCTCGCTCTCGTCCGCTCCAAAGGGAATCCAGCTTATCCGCTCGTCCGGCACGAACTCGACGATGCGCGACTGAATCGGACTATTGAAGATCTTCAAGCGCAGCAGGCTTCCCTGCCGAACCGGCCCCGGCGTCTCCACGGCAACGTCCTTGACGATCACGAGCCAGTTGGGCCATTCCGCCGCGTCGGCCAGTCGCATAAAAGCGTGATGGCAATCCGTATGCATCAACATCTCGTTATGGCTGAACACCGGGGCGACACTGGGATCGAACTCCTTCGGCCAGTGTATGGCGACATCGCGGTGAGCCCGATCTTCCGTCAACGCGGAACGCGCAGAGCTTTGTGCACTAAGAGCAATCGTGCAACACGCGACCGCAAACCATAAAAGCCTGAGCATTAACATTTCCTTCGTAATCAAAAGCTTTAGCTTCGTCTACGACCGCAACAGCTGCTGAATATGCTTCTCAAAATCTGTCCGGTCTACAACGCCAGAGTGCGAGACCGCGATACGACCCTGTCTGTCGATGAGCAGCGAAAGCGGCATCTCCCCCAGCGAAAACATCTTCCCAAGATCGTCGTTCCCCAGCACGGAAGGATACGGGATATGCTTTTCGACGAGGTAACGCTTCATCGCCTCGCTCTTCTCATCCATCGAAACGCCGACGACCTGAAGTCCACCTGCACGATATCGTTCGTCGAACTGCGAAAACCATGGCATCTCGTACTTGCACCCGCCGCACCACGTCGCCCAGAAGTTCAGAAGAACCACCTTGCCCTTCAGCTTGGAAAGCTGGAGCGCCCGCCCGTCGCTATCCGTCAGCTTAAAGTCGGGTGCCGGTTTGCGTTCCGTCGCGGCAATCAGCGAGTCAGGATGAGTAGGCGGATTGACAGGAAGCGGATGCGCCTCCTGCCCAAGTGAGCCCGCATAGCTCACCAGCAAGCCTGAGAACAAGAGACAAACGCGTACCTTCGACGCATACGACATCACAAGTCTTCTCCCCTACGCACTCGCCGCGTAGTTCCGCGCCCGCGGCACAATATGGCTCACATCCACATCCTCAAACTCAAACGCCGGCGCCCCATCCTTCATCGTCGCCTTGGTTGTCTTCAGAAACTCCGCATCGTTCCGCTCCGGAAAATCCGGCTTGTAGTGCGCCCCCCGCGATTCATCTCTTAGCCGCGCCCCCTGCCCGCTCCCCCTGCCCCCCTCCCGCATGTTCTCCCACTGCCGCGTAAACGCAAAACTCGTATTCGCCCACTGGCTCTTATCCGAAAGATTGATGCACTTATACCGCTCCAGCAGCTCGACAATCTTCGCGTCCGCCTCATCCAGCCCCGCGTTATAGCGAATGATCGTCGCATGCTTGGTCATCGTCTCGCCCAGCTCCCGCCATATCTTGAACGGGTTCTCCTTACCGGTAGAGCTCAGCAGCACCTGGTTCTTCTCCTTCTGCCGCTGCAACTCCGCCGCGTGCCCCCCATCCCCCGCCTGCGTGGGCAGAGCCTTCGCATACTCCATCGC
>CAXUNW010000319.1:0-2351 GCA_964252505.1 uncultured Acidobacteriaceae bacterium
CGCTGAACGCCTTCAAGATTGTGAACGCGACGGAGACGGGGGGGGCGTTTACGGAGGACCGGGCTTCGGCGATCCTGGGGCGTTTCGGGGCCAAGGCAAGAATGATTCCGGTGGTGGTGGAGGTAAGGGTGCAGGGTGCAGGGTCCAGGCTGCAGGAGGGGCCGGGGATGGCGGATCAGGTATTAGCAATCGGCAAGCCGGGCGAAGCCGAGATCGGGGGTAAGGGCGTCGGCGGCGACCACCGCGAGACGCTGATCGCCGCGGGAGAGGACACCCGGAACGCCCAAGGCAGCGGTGAGATAAGGACCAGGACGCTGCGGTTTGAGGTGCTGGACAACCGGCAGTTGACGCCATCAACGATGCTGGTCTCGGTGTATCAGGCGTTGCAGGGGACTAACAGTTCGGCGGCGGAGATCAGCTATCGGCTGACGGGAGAGATGACGGTGGCCGGGGTGGACGGGAAGGCGCTGGCTCCGGTGCGGATGGAGGGAGAGATGGCGCAGAACGAGTTCAACCCGGCGGCGATCAACGCGGCGCTGTTTGTGGGACAGCGATTCGCGCAGGTGTATCAGAACGCGGTTGAGCAGCCGGTGATCATGGGATTGAAGCTGCGGGTGGAGGCGGCGCCGGTGCGGCGGACGGCGGTGATCGAAACGGCGCGGCTCGGCACGCTGGAGGCACGTGCCGGCGAGCAGGTGGAGGTGGAGGCAACGGTGCGGGGGTACCATGCGGAGGCGCGCGTGGTGCGGCTGCGGATGACGGTTCCCGCGGGCACCGGCGCGGGACCGCTGCGGGTGATGGTGAGCGATGGGGCGACCCTGGACCGATTGCTGCAGCCGGCGGCCGGGATAGTGGGACAGCACCCGCTGGGACTGGCGGATACGGTGGCGCAGATGAACCGGGAGCACGCCAACGATCGGGTGTACCTGACGGTGCTGGAGCGGACGGCGCAAGCGGTGCTGCCGTCCGGGACCATGTCGGGGGTTCCGCTGTCGATGGCCAACGTGCTGGAGCCGCTGAAGGATGGGCAGGAGATGCGGCTGACGGGGGAGAGCGCGGTGGAGGCTGCATCGGCCGACGTGGCCGAAGCGCTCACGGGATCGAAGGTGCTGACGCTGATGGTTCGATAGAAGCGCCGCAGAACGCGATTCCAAGCCGTGGCAAAGAGATACGTCTGGCTATGGAAACTTGGGCGCACGCAGAATCGCGTGAGACCGATGGGCCGACCGTGGACGACCAAAGGGGTGCCGTGCACTTGGATTGCGCGGGCGCTGAGAGACGCGAAAACATACGAACAAACGGCGAATCCTCGGCGGGCTGATGTAGCATCGAGTGAGTTGCGTTGGACCTGAGCTGAGGCGCACATAAAGGATTAGAGATCTACATGAATGAAATCAACGGGCTGGCGGTCCATGCCGCCGGTGCACATCTGCTGCCGTACAAGTACGACGCCGGCGAACTGAAGCCGAACGAGGTGCAGGTCCGCATCTCGCACTGCGGGGTGTGCCATAGCGACGTTCATCTGATCGATAACGATTGGGGTCTTAGCAAATACCCGTTTATTCCAGGGCATGAGATCGTCGGCAAGGTGACGGCGGTGGGCGCGGAGGTGCGGGACCGGGTGCTCGGCGAGCGCGTCGGGATAGGTTGGCAGGCGGATAGCTGCGGCATCTGCGAGTGGTGCCGGCAGGGCGACGAGCACCTGTGCGCGAAGAGCCAGCCCACGTGCATTGGCCGCAATGGCGGGTATGCGGACAGCATCCGGGTGAACAGCCGGTTTGCGATCCCGGTTCCGGAGGTGTTGGAGAGCGAGAATGTGGCACCTTTGCTGTGCGGAGGCATCACGGTGTACAGCCCGCTGCGGAACCATGGGGTGCGGCCCTCCTCGCGCGTGGGCGTCATTGGAATCGGCGGGTTGGGACATATGGGGCTGCAGTTTGCGCGGGCCTTCGGTGCGGAGGTGACGGCGTTTTCCACCTCGAAGGATAAAGAAGCCGAAGCGAGGAGCCTGGGGGCGCACCACTTTGTGAATACGCGGGACACGGGAGCGCTGAAGAAGCTCACGGGATGCTTCGACTTTCTGCTTTCTACGGTGAGCGCGGACCAGGACTGGTCGGGGCTGGTGAACGCACTGCGCCCGAAGGGGACCTTATGCGTGGTGGGGGTGGCGCCCTCCGCGATGCAGATTGGCGGGTTCTCGCTCATCGGCGGGCAAAAAGCGATCTCCGGCAGCCCGACAGGAAGCCCCCGCGATCTGCACGAGATGCTGGATGTGGCGGCGCGGCATGGGGTCAAGGCCATCACGGAACGCTTTGCGATGGCGGCGGCGAACGATGCGGTGGCGAAGGTGA
>CAXUNW010000320.1:0-2333 GCA_964252505.1 uncultured Acidobacteriaceae bacterium
GTCCCTGGGTGGGGTCTGGGCGAGGGGGCGGATCATCTCCTTTTCTTCTGGAACCATGTGCATCTCCGGTGCGGAGGATGGGCGAGCCATCCTCCGCGTGGCGGGCCTATTTTTTGAGGAGTTTCTTGGCGGCTTCGACGACGGCGGCGGCGGAGATGCCGAGCTTATCCTGCACGAGAGGAGCGGGGGCGGAGGCTCCGAAGCGGTCAAGACCAAGCGCGATGCCTTCGCGGCCGACGTATTTCCACCAGCCCATGGTGGCACCAGCCTCAAGCGAGATGGCCGGCTTGCCGAGAGGGAAGATGGAGGCTTTGTATTCGTCGCTTTGCTCTTCGAAGATCTTGAAGCTGGGCATGGAGACGACGGTGGCTTCGATGCCCTCGCCCTTGAGGTCGGCGGCCGCCTTGATGATCATGGCGACCTCGGAGCCGGTGGCGACAAGGACGATGTCCTTACCCTGCTCGAGGATGTAAGCGCCTTTGCTGGTTCCTTCGAAGACCTTGTACTTTTCGGCGTCGAGGACGGGGAGGTCCTGACGGGAGAGGGCCATGAAGGAGGCGGAGTGGCGCTCGAGGGCAAGACGCCAGCAGGCGGCGGTCTCGTTGGCGTCGGCGGGGCGGAAGTCTGTGAGCTGGGGGATGGCGCGGAGGCTCATCAACTGCTCGATGGGCTGGTGGGTGGGGCCGTCCTCGCCGAGACCGATGGAGTCGTGGGTGAAGATGTAAAGGGCGTGGGAGGACTGGAGCGCGCCCATGCGGAGGGCGGAGCGGCAGTAGTCGGAGAAGGTGAAGAAGGTGCTGCCGAAGGGGATGATGCCGCCGTGGGCGGACATCCCGTTGACGGCGGCCATCATGCCGAACTCGCGGACGCCGAAGAAGACGTTGCGGCCGACGGGGTCGACGTGGAAGCTGGGAGAGTCCTTGAAGATGGTTTTGGTGGAGCTGGTGAGGTCGGCGGCTCCACCGAAGAGCTCGGGGACGACCTTGGCGATGGCGTTCATGACGACCTGGCCGGCGTTGCGCGTGGCGACGGGCTTATCGGTCGGGAAGACCGGGATGGACTTCTCCCAGCCCTCGGCGAGCTTCATGCTGGTGGTGCGGGAGTACTGCGTGGCGAGCTCCGGGTAAGCTTTTTTGTAGGCTTCGAACTTCTCGTCCCACTCGGCCTGGGCATTGGCTCCTTTGGCTTTGGCTTCAAGCCAGTGGACGCCGGCTTCTTCGGGGATGTAGAAGTTTTTGTCCTCGGGGAAGCCGAGGTTGCGCTTGGTGGCCTTGGTGGCGTCGGGGCCGAGAGCCTCGCCGTGGACCTTGTTGGTGCCGGCCTTGGGGCTGCCGTATCCGATGACGGTGCGGACGCGGATGAGGGAGGGTTTGTCCTTGACTTCTTTGGCGGCGAGGATGGCGGCCTCAATGGCGACGAGATCGTTGCCGTCGGGGACCCACTGGACGTGCCAGTCATAAGCCTGAAAGCGTTTGGTGACGTCCTCGGTATAGGAGAGCTCGGTGGGGCCGTCGAGGGAGATGAGGTTATCGTCGTAGAGAAGGATGAGCTTGCCGAGGCCGAGGGTTCCGGCGAGCGAGCAGGACTCGTGGGAGATGCCTTCCATGAGGCAGCCGTCGCCGCAGAGGACGTAGGTGTAGTGGTCGACGGGGGTGTGGTCCTCGTGGTTGTAGACCGCGGCGAGATGTTTTTCGGCGATGGCGAGGCCGACGGCTTCGGCGATGCCCTGGCCGAGGGGTCCGGTGGTGACCTCGACCCCGGGGGTTTCGCCGTACTCGGGATGCCCGGGGGTGTGGGAGCCCCACTGGCGGAACTTGCCCAGTTGCTCAAGCGGAAGGTCGTAGCCGGCGAGGTGGAGGACGCCGTAGAGGAGGGCGGAGGCGTGGCCGTTCGACAGGATGAAGCGGTCACGATCAGACCAGAGCGGATCGCTCGGGTTGTACTTCATAAGCTTGTGGTAGAGGAGGTACGCGATGGGCGCGCAGGCGAGTGGGGCGCCGGGATGTCCGGACTTTGCCGATTCGACGGCGTCGACGGCGAGGAAGCGGAGCGTGTTGATAGCGAGCTGTTCAAGTTCCGGGGTGGCTGTGCTCATTGGATCGTTTTACTCCTCTAGGCTTCTAGAAAATGTGGTTGCGTGGGGCCGGTGTCTGGCTGGTGGCCGAGGTGCGCGATGGTGGCGAACTTTGATACCGCGTGAACATGATGCCACGTTCGTCCGCTGCGAATGAAGCATAACCCGGAACGGTGAAAAATCGATGGCTCAGGACTTCTTTTTGGCGGGCGCCTTGCGGGCTGGAGTTTTGCCGTCGTCTGGTTTGGGATCTTTGAGC
>CAXUNW010000321.1:0-2327 GCA_964252505.1 uncultured Acidobacteriaceae bacterium
GCGTGGGTGGGGAGGCTTTCGGGGGTGACCGTGTCGGTTGGCGGGGGGCCCGCGGGGGCGGCTGAGCCGGAAGGTGCGGCGGTGATGAGGACGTTGGCCCCGAAGGTGCGGAACTCGTGGTGGAGCTTGCTGTCAAGGTCGGCGTAGAGGGTAAGCAGGGCGGTGGTGACGGCGGCGGAGACGGTGAGGGCGACGAGTGCGGAGACGGAGCGGGCGCGGCGATGCAGGAGCGAGCGGCGCAGCATGCGGGCCATGGTGAGGCCGACGCGGGGGCTGGGCGCGGGCATCAGCCGTCCTCGCGGAGGATGGCGGAGGGGCTCGTTCGGAGCGCGGCGCGGATGGACGGGGTGCTTCCGGCGAGGGCTACCAGCAGGCCGAGGCCGACGGTGACGGGGAGCAGGACCGGGTTGAAGATGGGGGTGTGGGTTGCTGCGGCGGTGTCGAAGATGCGGGCCCCGAGCCAAGCGGCGAGGGCGGAGCCGGCGAGGTAGCCGAGGGTTCCGGCGGCGAGGGCGAGGAGGCCGGTTTCGGCGTAGAAGAGCAGGGCGACCCGGCCTTTGCCGGCGCCGAGCGAGCGCATGAGGCCTATTTCGCCGCGGCGCTCGAGGACGGCGGTGGCCATGGCGGCGCTGACGGCGAAGCCCGCGGCGAGGAGGGCGGCTCCGCTGATGAGCCACATGAGGCCGCCGATCTTATTGAGGATGGTGCCTTCGCTCTGCTCGATTTGGCGGACCTGCTCGGCCTGCGCGCCGGGGATGGCTTCGCGGATCTGGTAGGCGATGGAGTTGGCGTAGGGGCGGCAGTACCAGATTTCGCGGAGCTTGGGGGTGAGGGTGTCGGGGTCCTTGCGGGCGAAGGCGTCTTCGGGTTTGGTGCGGGCTGCGATTTCTACGCGGTCGATGAAGTCGCCGGTCGGCATGAGCGAAGGAAGCGGCGGGGATGCGTCTGTGGGCCTAACCGACATTCCATCTGCGTTTCCGATGAGCGTGCCTAACATGAGGTGATTGGCGTGGGGAAACTGTACCTGCGCGTCGTGAAGTGGCAGGAGCACCCTGTTATCGAACACGTCACCTGTATTAACGATGCCTTTGATGACGACGCGCTCGAGGTAGCCGAGTGTTTGAGAATCGGAGGTGAAACGTTCGCGGGAGGAATGATAGTAGAGGGTGTCGCCGATTTTGAGGTTGAGCTGTCGAGCAAGGTTGCCGCCGACGACCGCGTCGCTCGCATCGTTGATCACGTTCGGATTCATGGGTCGAGGCCAACTTCCACTCAGCTTCCACAGGGGATGCAGGGACGGAGCCCCTGTGGCGATGCTGCCGAACTTCCGGTCAAACCATAGGCCCGTGAAGACAGCTTCTACGGGGTGGTGATTCCACTCGTGTTCTACATAAAGCGGCATTGAGAGTTCGGGGCTAACGCCTGTGATGTTGTTCGCCCAGAAGATGGTCTTGAGCTTGTCGAGGTCCGACTCTTTCAGGTAGGTTCCTCCGCTGGCGGGCTTGATGTTGACGCCGTTAACCTTGACTTCGAGGGCGCTGGCGGCGGGGGTGACGATGATGTTGGCGCCGTAGACGGCGAGTTCGCGGTGGATGCGGTCGCCGATGGTGGTGGCGAGGGCGAGCATGGCGGTGACGGCGGTGGTGCCGAGGAGGATGGCCACGCCGGCGAGGGCTTTGCGGCGGCGCTGGCGGATAAACGATTCTAGAAGGAGACGGAAGAACATCTTAGCGGACGCTCTGCAATGATTTGGTCGCCGAGGAGCGGTGAAACCGTATTGGCTGAGGGGAAGGGCGCACCTCAGCGGCTAAAGCCGCGTCCGGTTCCTTGCGGGTTCGGCACGGCTGAAGCCGTGCCCTTAACGAGAGGGGGCTTTTCCTCAGCCTGTGAAGCCGTGCCCTTATGCAAGGGGAGCACCCGAGGGTGTGGTTATGGGCGCGCATTACCTGCTGAAGACCGGGGCCATGGTGCGTAGGTCGGCGGCGGCGATGGTGAGGGTTCCATTGCTTACGGTGGATTTTAGGGGGATGGGGTTGCAGCCGCCGGGCTGGCCCATGGAGGCGGCGTTGAGGGGGCTGGCGCACATCTTGCAGGTGATGCCCTGGCTGCCGATGTAGAAGCCGACGGGACCGCAGATGGCGCAGGCGTCGGCGACGGAGACGATGGTGCCGTCGGGTTTTTTGAAGAGCAGGAAGCGGACCTCGGGGGAGTGGCCCTGACCGTCGTCCACATGGACGCCGAAGCGGTGGAGGCGGTCGTCGTTGATGGCGGCGGTGGGGAGGGTGACCTGCTCGCCGACCAGGGTGACGGAGGCGGTGGGCGAGAGG
>CAXUNW010000322.1:0-2323 GCA_964252505.1 uncultured Acidobacteriaceae bacterium
TGACTGAGCAGATGGCCGAGGAGGCTGAGGCGATTGAGGGTGACTCGGCAGCCTGTTGGGGGGAACCGAGTTCGCGGGTTGAGGACGGGCGGGTTGAGGAGCCCGCGGCGAGGAGTACGGCGGGCGGGCTGACGGTGCGGCTGTATGAGGATGCGGGGCGGAGCGCACGGGAGGCCGCTGAGCAGGCGGCGGCTCTGGCACGGCGGGCGGCGGCAGAGACGGTGCGGCTGGGGCGGGCCGATACGGAAGGGCTGACGGAGGAGGAGCGGCGGCTGCTGGATGAGGAGATTGCTTACCGCCAATCGCCGATGGAGGACCTGGAGCGGACGAGCGTGGCAATCCCGGGCAATCTGCTGGAGTTCCCGCGGCAGCTGGTAGCGGCGCGGCGGGCGCGCCCACGGTATGCGGAGGGGCCTCTGCGGGAGGATGCGGATGCGTCGGACTCGCAGCTGAGGATCTTTGAGGTGGAGGCGGTGCAGACGGAGGTGGCGCTGGAGCCGGCGGCTCCGGAGTGGTCGTCGATCTGGCTGGATGCGCTGGCGAAGGCGACGCCTGAGGAGACCGCGGAGGAGGCGCAGTATGCCATGGCGCAGCGGCCGGAGACGGCGGCGATCTCGCGGCGGGTGATGGCGGCGCTGGTGGATGGATGCCTGATCGGCATGGCGTATGTGATGTTTGCTACGGTGTTTGTGTACGAGACGGAGGCTCTGCCGGGTCTTGCGCTTGCAGGGGTCGCCTCCGCGGTATTGCTGGGATGCCTTTACCTGACGTACCAGATGCTGTTCTTTACGCTGGGCGAGGCGACGCCCGGGATGCGGTATGCGCGGTTGGGGCTGTGCACGTTCGCGGATGAGAACCCGGCGCGGTCAGCGATGCGGCGGAGGGTGTTCTCAAAGCTGCTGGCGGCCTGTCCGCTGGGGCTGGGCCTGGTGTGGGCCTGCCTGGACGATGACCGGCTGGGATGGCACGACCGGATGTCGCGGATGTATCCGCGGGAGTATTAGGCGCAGGGTAGCGGAGACCTGGCCGGACGAGGTGCGTCTTTTGGTAGCGGGGTGCGCTCGCGCATCGGCGGGAGGATGCCGGCAGGTCGCGATGCTTGCTCCTGCGGCGGCCTGGGAGCGGATGCAGGATGCGATGGCCTGTGGCTGGCTCATTTATCCTTAGCAGATGCGATCGTTTCTTCTTCTGCTCGTCTTGGTGTGCACGTCCGCAGGGATGCCGGCACAAGGTGCTACAACGCTGAAAGAGACGGTGATGGGGGTGGCGCGGGATGCGGATGCGACGGTTTCCGCGGCGTGCGGGCTCTCGAGCGGGATGATCGACTGCGATGTGAATGCGGATGGGCATCCGCCGATGCAGTCGGTCTTCAAGCTGCCGCTGGCGATCGCCGTGCTGCACGCGGTGGAGCAGGGGCGGTTTACGCTTGACCAGCCGGTGCGTTTCCTGCCCTCGGACCGCATACTGCCGACGGTATACAGCCCGCTGCAGACGGCGCATCCGGAGGCGAACGTGGATGTGCCGCTGCGAGAGCTGCTGCAGGGGACGGTTTCACTTTCGGACAATGTGGCGGCGGACATTCTGCTGCGGCTGATGGGTGGGCCGCAGGTGGTGCAGGCGTATATGGAGTCGCTTGGCCTCAAAGATTTCCACCTGATGGACGGGGAGAAGGGTCTGCACGCGGACCAGCAGCTGCAGTTTCGCAACTGGATCTCTCCGCGCGCGGCGGTGGCGTTGTTGCTGCGGCTGGCGGGGAGTTCGCCGCTGAACGCGGCGGACACGCAGGCGCTGTTCGGATGGATGGAGGCGTCGCGGATGGCAGGGCGGATCAAGGCAGGGGTTCCGGCGGGGATGGTGGTGCGGCATAAGAGCGGCACCTCGGATACGGTGCTTGGGGTGACGTATGCGACGAACGATATTGCCCTGGTGACGCTTCCGGACGGGCGGTTTCTGGCGATTGCGGTGTTTTTGACGAACTCGACCGATGGCGAGGCGGAGCGGGATGCGTTGATCGCGAAGATCGCGAAGGCTGCTTACCAAGACGCCGTGGGGTCTGGACGCTGAGGACGGCGCCGATGGGGACGCGGCTGCGCTCGCACGCGAAGATCAACCTGGGGCTGGCGATCGGGCCGCCGCGGCCGGACGGGTTTCACGGGCTGGTTACGCTTTACCAGACGCTGGCGCTGCACGACCATGTGACTGTATCGGCGCGGCGTGCGGCGGAGACGCGGCTGACGTTGACGGCGACGCATCCGCGGGTGCCGTGCGATGCGCGCAACACGGCGTGGCGGATGGTGGCGGGGGCGCTGGACCGGATGGGGAT
>CAXUNW010000323.1:0-2319 GCA_964252505.1 uncultured Acidobacteriaceae bacterium
ATGGTGCAGGCTCCGTCGGTCTCGGATGTGTGCATGTGGACGTCGCCGTGGATGGCGGCGAGGGTGATGAGGTGGGGGAGGATGGGGCCCGGTGTGGATTCGATCGGGGCGGCCGGTAGGGGCCGGGTCGAGGTACGAGCCATCTCCACCTTTACCGGCAACGCGGCCACCGGTACGGGTGGGGCATCCTGAGGAGGACCATCCGCGAGGGCGGCTTGGAGGCCGACTGTGGACCGTTCCGCTTCGGTGCCAGCGGCGGAGATCTGGAAGGAGTTGGCGGCGGCCTCGAGCTCGCCGCAGTTTTCGCGGAGTTCAGGGGGGATGAAGGCGAGGTCGAGGGCGTTGTAGATGTCGGCCTCGGTGGCAGCGGCTACGATGACGTTGTCTTCAAGCCGGAGGAGGGCGTACTCGGAGAGGGTGAGTCCGCGTTTGATGGCGCGCTGGCGGAGGGCTACGTTGTGAGTCTTGGAGCCGGTGAAGTACTGCAGTGCGGCTCCGTAGCTGGCGCGGGGAAGGAGGCGGACGTCGACCTGGAGGTTGTTGCGGAGGGTGAAGGTGACCTTGTTCTGGCCGCGGGCGTGGAGTTTGTCGATGAGGGGGAGGGTGGCAACATACTCGACGGCGGCAGCGACGACCTCGGGCTCGCAGGCGGGCCCGGTGGCGAGGAGGTCGAGGTCGCCGACGGTGTCCCGACCACGACGGAGGCTTCCGGCTGGGGTGACGGTTTCAATGCCCGGAAAGGCGAGGATGAGGGTGGCGATGCGCTGGGCGAAGTCAGCCGCATGATCGATACGGAAGCGTCCGGAGTTGCGGCGATGGTCTTCAATGCCCTTGAGGAGCTTGGCGGTAAATTTCTCTCCCATGCGGGGCAGTTTGTTCAGGTGGCCGGCCCTGGCGGCGGCTTCGAGGGCGTCCATATCGGCGACCTGAAGGGCGGACCAGACGAGGGCGACCGATTTGGGGCCCATGCCCGGCAGGCGGAGGAGATCGAGCATGGTGGGACGGTAGCGGGTGAGGAGCTCTTCCCGGAGGGGCATCGTGCCCGTGGAGACAAGATCGCGGATGTTGCCGGCCATGGCTTTGCCGATGCCAGGGATGGCGAGAAGGGCTTTCGGGTCGGCGTTCGGGAGGGTTAAGGCGGCGAGCTGGTTGGTCTGCTGTTCAACGGCCTCGGCGGCGCGGCGGTAGGAGCGCACGCGGAAGGGATCGGCGCCATCGATCTCCAGCAAGGCGGCAGTTTCATCGAGGAGGCGGGCGATGGTGACGTTATCCATGGAAGACGGAGCCTGCTTTAAAAAACAAGAAAGTGGCCCGGACTGGAGGGCCACTTTCAGTATGCATGCCAGAAGCGGGATTGTGTCTCGGAAGAGAAAGAAGGCAGTGATGCGAAGAGGCTAGACTTCGGCGAGACGAGTGACTTGATCGGCCTGCGGTCCCTTGGTGCCCTGGATGACGTCGAACTCTACCTTATCCCCCTCTTTCAAGCTTTTGTAGCCATCGAGTTGGATGGAGCTGTAGTGGACGAACACGTCTGCACCGCCGTCGCGTCCGAGAAAGCCGTATCCTTTTGCGTTATTGAACCACTTGACTTCACCTTTGTACTGCGCCATGGTCACTCCTTCTTACATACTTCGCCGGAGGTTCTGCGATCCGTCCACAGACGTCCGTCGGGGAGGGACATGTCCGACCCAAGCAAATTGTAGGAGGAAGGGCAGCGAGTATCTGTCGTACGGACAACATAAAGAATAACGATTATCAACGAGAAAGGGGAGCATTGTTGCGGCAGTGAAAGTCAGCGTGTACCGGAGGTGCAGGTCAGCGAGCGGGTGCCTTGGCCCGGGAAGCGCTGAAGAGGGAGAGGCCGATGAGAGTCTTTCCGTCGTGTATTTTGTTGTCGGCGATGAGGCGCATCGCGGCAGAAAGCGGCATGCGGACGAGTTCTATATCCTCGTCGGCCTCCGGATGGGCCTGGCCAGGGACGATGTTCTGGGCGAGGAAGATGTGCATAGCTTCCCCGAGGAAGCCCGGGCTGGCGAAGTAGCGGGTGAGGAGGGTCCACTTTTTAGCTCGGAAGCCGGTTTCTTCAATCATCTCGCGCTTGGCGGCGGCAAGGGGCCGTTCGCCGGGCTCGATGCGGCCGGCGGGCAACTCGAGGAGATACTGGCCGGCGGCGTGGCGGTACTGGCGGATGAGGATGACGTCGGGATCGCGTTTTCTGGTGGATTCGTCGACGGCGAGGACGACGATGGAGCCGGAGTGGTGGATGACGTCACGCTTGTTGACGGTGCCGTTGGGCTCGCGGACGGTGTCGGTATGGAC
>CAXUNW010000324.1:0-2299 GCA_964252505.1 uncultured Acidobacteriaceae bacterium
GATGAGGTCGACGGAGAGCGCCCCGCCGGAACTCTCCCGACCGACGCACCTCTGCTCCGCACCCTCTATGCCGTCGACCGTCACCTCGGTCTCCGCACCGAGCCTCGCATCGGCTCGACCGATGCCAACATACCGCTTTCTCTGGGCCTTCCTGCCTTGGCCATCGGCACCGGCGGCATCAGCAGCGGGATCCACACCCTCGCCGAGTGGTACGACCCCACCGGCCGCGAGACCGCGCTCCGCCGCATCCTGCTCATCCTGCTCGCTACCCTCGCCTCGCATTAGCAAAGCCTCATCCCAAAGCCGTCCGTAGCCCTCGTAGCAGGCCCGCGCCGGCCTCATCCCGCTTCAACCAAAGCCGATGAATCCCACACGCGCAACCAACGCGGGAGGCATCCCGATGCAACAAATCCACCGCCTGGCCCTCTGCCTTACCCTGGCCATCTCCACCCTCCCCGCCCTTGCGCAGACTCATCGCACCGCACCCTTCTCCGAGATCGGCACCGTCATCTCCCTCGCTGCCCTGCGCATCTCGCCTCGGGCATGGGAACACTTCGCCAACGCCAAGCTCGCCGACCAGGCCAACCACGAAGCCGACTTCAACCGCGAGTTCGACCGGACCCTCACCATCGAACCCGACTTCGCCAACCTCTATCTCCTCCGCGCCTCCCGCTACATCCGCCTGCGCCGCTTCAACGAAGCTCTCGCAGACGTCCTCGCCGCTCAGCATATCGAGCCCAACGTCGCTAACGCCGGAACCATCCTCGCCAGCATCTACAACGGCCAACACCGCTTCGATGACGCTCTCCTCGTACTCAGCGCCATCCACGGCGCCGAAGCCGGAACCTGGCAGGTAGCCTATGAGCTCACCCGCGCCTACCTCGGACGTCATGACGCCGAGCAAGCCCTCCGCACCAGCGCCCTCACCCTCAAGCTCGCCCCGGAATCGATCCACGACGCCCTCCTGCTCCGCGCCAACGCGTTCGTCATCGCCCACCGAACTGTGGAAGCTGCCGATGAGTTCCGGCTTTTCCTGGCCTCCAACCCCGCGCCCGCCCTCGCGGCAGAGGTCCAGCACGCCATTGCGGCACTCATCAAGCAGCCCGCGCCCAGGTCCGAAACGGCCTTGGCCTCCAACTAAGCCGCCGCCCCGGCACACATATACACTGCGGCATGTGACCCTCCACTTCGCCCTCGCGCTTGCCCTCGGCCTCGCCGCCACCGCCCCGCCACCCGATACGATCCTCTTCCACGGCAACATCCTCACCGGAGCTCACCTCCGCGAAGGCGACCCCTCTCCCACCCCCGCCCGCGTCACAGCCCTCGCCATCGCGAACGGCCGCATCGTCGCCGTCGGCTCCGATCTCCAGATCCTCGCCCTGAAAGCCCCAGCCACCCGGCTCATCGACCTCCAGGGCGCATTCGCCCTGCCCGGCTTCAACGACGCCCACACCCACATGGCCTCGGCCGGGCAGCAGAAGCTCTCGATCGACCTCGACCACACTCCGTCTCTCGCCGCCATGCTCCAAACCATAAAGACCTACGCCGCCACCAGAAAGCCCGGCGCCTGGCTCCAGGGAGGCGGCTGGGACCACACCCTTTGGACCACCAAAACCCTCCCCACCCGGAGCGACCTCGATACCGTCACCGCCGGACACCCCTGCGTCCTCTGGCGCACCGATGGCCACATGGCCGTTGCAAATACCGCCGCCCTCCAGGCCGCCGGCATTACGGCTCAAACTGCAACCCCGCAGGGCGCAGCGATCGACCATGACGCCTCCGGCCGGCCCACCGGCATACTCCGCGAGACCGCCGCCACCAATCTCGTCTTCAGCAAGATTCCTCCACCGTCCCCGGAAGAGCGCCGCCGCGCGCTGGATGTCGCGATCGCAGACGCCCTCAGCCATGGGGTCACCTCCGTCCAGGACTTCTCCAGCTGGGACGACTTCCTCGTCCTCGAATCCATGGAGCACACCGGCCAGCTTCATCTCCGTGTCTCCGAGTGGCTCGACTTCACCCTTCCTCTCGAAGTTCTCAAAACCCGCCGCGCCAGCCACCCCGCCGACGACCCTCTCCTCCACACTGGCATGCTCAAGGGCTTCATGGATGGCTCCCTCGGCTCCCGTACCGCAGCCCTAGCCGCCCCCTACGCGGACGAGCCCAGCGACTCAGGTATCCCCCGTTTCGACCAGGAAACCCTCAATCAAATGTCCGCGCAGCGCGCCGCAGCCGGCTTCCAGCTCGGCTTCCACGCCATCGGCGATCGTGCAAACACCATGGCGCTCGACGCCCTCACTGC
>CAXUNW010000325.1:0-2295 GCA_964252505.1 uncultured Acidobacteriaceae bacterium
GGGCAAGGAGACGCATGGCCGCAACGCTGACGGAAACGGGTTTGCCGGGTGTGACCCCGGCGCGCAATATTCGCAAGACGGTGCTCCCGAATGGGTTGCTGGTGCTGACAGAGCGCATGGAGCATGTGCGGAGCGTCTCGATGGGGGTCTGGATCAACTCCGGCTCCCGGGACGAGGCGGCGGGGGTGAACGGGATCTCGCACTTTGTCGAGCATATGGTCTTCAAGGGGACGGAACGGCGGAGTGCGCAGCAGCTGGCGCGGGAGGGCGACCAGATTGGGGGGAATCTGGATGCCTTTACGGGCAAGGAACAGGTCTGCTTCAACATCAAGGTCCTGGACGAGAACCTGTTGCCGGCGCTGGACCTGTTGAGCGATCTGGTGCTGCACCCTACGTTTGCGCAGGAAGATATTGCGCGCGAGCAGGGGGTGATTCTGGAAGAGATCAAGATGGATGAGGACAACCCGGACTACCTGGTGCATGAACTGTTTACGCAGAGATTCTGGAAGGGCGATGCGCTGGGGCGGCCTATCCTGGGGACAGCGAAGACGATCGGCAGCTTTGATCGCGGGGTGGTGCGGGAGGAGTATGGGCGGCGGTTTATCCCAGCGAACATGCTGTTCTCTGCTGCGGGGCAGATTGAGCATGAGCGGTTTGTGGCTCAGGTGGAGGCGCAGTTTGGTGGGCTGGCTGCGGCGAGTGGGATGGTTCCTCGGGCGGCGGCGGCTCCGGTGGCGCATCCGCACATCACGTTGAAGAACAAGCGGTCGCTGGAGCAGGTTCAGGTGTGCGTGGGGGTTCCGGCACCTTCCGTGGAAGACCCGCGGCGGTATGGAATTTATCTGCTGAACACGATGCTGGGCGGGGGGATGAGCTCGCGGCTGTTCCAGACGATTCGAGAAGAAGAAGGCATGGCCTATTCGATTTACTCGGAGATGAATCCATTTCGGGATGTCGGCTCGCTGAGTGTGTACGCGGGGACGTCTGTGGACAAGGTGGAGAAGCTGCTGCGGCTTACGCTGAAGGAGTTTCGCCGTCTGAAAGACGAGGCGGTGCCAGCGGGTGAATTAAAACGGGCGAAGGACCAGCTCAAAAGCAACATTGTGCTGGGGCTGGAAAGCAGCGGAAGCCGGATGTCAAACCTGGCACGGCAGCAGATGTACTATGGGCGATTTTTTGGGGTGGACGAGATCACGCGGGAGATCGAGGCGGTAACGCCCGAGATGGTACAGCAGATTGCCCGGGAGCTTTTCGATGGGGACCGGATTGCTCTGACGATGCTGGGAAATTTGGGTAAGCTGAAGATTGATCGGAACGACCTGGCTTGTTAGGGAGCCGGGCAGAAGTCAAGTTGAATCGTAGATGGTGAGGTTGTTTATGAACGTGCAGAGATACACGGATGATGACTCGGGGTTCACACTGATCGAGTTGCTGATCGTGATGTCGGTGATGTTGATCCTGATGACGCTAGGCATTCCGCAGTTGCTGAAGCTGAAGAAGTCGGCCAATGAGCAGTCTGCGATGCAGTCGGTGCGCACGATTGGGCAGGCGGAGCTGCAGTACAGCTCACAGTATCCGGCGAATGGGTTCTCGTGCACGCTTTCTGCGATGGGCGGGGTTCCAACGGCAGGCGCCCCAACGCCGCAGGCGGCGCAGATGCTGCCGCCAGACCTAGCGACTGGACAGAAGGCCGGGTACACCTTCGCCGTCACCAACTGCACGAAGGTGACGGTGAACAATCAGGACATGTTTACGACGTTCCAGGTGACGGCGGTTCCCACGTCTGTAGGGCATACGGGGGATCGTGGCTTTTGCTCGGATGAGAACAATATCATCCGTGTCGATCCGCAGGGCGGAACGAATTGCACGCAGCCGCTGCAGTAAGAGTCTTGCTGGCAGCGGCAGGGATGCTGGGTGGCTTCGCTTCCCTGCCCGCGCAAGATGTCAGCGCCGTGCTGAAAAAAATCGACGGACACTACGACCGGCTGAAGACGCTGCAAGCGCGGTATGTTGAGCACTATACCGGCATGGGGATGGACCGCTCCGAGGGCGGCACACTGCTGCTGGCGCGGCCGGGACGCATGCGATGGAACTATGACACACCGGCGGGCAAGGTGTATGTGCTGGATGGGCGGTATGGGTGGTCCTACACGCCAGGCGACGCGCAGGTGCAGCGGCTTCCGGCGAAGAAGCTGGACGACCTGCGATCGCCGCTGCGATTCCTCCTTGGGCGCACCCATCTTGCGAAGGAGCTAACTGGAATCTCGGTGGTGGCGATGGGGGAGGGATACCGGG
>CAXUNW010000326.1:0-2285 GCA_964252505.1 uncultured Acidobacteriaceae bacterium
ATGCTCTTCGGCGATCTCCACGGCTTCAGCCGCCTCAACGACCGTGAGCTTCCCCACTTTGCCCGCAACATCATGGGCCCTCTCAGCCGTGTCGTTCACGCCTTCCGCAGTCGCCTCTCGTCGGTCAATACCTGGGGGGACGGCATCTTCGCCGTCTTCAAAGACGTCCGCGAGGCCGCCGCCTTCGCCCTCGATCTCCAGCAATGCATGAAGCACATCGACCTCGCCGCCGCCGAGCTCCCCGACCACCTCCGCCTGCGTCTCGGCGGCCACCTCGGCCCCGTCTACGAGATCATGGACCCCGTTCTCAACCGCATCAACTTCTACGGCGCCCATGTCAGCCGCGCCGCCCGCATCGAACCCATCACCCCGGAGGGCTGCGTCTACGTCACCGAGACCTTCGCCGCCGTCCTCGCCCTCGAAGACTCCACCACCTTCGCCTGCGACTACGCCGGCTACACCGAGATGGCCAAGCACTACGGCCAGCTCCGCATCTTTCTCCTCCGCCGCATCACCGGAGAGGCCGGCCCTACCGTCCTCTCCGATATCGAACGTCCCCCGCTGCGGCAACAGGGCACATCCCCGCTCTCATAGTTACCGCACCACCAGCACGCGCCACACAGCAGGGTATGCAACCGGATCAGGCGCGGCTCTCTCCTGCTCGTCCAGATAGTCCACGGCACGCCGCCCGGCCATATCCCGCTTCGTCGGGTCAGCCGCCAGCTCAATCAGCGTGTCAATCAATCCAGGCACCCGGAACCGCCTCGCTGCGATCATGAGCGGCGTCACCCCGCCATGGTCCTGCGCATTCACATTCATCCCCGCAGCCTTCAGCAACCGCGCCTTCGCCGCCGGATGGTCGTCAGAAGACGCCGCTGCGAACATCGCTGTCTCTCCTTCCATAGATCGACGCTCCGGGTCTGCCTTCGCTTGCAGCAACATCGTCACCGCCTGCACCGTCCCGCCCTGCGCCGCATACATCAGCGCCGTCCACCCGCTGCTGTCGCCGACATTCAGATCAAGCGAGCTATCTGCCAGCATCTCGCTCAGCTCCTTCGTGTCTTGCTTTGTCACTACGCGCATCAGCCGCGTCACCCCCATCTTGGGTGAAACCGTGTCGACCACCAGCCGGTCCCCGCCAAACGTCTCTTGCGCAGGCTCTCCATGCCGCCATCGGTGCGTATTCGCCACCTCGTCAATATCCATGTAGAGCGCCTTCAGCAACGCAGGCCCGGCATCTCCCGTATCACGCACCGACGAGACGTGCCCCGCGATTGAGAGGGTCACCACGGTCGTCGCCGGATCGCTGCCCCCGCGGGCATACCGTGTGCACAATCCCCAAAAGCCTCGATCCGCCGCCCTCTGGATCAGCTCCCGCGCGTGAATCGAGTCGATCGTGTCCGCCGCATTGCCCCTTGCCACAACAGCTTTGTCTCCAACCCAGGTCACCCTGCCATCGCCACCAACCCGCACACGGTAGGCCGGACAGGCCCCGGCGCATCCTTCCCTTGCAAGCTCGATGAAATCCGCAGACAGCGCTCCTGAGTCTGAGGCAACCGGCGGAGCCGCAGCCGGACATCCGCTTCGTACAATCGGGTCGGCGGCCGTCCTCGCGGGGCGGCTGCCTGGTGCGCGCCCAGTCTGCGCCCCCAGAAAACTCGCAAACAACAGCGTCGCCAGCATCGCGCCAGACCTCCCCATCGTTCCCTCCGCCGTCCGTCTCAGTGCTTGCTAAACATCACGGTTACGGTCGAGTCGACCTCAGTCGGCTCCCCGTTCAGCAGGTAAGGTCGGTACACCCACTGCTGCACCGCCTCCACGCTCGCGGCACGCAAACTCTCCGGACCCGAGACCACGGTCACCTCGGTCACCTCCCCTTCCCGGCTCACCCGTACCTTCATCACCACCGCGCCAGACTCCTGCGTACGCGGATACGCCGGGTCCACCTTCTCTTCCAGCAGCCCCTGCAGCACACCCCCGGAGATGCGGACCGGTCCCCGCACCGGGCCCGTCTCCGGCACATGAACCCCATCCCCTGTTGAGTTGCCGGTTGCACCGCCCGCCGTCCCGCTCTCCCCTGCCTCCGCAGGCTCGCTCCGCCCTCCAGCAAGGTTGAAGTTGACCGTCACTGTTGTATCCACAGCCGTCGGCTCTCCGTTCAGCAGATACGGCTTGTAAACCCACCCTCGCACCGCGTCGAGCGCCGACTCCCGCAGCATCCCCGGCCCGCTCACGACCGTCACGTCCTCCACCAGCCCCGTCTTTCCGATCAACGCATGCATCAC
>CAXUNW010000327.1:0-2273 GCA_964252505.1 uncultured Acidobacteriaceae bacterium
CGGTTCAGATCGTCTCGGCTCCCCGTCCGCGACATAAACGACGACAACACCGCACGCGCCTGCAGATACTCCTCGGAGAGGTCCTCACTGAGCGAGGTCCGCGCCCGCACGTCCCCATACTGCAGATCTCCAAGCCCGTGCAATGTGCTGAAGACCTCATTGCAGATCTCCGTCTGCACCGCAATCAGGTCGAACGAGGCCACGTTGATCGACCCCCCGGCCCGCACACTCTGTCCAGGCACATCCAGCAGCTGCCAGTTCAAGTCGAAACCCGCCTCCGAGCGCAGAAAGTTCCCTGCAAGCACAAAATGCACCAAAAGCTTCTTGCCCACGCTCAGAGGGTCGAGTTGCTGCGTCGGCACCGTCGCCAGCGAGCTTGAGGGACGCACCACGAGCGTCGGCATCCGCGCCAGCCGGGTCGCAATCGCATCCGCCAGCGCATAGCCATAGAGCGGCGCTACATCGCCCCCGGCTCCGGGGGTCCCGAAGTTCGCAAACGGCAGCACCACAATCGTGTTCTGCTTTCCCGCCGTCGCCGCGCCGGACTCCCGAAATCGCTCCGCCAGCATCGAAAGCAGCCCGGTTGCCCGCTTCTCCTCCTCCGGACTCTCCAGCCCAACCCTTCCCTGCTGCCCATGGCGATGCACCGTCTCTCCACCCGGCATCACCACCGAGTCGATCTGCAGCGCCTTCATCACTGTTCGCAGTGCCTCGCGAACATCCGCCGCGGACTGGTACCGCGCCGCCGGCTGCTTCTCCAGACACCGCACAATCACCGTCTCCAACTCCATGGGCAGATCGGGGACAATCTCTCGCAGAGAGGGCGGATCGGCAAACTGCACCGCGCGAATACTCTGAAACTCCGGTGCATCCGGCCGGTGGAACGGATGTCGCCCGCTCACCAACTCATAAAGGATGAGCCCCAGCGCGAAGATGTCCGACTGCACGCTCGACTGTCCGGTGACAAACTGCTCCGGAGCCATGTACGCAATCGTTCCCCCGCGTGCCGTGTACGTCGCGTTGGGGTCCAACTCGACCGCCGTCCCCGGCCCCCCCGGGTCAAAGTCCGCCTCATCCACCTTCAGCCGGCGGGCCAGCCCGAAGTCGAGTATCTTGACCAACCCACCCTCGGTCAGCATCACATTGGCCGGCTTAAGATCACGATGAAAGATCCCCAGCTGATGCGCCGCTGCCATACCATCCGCCACCTGGATCCCGATTGATAGCACCACCTGCAGGCTTGAAGGTCCTGCGGCAATCACCTTGTCCAGCGAGTTCCCGGGAATGTATTGCATGACGATATACGCCTCGTCATCCGCCTCGCCCACGTCGTAGATCGCACACACGTTCAGGTGGTCGATCGCCGAGGCCAGCCGCGCCTCCCGCAGCTGCGTCCGCCGCATCTGCTCCGGCGTCAGCGCCCCTCGCTTCAGCAGCTTCAGCACCACTGGCCGCTGCAGCAGCGTATCCTGCGCCAGATAGACCACGCCGCTGCCGCCCGCGCCAATCTTACGGACAAACTCATAGTGACCAATAACCCGGCGCTTCATCCTCCCATTATCGCAAGTTCAGCTCTTGGTAAGATGACACCCGCCCCAAGACTGTCCCGGATCGGCTCAGTGCCCTTTCTTCTCCCACGGCCGCGGCGTTACCGGATCATCCTGCCATCGCTGCCGCCGCCCAACCAGAAATATCACCAGCCCGAACACAAACATCGCCGCGCCCCACCACAAGTTCAGATTCACCCCCAGCGATCGCGCATACAGCTCTCCCCCCCGCGTCAGCAGTCCGTAACCCGCCATAATGCCGCCGGTAATCAGAAACAGCAATCCAAGCGGAATACGAATATCCAGTCCCATTCAAGCCTCCTAGGCAAACACCAGGTTCAACGCCACCAGCATCACAAGTACCCCGACCGCCAGGGTCGAAGGCTTCTGCCACCATGCCAAATGCGCCTCCACCGGCTTCGGCGTCAACGAGTACACCAGCCCCACCAACTCGCTCTCCGGCCGTGCCGTCGTCACCAGGCTGACCGCCACCGTCACCACCAGATTCACGCTGAACGCAAAGATCGCCGTCCAGAAGTTCTGCGCCATGTCGCTCGGATATACATGCACCAGGTGCAGCCATGCCCCATGCAGCCCCGGCGCCGCATCCGCCGGCAGCGTCACCGGCTCGGGCGCGAGTCGCTCGCCAACCACATCGCCCAGCAGATCCGCCGCCTGCTCCACCACATGCCGGCTCCTCCGCGCATAGACCCGGTTGTATAAAAA
>CAXUNW010000328.1:0-2008 GCA_964252505.1 uncultured Acidobacteriaceae bacterium
GGTTCAGGAATGCGGGTACGCGCAGAATTGTGTGCAAGCTTGCCCGAAGCAGTTGCCGCTTACCGAAGCGATCTCCGACGTGAGCCGGGATGTGGTGCTGCAGCAGGTGAAGGACTTTTTTGTGCGGTAACGAAAGACTCGATCAACGCGACAGAAGGCCTCCGGGTTGGGACGGTCTTCTGCCGCTGTGGCAATGAACGGCTTATTTACTGAAGATGCCGCCGCTGTTTGATCGCACGCCGCCGATGGTGTCGGAGGACTCGTTGGTTTTTTCCGTTTTTCCGGCTTTCTGTGCCATTGAATCGGCGACGCTATCGACGGTAGGTAGGACGTCGCTGTCGAGGGCGCTATCAGCCTGGGCTCCAGTGGTGGTCTGCGGGTCTGGCGGCGTGTCGTTGAAGCGGGACATAGGCATTTTCGTTCCTTCTGAGTTGCTGATAGGTGAGGCGGCTATTTGCTGAAGATACCACCGGAGTTGGAGCGGACTCCGCCGACGGTGTCACTCGACTCTCCAGCTTTTTCAACGCTGCCGGCCTTGCTGGCCATCTCGGCGGCAGCATGATCGATTTTGGTCTCTTCGGTGGCTGGGGTGGTGTCGCTGCTGTGCTGGCTCTGGGGGTCCTGGCTGCTGTCTGCGAAGCGCATTGGAGATACCTCAGCCAAGTGGGATGCGACTAAGTGGGTCGCGTTGCCTGAGAGCTGAACAGCAGCTTTTCAGTACAGGGTACGCCAGGCGAAGGTGTCTGCGGCGTCCTTCGCACAGATTTTCACGGTGTCCTTGGTTCCGTTGCCGCCGGCGGTGTAGGCGATCTGGCCGCGGTTCGCGGTGGAACAGTCTGGGGTGGCCTGGGAGGCGAGTTGAATCGTCTGGGCGCGGAAGGGTCCGGACCAGGAGAGGAGGTTATTGGCGGCGGCGGTGGGATCGAAGCGAAGGGCCTGGAGCGTGTTGTTGACGTGGATTTGAATAAGGTTGTACGCAGACTGGATGCCATCCATGCAGGGATGGTAGGAGCCTGAGCCGAAGCCGAAACGGACGCAGTTGATATCGATGGCGGCCTCAGCTGGAGGGGTGAAGAGGGGAAGGTGCACGCGAAAGTCCCCAGCGAGGGCCAAGCCGTCAGGCGGGCGCTCGTAGGCAACGCCGGGGCCGACGGGGACGGTCGACGAGGCGTAGTACTTGTAGCCGTCGGTCTGGTTGATGATGCCGTTGAGGGTGTCGGCCCCGGCCCAGTCTCCCTGGTAGACGTCGTAATTGGCGATACCGAAGGAGCGGCTGCTGCCGGTGAAGTACTTGCCGTAAACGCGCATGGAGCCGACGTGATCGTGGATCCAGCCTGGAATTTCGATGTGGTCTCCGGCGTGCCAGTCCGCAGGGCGGAGGGCGCCGACGAGGAGATGCCCGTCCGTAACGGTTCCGGAGCGGGGATTGATGACCTTGCGGGTGATGACGAGAGGGGCGATGCGGTAGGGGTTGGGCCAGACGGCCTGAAAGGCGACGGTGGGTGGGGCCGAGCAGACGCCGGGGTTAGTGATGGTGACGGTGAGGCCGGTGGAGCCGCCGTTGCCGGGATAAGGGTAGGAGGCGATGGCGGTCGGTGGAATGCTGCAGGCTCCGGAGAAGGTGACCTGCGGCGGGGCGAGGGTGATCTGCCCGGTGCCGAGGGCCTGAGATGGGGTGGCTTTGTAGTCGGCCTGGTCAGGATTAGCGAGGACGACCGCCTGAACGGCCGAGCCGCGCATGGTGACGGAGGCGACGATGGCGGGGGTGTTGGGCTGGTTGGCCATGTAGCCGACGGTGGAGATCTCGTAGGACTGGATGGAATTGGTATAGACGAGCAGAGCGCCGGTGGGGTCTGAGGCCACGATGGGGAAGAATTTATGCAGGGTGACCTGAGGCTGGGTGTAGTAGTTGAGGAGCGTGCCGGGGGCGATGTCGTCGGCGAGAAAGCTGATGCCGTAGCCCTGGGCGCCGCCGGCGGCGAGGGTTTCCCCGGTGTCGTGGTACATC
>CAXUNW010000328.1:2018-2262 GCA_964252505.1 uncultured Acidobacteriaceae bacterium
GGGGGTTTTTGGGGGGTGTGGGGGGGTGGGGGGGGGGGCTCGACGATGCTGACGATGCGGGCGATCTCGAGGTTGGAGTGCTCACCGGCGATGGTGATGGATTGCCCGGCGGAAAGGCCGGCGGTGCTGGCGACGGTGGCACAGAAGGCGGTGAGGCCGCCGATGCCGGACTCGTCGGTGATCATGGGGTCTGGGGTGCGGGGATCGGCGGAGAGGACGGTTGAGGGACAGGCCGGGGTATAGG
>CAXUNW010000329.1:0-2222 GCA_964252505.1 uncultured Acidobacteriaceae bacterium
TTTCCCCGCCCCAGCCGCCCCGCTCAGAATCATCGAAGGCGGCAGCCGCCCGCCGGCCACCGCCACCCGCAGCGACTCCACCACCCCATCGTTCCCCACAAAATCATTGAAAGTACCCGGCAGCCCCATACTCCCAGCATACCGAACCTCTACGGCAGCTTGCCTCCCACCGGCTTCTTGCCGCCATGCACCCAGCCCACCAGCTCGTCGAACGCCCGGCCCACCTCATCCTGTGAGATCGCGCAATGCCCCGTATGGTCGACATACTGCTGCACGAACCGATCTGTATCGCCCGCCTCCGCCACCCGCTCCGCGTAGATCTCGAGCGTCCCGGCCGGAATCAGCGGATCGTTCACAGTATGCACCGCCAGCATGGGTTTCTTCAGGCGGCCCGTGCCGGAGTAGTGCTCCACCAGCCACCGCCGCGCCGCAGGGTCCGCCGCATACCGCTTCACCCCATCGTTCAGCCGGTAATCTTCCTCGGCCGAGCCCGTCCCGGTGTACACCCAGTTCATCGTATCCACCACGCTCCCGCCGGCCTTTCGCGCAAAGTCGGAGGCCTGATACTCAACGTACTGCATCAGGTGCGCCACATCCTCGTCCCGGTATTCGCCTGTTAGCCGACGCATCTTCTCCGCGTCCTCCGGCTTGGCCCGCAACGCCGCCAGCACGGCATCTCCCGTCGCCTTGGTCTCCACGTAGTTCGCTGCCGCAGGCACCAGCGCCGGCAGCACCCCGGGGAAGTAGAAGTCGAACGCCGCCCGCAGCGCAAAACGCCGGCCAGCCCACTCGTTCGCCGGCACCACCGCCCCGCAAAGGTCCAGTGCGCCGGCATACGGCTCCGGGTTCCGCTCCATCGTCATCATCGTCAGCGCACCGCCCATGGAGAACCCCGTCAGGTACGTCTCCTGGGGGGCGCCATGCGCCTTCCCGAACGCCACCCGAAGCGCTTCCGTCTCCGCATACGCCTGCGGCAATGCCCACCCGGTTACCGAGAAGCCACTCTGCACCACCGCATACCCGCGATCCAGCAACACCTGCATCGCGCCGACGCCCTGCTCCTTGGCAAACTGCGTCGGCGTCTCCGCATACCCGTGGTAGTACACCACCAGCGAGTGGTTCCACTTTGCCGGAACATCCATCCGGTACGGTGCGCCGCCTGCCACGCCCACCTCGACCAGGCCAGCCTGCGCCCCCGCCACGCCACAAACCGCCATCAACCCCGCTGCCACTGCTACCCGAACAAGCACTGACCACCCCCGTCGACCTTCGAGCACCAGCATAGACTGAAGCTCCCTCACCATGCCCGCGAAAAGTTCGGCCCCGCTTTGTCCGCCGTCCGCAGCCGCGCATCAATGCCGGCCTTCAGCTCAAGCATCCTCCCGAACAACCAGATCAGATCCGAAAGCCGGTTCAGATACGCCACTACCTCTGCCTGCACCCCGCCGCCCCCCTCGACAAACCGCACCACCTCACGTTCCGCCCTCCGGCACACCGTCCGGGCCACCTCGTACACCGCGGATTCCGTGTACGCTCCCGGCAGGGACCAGTCCGTCAGTATCCCGGGCATCGCCTCTATCGTCTCGACCAGGACGGTTAGTCCGTCGACGTCGCCGCTCGTCATCAGCGCCGAAGCTTTGAGCGCCTCCACGGGCGTCGCCAGCGACCCACCCACCCGGAACAGCGTCCGCTGGATCTCCTCCGTCCAGGCTGCAACCTCCGCATCGCGGCAGAAGCTCCGGGCCAGTCCGAGCGCTGCGCCGAGTTCATCCACGCAGCCGATCGCCTCCATCCGCTGGTCCGCCTTGGAGACCCGCATCCCACCGATCAGCCCGGTCTGCCCGCCATCGCCCTGCTTCGTTGCAATACTGCTCATCGTCTTCCTCCCGGTTGCTGTTGCTTATGCTTTGCCGCTGCTCTCCCACCTGACCAAGGCACGCCCCGGCGGGCAATCAAAGCCCCACTCCAGCCTCTCCCCGGTCATTACCTCATCCACCGTCCCTTGCACCATCTCCCTTCCTGGCCCTTGCAGAAGCACTCGATCGAACCGTCCCGGCACCAGGTGCAGATCATGCATGGACGCCAGCACCGTAATCCCTTCGCCCCGCAACGTCCCCAGCAGCTCCATCAACTCCTCCGCGCGGCCAATATCCAGATTCTGCGTCGGCTCATCCAGCACCAGCACTCGCGGCGCCTGCGCCAGCCCGAGCGCGATCCTCACC
>CAXUNW010000330.1:0-2200 GCA_964252505.1 uncultured Acidobacteriaceae bacterium
GAAGACGACCGCGGGGGGTGCGCCGGTGCGGGTAGGGGATGTGGCGACGATCGGCCCGGCGACGCTGCCCGTCTATACGCGGGTGGAGGCGAACAGCCAGGCGGCAGTGCTGCTGAACCTGACGCGGCAGCCGACGAGCAACACCGTGACGGTGGCGAACGAGGCGGCCGATGAGGTCGCTCTGCTGCGCAGGAATCTGCCGGCGGGGGTGCACCTGACGCCGTTCTATGACCAGTCGGAGCTGGTGCGGGAGAGCATTGCGAGTGTGCGGGACGCGATCCTGATCGGCCTGGCGCTGGCTTGCCTGGTGCTGTTCGCGTTCTTGCGGGACTGGAGTTCTTCGCTGGTGGCGGGGATGGTGATTCCGGTGACGGTGGCGATGACGATCCTGTTTCTGTGGTTGATCGGCCAGAGCTTCAACCTGATGACGCTGGGAGGGCTGGCGGCGGCAATCGGACTGGTCATCGACGATGCGATTGTAGTGGTGGAGAACATTGTGGTGCATCGGGATGCCGGCGAGAGCCGTGCGGATGCCGTGCGCATGGCGCTGAAGGAGATTGCGGTGCCGCTGGTGGGCTCGACGATCACGCCGATCGTTGTGTTTCTGCCGTTGATTGCGGTGACGGGGGTGACGGGCAGCTTCTTTCGGGCGCTCGCGGTAACGATGACGGCGGCGCTGCTGAGCTCGCTGCTGCTGGCGCTGACGTTTACCCCGGCGTTGTCACTTTCTTTGCTGCGCGGGAAGGCGACGGGCGCGGCGCACACGCATGGAGAAAATGGCCCTGTGATGCGCCGGGTGCTCGGGATGCATGGACGGGCGCTGGAGTTTGCGGTGGCGAAGCCTTGGGCGCTGGCGGTGCTGGCCGTCGTGCTGCTGGGGGCGGGATACCTTGCATACGGGGGGCTCGGGACGAACCTGCTGCCGGAGATGGATGAGGGGGCGTTCATCCTGGACTACATCATGCCGGCGGGCAGCTCGCTTGAGGCGACGACGAAGGTGCTGGACCACGTCGAGAAGATTCTGCATGAGACGCCGGAGGTGGACATTACGACGCGGCGGACAGGGCTGCAGCTTGGGCTGGCTGCGGTGACGGAGGCCAATACGGGGGATATTTCGGTGCGGTTGAAGGCGAAGCGATCGCGGCCGATCGACGAGATCATTGCGGAGGTGCGGGGAAAGATCAAGGAGGAGGAGCCGGCGCTCGATGTCGAATTTGTGCAGGTGCTGGAGGACATGATCAACGATCTGTCGAACTCGCCGGAGCCGGTGCAGATCAAGCTGTTCTCGACGGATGTGGCTCTGCTGCATGCGCTCGGGCCGAAGGTGCAGGCGGCGATCCAGGCGATTCCGGGCATTGTGGACACGCAGAATGGGGTGGACAATACGCTGAGCGGACCCTCGACGAGCTTCCAGGTGGATGCGGCGGTGGCGAGCCGGCTGGGGTTTACGCCGCAGGAGATTGCCGAGGATGCCACCTCCCTGCTGGATGGGTTGCCGACGAATGAGCCGATGATTGTGGATGGGCGGCCGTATACGATCCGAGTGCGGATGGGGGCGGAGCATCGTGGGTCGCTCGATGCGATCGAGAATACGGTGTTCAACTCCACGAGCGGGCATACGGCGACGTTGGGGGCGCTGGCGAATGTGGTGGAGCTGCCGCCGCAGAATGAGATTCGGCGGGAGAACCTGCAGCAGGTGGTGCTGGTTTCGGGGCGGCTCGAGGGCTCGGACCTGGGCGGGGCGATGGCGAAGGTGAAGGCGGCGGTAGCGCGGCTGCAGCTTCCGGCTTCGGTGCGGGTGGAGTATGGGGGGACTTACCAGGAGCAGCAGAAGTCGTTTGCGGATCTCTCGCGGGTGCTCGTGCTGGCGCTGGCGCTGGTGTTTGGGGTGCTGCTGGCGGAGTTTCGGAACTTCTCGGCACCGGTGGCGATTCTGACGAGCTCGGTGCTGTCGATGACGGGGGTTCTGTTTGCGCTGCTGGTGACGCGGACGAACTTCAACGTGGCGAGCTTTATGGGCTTGATCATGGTGATCGGGATTGTGGCGAAGAACGGGATTCTGCTGCTGGACGCGGATGAACATGCACGGGCGAACGGGGCGAGCGCGCGGGAGGCGATGCTGCAGGCCGCGCAGCGACGGCTGCGGCCGATCGTGATGACGGCGGTGGCGGCGATGTGCGGGATGCTGCCGCTGGCGTTT
>CAXUNW010000331.1:0-2189 GCA_964252505.1 uncultured Acidobacteriaceae bacterium
CTGCCATATAGGTCCCACGGCATGGAAGACCCACCGCGCCTTCAGCCGAAAGCCAGCCGTCGCCTTTGCCGAGCCAGGCGTACACCCACCCAGCAGCCGGCACGCGGCCAGCAACTCCGGACCAGCCGCCCGGTGGATCGCTCCATCCACGCCGCCGCCACCCAAAAGCAGTGGGTCCGCCGCGTTAACGATCGCATCCACCCCCAGCGTCGTTATATCTGTCTGCACCACCGCAAGTTCAGCGTCCATGAAGCCTCACATAATCGCCTACGATTTACCCACCTGTAACACTCCCGTCGCATTTCATCCCTATGTTCAGGTCATACCCTTTACAAGGCGATCCCGATCATGTCAACCTCCGCAGCTCCTGCACTGCCGCAGAACGGTTCCATTCTCGACCAGAAACTAGCCAACTCCAACCCCGGCAAGATCGGCGCGTTGGCCTTCGGCGTCCTTCTCCTTGGGGGCCTCGGCTACATCGGCGTCAAGCTCTCGCATGATCTCTCCATCGTGCATAGCGCCTCCGTCTTCCCGTTCCTGCTGCTCGGCGTGGCCTTGCTGATCGCCCTCGGCTTCGAGTTCGTTAACGGCTTCCACGATACCGCCAACGCCGTCGCCACCGTCATCTATACCCATTCGCTCGAGCCCCACATCGCCGTCGTTTGGTCCGGCCTCTGGAACTTCGTCGGCGTCATCACCAGCTCCGGCGCCGTCGCCTTCGCCATCATCTCGCTTCTCCCCGTAGAGCTCATCCTCAAGGTCAGCAAGGGCTCTGGCTTCTCCATGGTCTTCGCCCTCCTCGTCGCCGCCATCCTCTGGAATCTCGCTACCTGGTGGCGTGGTCTGCCCGCGTCCAGCTCCCATACCATGATCGGGTCCATCCTCGGCGTCGGTATCGCCAACCAGCTCATGCAGGGCAACTCCGGAACTTCGGGTGTCGACTGGGAACAGGTCACCAAGGTCTTTAAAGCCCTGCTCGTCTCTCCCATCGTCGGCTTCATCATGGCCGCCGCTATCTTCTGGCTCTTCAAGCTCGTCGCCCGCGATCCCCGCCTCTACAAAGCCCCAGAAGGCACCGCGCCCCCGCCCTTCTACATCCGCGCCCTCCTCATCCTCACCTGCACCGGCGTCAGCTTCTTCCACGGCTCCAACGATGGGCAAAAAGGAATGGGCCTCATCATGCTCATCCTCGTCGGAACCGTCCCCACCGCCTACGCCCTCAACCACACCGTCGATACCGGCCAGGTCCAGACCTTCGCCGCCGTCTCCACCGCCGTCGCCGGAGCCCTCGGCAACTACCTCGAGCCCGCCGCCACCGTGTCCGACCCCGGCCCCCAGCTCGAACGCTTCATCTCCACCAAGAAGTACGACCCCGGCGTCATGCTCGCCCTCCAGTCCATGGTCACCGAAATCCGCAATGAGGCCGTCGGCTACGGCTCTCTCGGTAACGTTCCTGCCGACATGCAGGCTAACGTCCGCAACCAGATGTATCTCACCAGCGAGACCATGCGCCTCCTGCCCAAGCTCGGCCCCAAGATGAACGCCGCCGACGTCAAGGTCATCGCCAACTACAAGGGTTTCCTCGATAAATCGACCAAGTTCATCCCCTCCTGGGTTAAGGTCGCCGTCGCTCTCGCCCTCGGCCTCGGAACTATGGTCGGCTGGAAGCGCATCGTCGTCACAGTCGGCGAGAAGATCGGCAAAACTCACCTCACCTACGCGCAGGGTGCCTCGGCCGAAATCACCGCCATGATCACCATCGGCATGGCCGACGGCCTCGGCCTTCCGGTCTCCACCACCCACGTCCTCTCTTCGGGCGTAGCCGGAACCATGGCCGCCAACAAGAGCGGCCTTCAGATGTCGACCATCCGCAACATCGCCGCCGCGTGGGTCTTCACCCTGCCAGCAGCCGCCCTTCTTTCGGGTAGCCTGTTCTGGCTCTTCAACACCATCGCCAAGTAACAACCGCTTCCGCGGGTGGCCAGGTACGGAGTGCGACTGACAGGTTCTCAAGGAACCTCTCAGTCGCAATACTCCCCTGCCGCAACTAGCTCTGCCGCCATCACGTTTTCTTCATTCGCGACATGACGCGCCGTCCGCTCCAGAAAGAACCGGTCCACCGCCTCCAGCACCCGCGCCCCACTTTTAGCCTCGAAGATCTCCTTCCGCAGTGCCCCCCCACCCTGCAC
>CAXUNW010000332.1:0-2177 GCA_964252505.1 uncultured Acidobacteriaceae bacterium
GCCCAGCGCCATCCCGCACAGAAACCCACCAATGTGCGCCGAGTTGTCGATCCGCACAAAGCTCCCAAACACCGGAAGAATCGTCGCCCCGCCAATCACCAGGTTCAGCAGAGCGAACTGAATCACCGACCGACGCAAGCGCTTCAACTCCCCCCACGGAATCGACAGCTTCCGGTTCGAAAGCAGCACAATCAGCAGGCCCGCAATCCCGAACACCGCCCCGGATGCTCCCGCCCCGATCCCGAACGCCACCGGTGTGTGGCTGTTCAGCGCATAGCCCACATCCCACGCCATCGACAGCAGGTTGCCCGCCGCCCCGGTCAGCACATACACCGCCACCAGCCCGTATCGCCCGATCAACGGCTCGCCCAGCATCCCCAGGTTCCACAGACACCACAGGTTGGTTCCCAGGTGGATGATGCCGATATGAACGAACGTGGCCGTCAGCAGCCGGTACCACTGCCCGTTCAGCTCCAGCACCGTAGACGCCGCTCCAAAACGCAGCAGGTCCTCGGGGCTTGGCACCGTCGGCGATACACCACGTAGCAGCATCCACAGGAAGACCGCCACATTGATCGCCAGCAGCAGGTAAGTCGCCGGCGCCGACATCGGGTTCCAGTCGCTCCGCTCGGCTCGTCGCCGCCTCTGAGCGTCCTCGACCGCCCCGGCCGGCAGACCTGTTTCGGCCACCCTTCCATCCGGTGACGGCTCATACGGCGGTGGCTGTTCGACATACGTCATGCGCTTCGCTCTACCCTATCGTCCGCCGCGGAGGAAGACAAACCCTTCCGAGCGGCCCGCGCGCCTAGGCGGAGTTCTTCAGTATGCGATCCCGCAGGTTTGCGGGCAGTCGGTCCTGCGGCAGCTTCCGCCGCGCCAGATCCCCCAGAAACCCCGGCAGCGGCGTCGCGATCGCAACCAGAATCCAGAGCAGCACCGACACCACAAGCCCCGCAATCGCAACCGCCTCAAGCGAAATCGCGATATTCGTGCCGTGAAGCTGATGAAGCTGAACCCGCACCGCACCCAGGTGCGTGATGGCCTCGATCCGGTGGATCAGCGCCACCGCGAGCAAAAACGCCAGGATCGACAGCGTGCTGACCGAGATCAGCAGCACATCGATCGTCCGATGCAGCCGCTCCTTCGCCCGGCAATGCGAGCAACTGCCGAGATGCTCCTCATAGTCCGTCCGCAACGAAGGCGATAGGGCCGAAATGTCATACCGCCACCCCGAGAGGATGGCGCCAACGATGGGGTCCGTGCAGTGAGATGCAGGCATTCAGCCAATCCTTTCTTCGTGCGAAGGTCCGCGAAGAGCATCCGGCAAGCGAACTGCGCTAAAAATCGTTCCCGTTCCGCTATTCTATCCTGCCGCAAAGGCGGCATCCGTTCTTAGATCATCCGGCCGAACCGAAAGATTCAACCTTCGCCGCAGGCGCAGACGCTTCGGCTACAACGAGATAGACTCCATCGGCTCCGCCTGGGGAGCAAGCAGGATCCGGTTGCCCAGCAGCGTCATGCGGTCGCCGATCGCCTGCTCCGCGCTCAGCAATGCCAGTGCCGGGTTGTTGTTCGACTCCGAAAGATGACCCAGCACGATGTATGCCGCGCCCCCGTCGTAATCCTTCGCCAGGAAATCTGCGGTTGCTTCGTTTGAGAGGTGGCCGACCCGCGACAGCACCCGCTGCTTCACCGACCACGGGTACGGACCATCCCGCAGCATCTCCACATCATGGTTCGACTCCAGCAGAAGCACGTCGATTCGGCGGAGCGCCGCCTTCACATTCGGTGGCATATACCCCAGATCGGTTGCGATCGCCATCCGGATGCCCTCCGCCTCGAACACAAACCCGCACGGATCCGCCGCATCGTGCGGAATCGTGAACGGTGACACCGTCAGGTCCCCAATCTCAAAGTTCGTCCCCGCCCGGAAGTACTCGACAGCCGGAAGAAACGTGGGGTCGGCCTTCTCCCGCGCCGGAAGAGCCGCCACCGCCTCCTCGTCGCACTGATCCTCCGCTTCTGCCGGAAGCTCCATCGCTGCATTTGGATCGTCGGCACGGCTCAGCATCGCCTCGAGTGCATCGCCCATCTTCGGCTCCGCCCCGTCTCCCGGCGCAACCTTCAGGCTGTCGTCCAATTCCGCAGCCTCTGCGGAGATATGTGCGATCGCCTCC
>CAXUNW010000333.1:0-2129 GCA_964252505.1 uncultured Acidobacteriaceae bacterium
CGTTGAAGACGTTGACGGCGGGGAAGGGAATGTCGCCGGCGCGGGCGTTGGATAAGAAGATGGTGGCCGTCCCGGGGTTTATGGTTCCGCTGGAGGATGACGCGGACCAGGTGACGGAGTTTCTGCTGGTACCGTTTGCGGGAGCTTGCATTCATGTGCCGCCGCCTCCGCCGAACCAGATGATCTATGTGAAGTTGAAGGCTGGTATGAAGGCGAAGATGTCGTTTACGGAGCCGATAGTGGTGACGGGGATGCTGCATGTGACGACGGTGCAGAGCCCGTATGGGGACGTTTCGTTCGATCTGGATGGGAATTCGGTGAAGCCGTATGTTCAGTGATCAAGGGATTGGTTCGGGCGTGCAGCGAGGCGCATACTTCCGACAATACGACTTCACAATCGCGATGAGAATGGCTCGGGAACACGAGCAACTACGAGCTCCCGAGCTGCAATTCTGCTTTACTGAGCAGCGTTAGAAACAACCTGCCAGGCTTCCCAGGTCGCCAGTCGGTCGGCGTAGGTCGAGCGAATTTGTGGCAAGGTTGTGCTGCCTAGGATGAGACGCAGAGGCGGTTGCTCTGCATCGACGATCTTGAAAAGCGCTTCTGAGGTCGCCTGCGGATCTCCGCGTTCCAGCTTCATGAGACCTGCCATGAAGTCCTTACGAAATGTGTCGTAAACCTCCAGCGGATTCGCACGTGTAGCGCTCTTGCCGAACTCCGTGGCGTAGGCTCCAGGCTCGATCATCGTGACCTTGATCCCGAACTGCGCAACCTCTTTGGCCAGAGACTCGTGCAGGGATTCAGCAGCCGCCTTGGTTGCGGCGTACACACCAATCAGAGGCGCGGGAACCACACCGAGGCTGCTGGTTACACCCAGGATGTGACCGCTACCCTGCTGTCGCATCAAGGGCAAAGCCGCCCGGAGAACACGCACAACGCCTGTATAGTTTGCATCGAAAAGGCCCGCGATCTGCTCGTCGGTCGCCTCTTCCGTTGTGGCGATTAGACTGTAGCCGGCATTGTTGACCAGAACATCAATCCTCCCAAAATGCTCGAAAGCCTTTTGCACCGCCTCCGGAACGCGCGCAGCGTCGGTCACATCCAGCTGCAACGGAAGAACTGCGTCCCCAAACCGTTTCTTCAGGTCTACAATGCTGTCCACGTTGCGCGCGGTCGCTGCAACCTTGTCACCCCGTTCAAGGGCTGCCTCTGCCCATATGCGTCCGAAACCGCGTGATGCCCCTGTAATGAACCAGACCTTGCTCATGTCGCCTCTTCTGCCGGGCACACTAGTCCGGCGATCATCTGTACACTGTTAGGTTATGGGCCGCACAAGTCCTTCGAAGACCGTCCAGACCACTCTCACTCACAGTAGCGGGTTATCTAAACGCCGTCAAGATTTGGCACTTTTTGATACGAAAGCGAGAGACAGCTACCATCATGGTGATCTTCGGGCAGCACTGATCAAGGCCGCTGACGAGATCATCGCCGAGAGAGGCATCGAAGGATTCTCGCTTCGTGCGACGGCCCAGAAAGCGGGTGTTTCGCCAGCAGCACCCGCACATCATTTTGGCGGCGCCAGAGGCCTCCTCACGGAAGTCGCCGTCCTCGCCTACGAACGAGCGGGACGGTACATCGATACTGCTGGGCGATCGCAGAACGCTGTGACCGACGTACGGGCCGTGATGCTCGCCTTTGTGAAGTTCGCGATTGACTTCCCCGGCCACTTCCGGCTGATGTTCCGAAAGGACCTGATAGACCGCAGCGACTCGCGCCTTGCCGCAGCCAGTAAAGGACCAGGGAATCGTCTTGGACATGCGGTGCTCGCCTATCACGGCAAGCCACATCCAGATCCAGCCAGCTTCGAAGATTCTGCGGTAATGCTGTGCGGCATGGCCACACTGCACGGTCTTGCGAACCTGGTCCTTGAAGAAAAGGCGGCTCACTTCTTTAGAGGCGCGACTACGAAGAACTTCCTGGGTGAGTACCTTCCAAGAATCATTGATCACCTGTACCCGGATAAGTCCCTCTAAACGCCGTTCTCGTCCTTTGTATCCTTTT
Source organism: uncultured Acidobacteriaceae bacterium (assembly GCA_964252505.1). Taxonomy (GTDB): domain Bacteria; phylum Acidobacteriota; class Terriglobia; order Terriglobales; family Acidobacteriaceae; genus Edaphobacter. The sequence goes on from CAXUNW010000333.1 coordinate 2,062, forward strand.
CAGGTGGTCTTTCGTTGAAGAGCGGCGATTATGATGGGTGGGGGCGGTGGTGATGGATGCGGTGGAGT
>CAXUNW010000334.1:0-2120 GCA_964252505.1 uncultured Acidobacteriaceae bacterium
CGCCGCCACCCCCCTCTGCCACAACACTCCCTCCACCTCCGCAGGCATGTAACCGGCCATCTCACGGCGAGAATCCGGTTCACGCGGACATGCGTCACTCAGCGTGTGCCGGTACGCTATCACGGGCTGAGACAACAGGCCGCCCTACGCGCAGGGACCGGCAACCAAGGCCCACCAGGAACAACCCCCCGGCAATCCACACTCCATGGCTCGCCAACGCATTCACCATCAAGTCGACGGGGGGCCGCACCTCGAAGAGTCGTTCCCCCATCCAGCCGCGCGACGCCACCCCCGCAAATACCGCACCACTCAGCCGTACAACCCGATAGGCCCCGGTTCCGCTCATCATCAGCAGCGACGGCAGAACAGCAACCACCACCACCATTTGCATCGTCTCAATCCCCAGGTTGAACGCCAGAACTCCTTCCACCCGCTGCCAGTGCGAGAGACCCAGCCGGTCCAGCGTTCCGGCAAACGCCAGCCCATGAATCAAGCCGAAGGATCCTGCAATCCATGCTTCCCGCCCCGGAAACATCGGTCGTATGGCATGGATCGCCGACACCAGAATGGATACGGCAATCAAAACCTCTACCGCCCGCCCGGGAACACGAACCACCCTCATCGCAGCCAGACCCAGCGTGACGGAGTGCCCGACGGTAAAAGCCGTCACGATCCTCAGGATGTGCAGCAGACTCTCCCCTGTCCCAACCGTCCGGCCCCACCGCGAACCCACCGCCAGCAGCGGTGCAGGCAGCAACAGAACCAGCAGGAACAGCAGATGGTCGGTCCCTTCCGCGATATGCCACATCCCAAGCCGAAACAGGCTCGCAAGCGGAACATCCATCAAGCGCGCCGGGAAGCCCCTCCCAGAGGACGCCAGCGCCCCGCGTTCTTCGTAATTCAGTTCGTAGACGGATTGCGTCTCGTCCCGTCTCTGCCCCTCAATCCGTATCGTGTCGTCGCCCGGAACCACCGCATTCATCAAATACACCGACGCCGCCCTCAGGTGATAGTTCGCTATCGCCAACGTATGCGTCGACCCGCCCACCGGCAAATCCACCGCATACTCCAGCCGAATCTCCCCGAGCCCCTCACGCATCTCGCCCGGCTCCGGAAACTGCCACGTCCGCAGCACCGGCGACACCCTCCTGCCATCGACCGTAACCGAAAGCTCTCGCAGCACCCGCTCCGCATAGGCATGCTTCTCGCCTTCAGAGAAAATCCCGTCCCCATCGCTGTCGATGCCCGCAATCACAGAGGGTGCAACCAGCACCCCGGGGATCAGCCGCATCGACGCCTGCATCTCCTTCGCGCCAAGCGTAATCATCGTCGCCTGCAGGTATTCATCGATGCGGTGAGCCCAGGCCACCCTCCCGCAAAGCAGCAGAAGCGCAACAGCTAAGGCTGCGATGGTCTGCCTCATGGCTTCGCAAGCGCAACGGCCGAGGCAGTCGAGCTTCCATAATCGTCCGTCGGATCGCGATACATCGTATGCACATGATTGCCCGGCTCATCGCGCTGCGGGGCATACTCGATCACCAGATGCGGCCCTTGTATCCGGTAGTAGGCCGTGATGTTGGTACCCGCCTCGCCGTTCGTCGGCCCGCTCCAGGCAAACCACGTTTCGTTCAGGTCCGCCTTCATCTGCACCATGCGGCTCGCGGCATAACGATCGTTCAGAATACCCGACCACTCGGCGATCAACCCCAGCAACATCGCCTGCTGCGCCGCGTCCATCCCAGAAGCCTTTAATCCCTCAGGCACAATCTTCTTCCCGTCCTGCCCCGGCCCAAGCACCAGGTCGGCCACCTGATAGCTCAGCACCGCCTGCTTCCGCTGTCCCTCGTTCAAGGCATGCAGCAGCGCCAGCGCCTGATCGCTCTCGCGTCCCACCGGCCGAATCGTCTTCCCGTTCAGCTTGAAGAGCGCCGGCTGCGCCCCAGTCAGTGTCGGCGTGAGCACCCCCCGGCTGCCGGCGATCGTGATGTTCAAAGCTAGGTGATGCCCGCCGAACTGCAGCATCCACGGCTCCGTCGTCGAAGGCATCCCAAGAAACGAAATATAGTAAAGATCGCTCCCGAACATGTTGTCGCCTGACAAGGGAGGCCGCCCCCTCATGC
>CAXUNW010000335.1:0-2118 GCA_964252505.1 uncultured Acidobacteriaceae bacterium
TCTTCCCCTTCCACATCCTCAGGATTGTCCATCTCGTCTTCCTCGTCTTCCTCCCGCCCCTCCTCTACTCCGCCGCTTGGACTCTCTCCTGGCGAGAGTTCCAGCGCAACTTCGCCTCCATCGCCCGTCTGGCCGTCGGTCTCGTCTTCTTCACCATCCTCGGCCTGGCCCTCGCCGCCGGAAACCTCCTGCCCGGCTTCGACTGGCGTTCCGCCGTCCTGCTCGGCGCCGTCGTCGCCGCCACCGATGCCATTGCCGCCACCTCCATCGCCCGCCGCGTCGGCCTTCCCCAGCAAATCGTCGACATCCTTGAAGCCGAAAGCCTCGTCAACGACGGTACCGGCCTCCTCGCCCTCCAACTCGGCCTTACCCTCCTGGTCTCCGACCAGGTCCCTTCCGCCATCGACACCGCCGGACGCCTGCTCTTCCTTACCGGCGGGGGCGTCGCCATCGGCCTCCTCCTCGGTGCCGTCGTCGCCTGGTTCGAGCGTTGGGTCGACGACGGTCCCATCGAAATCGTCATCAGCATCCTCGTCCCCTACGCCACCTACCTCCTGGCCGACCGCATCCACGTCTCCGGAGTTATTGCCGTCATCGCCTGCAGCATGTATATGTCCCGCCAGAGCCCTCAATACATGTCCCCCCAGGTCCGCCTTCAGACCAGCGCCGTCTGGGAGGCCCTCACCTTCGTCCTCAACGGCATCGTCTTCGTCCTCCTCGGCCTCCAACTTCCCTTTGTCGTCGCCGAGATCAGCTCCACCAGCCACCGCACCCTCCTCCTCTACGGCATCGGCTTCAGTCTTGTCCTCATCGGCGTCCGCATGGCCTGGGTCTTCGGCGAAACCTACATCGCCTACGCTCTCGACCGCCTCTTCCACGAAGACAGAACCCAGCCGCCAAGCCCCGGGGGCATCTTCATCCTTGGCTGGGGCGGCATGCGCGGCGTCCTCTCGCTCGCCGCCGCCGTCTCCCTCCCCTACGCCCTGCCCAACGGCAAACCCTTCGCCCAGCGCAGCATGATCATCTATCTCGCCTTCTGCCTCATTGTCGCTACCCTCGTCCTCCAGGGCCTCACCCTCCCCTGGCTCATCCGCCGTCTCGGCCTCTCGCAAGCCAACCAAATCGATGAGGAAGAGCAGGAAGCCCGCCGCATCCTCCTCCAGGAAGCCCTTGTCCATCTCACCCGCCGCCGCTCCAAAAACCGCGGCCAGGCCGCCCTCTTCGCCGAACTCATCGAGACCTACCAGCGCCGCCTCGACGCTATGCCCGCCCAGCAACTCGCCCGGGCACGCGGCCTCGTCGAGAAATCCGCACGCGGAACCGCCCTCCTCGGCGTTCTCCAGGTCGAACGGGATACCCTCATCCGCCTCCGCGACGAAGACCAGATCAACGACGACGTCCTCCGCACCCTCCAACGCGAACTCGACCTGGCCGAAAGCCGCATCCACACCGGATCCCTCTGACCCGGGAGCGTCGCCGACCAAAGCCCGACAACACTCAGGCATAAAAACAATCGCCCAAAAACCCAGCAAACTTACATGTCAACCCCCAAACCAACGCATCCCCAACAAACGAAAGCACATACGCTTGGCGTACCAGTTATCCCCAATCCCGTACACTGGATGTAGAGCTCAGCAGACACCGGCAGGCCCCAGGGCCCAGGTAGCCTCATCATTCCTAACCTCTTTGATATCTAATATTTGCGGCTAACTTCAATGAATTGAAGGACTTGTGCGGGGCAAGGTAGCCTATCTGGTTCAATTTACAGGCTTTAGGCCCAGGCAAGGGGGGGTACCCCCTGGTTGTAACCGGCAACGGCACATATCTAGACCTCCGCCACCTCCATCTTCGCGCCCTTCGCCTCCGGGCCCGCAGCCGTCACCCCCGCCACCACAACCGCCACCACAAGAACCGTCCCCGCCAGCACCGGCCCCAGCATCCCCGCCGCGTACCGCTGCGCCAGCCCGGCCTGAAACACTCCATTCCGTGAGGACAGCAGGTTTCCCAACTGGTAGGCGAATCCCGGAAACACTGCCCGCACCGGCCCTGGAGAAAGCTCGTTCAGATGTGCCGGAATCCGGGCGCGGGGGGGGGGGGGGGGGCGGGGGGGGCGGGGGG
>CAXUNW010000336.1:0-2072 GCA_964252505.1 uncultured Acidobacteriaceae bacterium
GTGGCGGGGGGCACGGTGGAGGGAGGAAGGAGAAGGTCAAGGAGGCGGTCTTCTGCGGCGAGCTCGGCTTTATCTTCGACTTCTTCAAGTTTTTCTTCGCGGACCATGTCGATGGCATTCTCGACGAGGTCGCGGATCATGGATTCGACGTCGCGGCCGACGTAGCCGACCTCGGTAAACTTGCTGGCTTCGACCTTAAGGAACGGGGAGTTCGTAAGCTTGGCGAGGCGGCGGGCGATTTCAGTTTTGCCGACGCCGGTGGGGCCGATCATGATGATGTTTTTCGGCATGATTTCGTCGGCGAGATCGGGAGCAAGCTTCTGGCGACGCATGCGGTTGCGCAGGGCGATGGCGACGGCGCGCTTGGCGGCGTGCTGGCCGACGACGTACTTATCCAGTTCAGCGACGATCTCGCGGGGGGTCATCTCGTCAAGGGCGAGCGCCTGATCTTCCGCGGTTCCGGGGAGAAAGATTGCCATAGGTCCTCTTGGGCGGGCGAACGACTTAGCCGGCTGCGGTGAGTTCTTCGACGAGCAGGTTGTCGTTGGTGTAGATACAGATGCGGGCGGCGATGTGGAGGCTCTTTTCGGCGATCTCGCGGGCGGTGAGGTCAGTGTTTTCGAGCAGCGCGCGGGCACTGGCGAGGGCGTAGCTGCCGCCTGAGCCGATGGCGACGACGCCTTCATCGGGGTCGATAACGTCGCCGTCGCCGGAGAGGACGAAGGTCTGCTTGAGGTCGGTGACGATGAGGAGGGCTTCGAGGTGGCGGAGCATCTTGTCGGTGCGCCACTCTTTGGCGAGCTCGACAGCGGAGCGGCCGAGGTTGCCGGCGTACTGCTCGAGCTTGCCCTCGAAGCGGGAGAAAAGAGAGAAGGCGTCTGCGGTAGAACCGGCGAATCCGGCGAGGACTTTGTCCTGGTACATGCGGCGGATTTTTTTGGCAGAGCCCTTCATGACGGTTGCGCCGAGGGTGACCTGGCCGTCGGCGGCCATGACGACGGAGTCTCCGCGGCGGACACAAAGGACGGTGGTGGAACGGATGCGGCGTGCGTCGGCGAGGTCTAAGGGGTGTGCGTTGCCATGGTGCAGGTGCAGTGGCTCAAGCGTAGAGGGGGTCGTGTGCATCATCTTTCAGTATATAGTGCGGCAAACGACCGATGGGTTCGTCGATCGGCTTCAGGGGTGGGGCAACGTGGTACAGATCGCCCGGAGTGTTCTCCATGCGTTTCTGTCTCGGCATCGGTATGGGGGCTTGTCGAGCGTGGCGATGGATGGCACGACCCTGCCGCGTTTATCGGTGTCGCGGTGTCTTCAGAGCTGAACAACGCCGTCGACACAAATCAGGACCTCACGGAAGTGCCAGAGCCCGATTGTCCGTCTCGGCCGCAGTCTGGTGGGGGGATAGAGGATGAGCCAATGGCGAAAGTGGAAGGCGTAGCGTATGAGCCGCGGGGGTTTGCGTTAGAGAGTGCCCTGGCGCCTATGAAGCTGGTGGACCGACGCCTGCAGATGCTAAAGACTAGAAGGTGGTGCTGACAGAGAGACGGAAGGTTTTGCGGGGCTCGCGGAGCTGGTAGTCGGCGCCGTAGAACTGAATGGCTTCCTGGTAGCTGAAGAGACCGGCGCCTGAGTTGGGGAAGAAGTTGCGGAAGGTGGCAGGGTCTACGGCGAGCTGCTGGGGGACGGCCTTGTAGAGGCGCAGAGGGTTGTAGGCGTAGTAGAGGCGGAAGGGCGCGTTGACGATGGGGAGGATGACCTGAAGCTCGGCGCCGTTGGACATGCGCGGGACGAAGTTGGTGCCGGGGACGTTGGCGAGCTGAATGGGGAAGGCGACGGATTTGCCGCCGAAGCAGGCACCGTTGACGAGCGTGGGGCAGCCATAGAGGGGGCTGGAGATGTTCGAAAGGCCGGCGGCGTTCTGGCGGAGCTGGCCGGGCTGCAGGTCGAAGGTCATGCCGAAGTCGGTGAAGAAGGCAAAGGTGACCTGGTTCGCGATGGGGATGCGGTACTCGACGTTGGAGGTGATGCTAGTGTCACCGCCGATGGAGACGAGGCGATAGATAGGGAGGGGG
>CAXUNW010000337.1:0-2042 GCA_964252505.1 uncultured Acidobacteriaceae bacterium
CCCCCACTACCGCGGAGTCCGTCGCCACCACCAACCCATCCAGCTGCGGACACGCTCGCGCCGCCTCCACCACCCACGCCAGCATCGGCCGCCCCGCAATCGCCCGCATCACCTTCCCCGGCAGCCGCGTCGAAGCCAGCCGCGCCGGGATCACTCCCAACGTCTCAAGCAATCCAGTCTCCTCCAGTGTCGACATACCCAAAATCAACTGTCGCCAAATCAAGTATCATGGCTACTGGCGTCAAGGTCGGGCCAAAAGCTGCGCGGGTCACTCCCGGGCATCGAAAATCCCCTCGAAAGCCCCAAACACCCGGCGGTGTAGCTCAGATGGTTAGAGCGACGGACTCATAACCCGTAGGTCGACGGTTCGATTCCGTCCACCGCCACCAACCGCACTTTCGTGTAACCCATCTCCGCCACACCCCCCAGGCGACCATCACTCCCGCCGATAAACGTCGTGGAGGGGCTCATCATGCCTGCATTGTTTGTCAGTCGGATCAAAGAAGAAACCGCAGGCAAATCGAAGCTTGAACTGGCCGTGGTCGGCACGACAGCGCTTCTGCTCGCCGGAGGCTTCCTCTTCCTCGGTGTTCATATCCCGTAGCGGGCCGCCGCTTGACAGCCTCTTTATAATCAGACAATATGGTCCGGCTGAAGCCGGACCTTCCGCTTTCCGTGGCCCGTCTGTCAAGTCCAGCCATAAGCCGTTCGCTTTGAAGACTTTGCCTGTCTGCGCGGGAGAGCGGGGGCCCTGCCTCGTTGCATCGTTTTCAGCACCCTGTACACCGGCGATTTGGGAGTATCATTCCGCTATCGAGTGCGTCTAATCCCTATCACTCACCCGGAGATACTGCTGCCCATGCCGAAGAGTTCGAAGATTCTCCTCCTCGCCGTCTCCGCGGCCCTTGTCCTCACCATCTTCCTCGGCATCAACTCCCCTGGTGTCAGCGCCGCGACCGAACCCCAGGAGGGTGCCTACCGCCAGATCAACGTCTACTCGGAAGTTCTCCGCCACATCCAGTCCGACTACGTCACCGATCCCAACATCGACGCCGTGACCAACGGCGCCCTGCGCGGCCTCCTCGAAAGTCTCGACTCCGACTCCAGCTATCTCACCCCCGCCGACTACAAGACCTACAAGTCTGACCGCGCAGGCAAGGCCCAGGTCGGCATCAACGTCGCCAAGCGCTTCGGCTACGCCACCGTCGTCTCCGTCGTGCCGGGCAGCCCCGCCGATAAGGCCGGCCTCACCGATGGGGACATCCTCGAGGCCATCGGCCCCATGGATACCCGCGACGTCTCCCTCGCCATGATTCAGCTCCTCCTCGAGGGCAGCCCCGGCAGCGAACTCACCGTCTCCGTCGTCCGTCCCCGCAAGTCCACGCCTGAAAAGATCTCCATGACGCGCGCCGTCGTCTCCCTCCCGGCCGTCTCCGAGACCATGTACGAGAACTCCAGCATCCTCTACCTGAAGCCCGTCATCCTCGACCACGACCACGTCCAGCAGATCGAGACCAAGCTCAAGGCCATGCCCAAGGCCGGCAACAAGAAGGTCCTCCTGGACCTCCGCGACGTCTCCGCTGGCAACGTGGCTGACGCCACCCGCCTCGCGAACTTCTTTCTACGTAATGGCACCATCGCCACCCTTCAGGGCCAGAAGTTCCCCACCCAGACGATTACCGCCGACTCCTCCAGGGCGCTCAATCCCTTCGCCCCTGTGGTCATCCTGGTCAACCACGGCACTGCCGGTCCTGCGGAGATCACCGCAGCCGCCCTGCTCGACAACAAGCGTGCCGAACTCGTAGGCGAAAAGACCTTTGGAGCCGGAGCCCAGCAAAAAACCTTCGACCTTCCCGACGGCGCTGCTCTCATCCTCTCTATCGCCAAGTACCAGACCCCCTCCGGAAAGAAGATCGAGGATGAGGGCATCACCCCCACCCTTGCCGTCGCCTCCGCCCAGGACGACGCCGCCATTCCCGACGACGACGGCGACGCAGCCCCCAGCACCCCCATGGCAACACCCCAAAAGGCGTCTGTACAGG
>CAXUNW010000338.1:0-2037 GCA_964252505.1 uncultured Acidobacteriaceae bacterium
GTGTACGAGGATGGGGTCCGGCAGACGATTTCAGGGTTCCGGCATGAGGATCTTCCGGTTTCTCTGGGGATCCTGATCGACAGCTCGGGGTCGATGTACGACAAGCGAGCGGCGGTGGACCAGGCTTCACTTGATTTTGTAAAGCTGTCGAATAAGGACGATGAGGCGTTTCTTGTAGATTTTTCGTGGGAGGCGTTCATCGACCAGGATTTTACGAACGACATCTCCAAGCTGCAGCAGGGGTTGAGCTACATCAAGTCGAGTGGGGGCACGGCGATCTATGACGCGCTGGTGGCTTCGGCGGACTACTTGTCGAAGAATGCAAAGCGGCCGAAGCAGGTTTTGCTGGTGGTGACGGACGGCGAGGATAATGCCTCGTCGTCGACGCTGGAGCAGGCGATCCGGCGGATCCAGGATCTGGATGGTCCGGTGATCTATTGCGTGGGGCTGCTGTTTGGGTCGGATGTGAACAAGGGAGAGGCGCGGCATGCGCGGCGGGTGCTGGAGTCTCTGGCGGAGCAGACGGGGGGAGCGGCCTACTTTCCACGTTCGGTCAAGGAGGTCGACGCGATTGCGGCGGAGGTGGCGCAGGACATCCGGACGCAGTATTCGATTGCTTACCGGTCTACGAAGTCCCCAACGCTGGGTGGGTACAGGCAGGTGCATGTGGAGGCTCGCGGGAAGGGAACCGGCAAGCTCTCCGTAAGGACGCGGAGCGGGTATTTCCCGAAGACGGCGGTGGCCCAGACGGGCGAGGGGCAGGATGCGGGGTTTGGGCCGCGAGGGAAGCGTTAGGGGTTCTTTTGAAACGCGGCGGCCGGCGCGTGGTCTATGGGCCGGGGGCGCTCTGCGGAGGGAATACGCCTTTGGGGGCGGTCGGCGGGGTTGGGGCGGCCCAGTAGGCCGTGCGGGCGGAGATGATGGCTGGTCCGGAGTAGCCGGGGGCCTCCAGATGGAGGCTGTGGAAGCCGGGACGCTGCGGATTTGGTTGGAAGCTGAGCAGGTAGCGGTTGGGTATGTGGTTGGCGAGCAGGGCGATCTGCTGCTCGAGGCTGCGCCGGTCCACGAAGCGGGCGTGCTCGCCCCCGGAGAGTGCGGCAATCTCCGCGGCGGCATCTGTGCGCATTGCCTGGAGGGCGACGAAGAGCGGGGTGGAAAGATCGAAGGTGTGGAGGAGCGGCTGGTAAGCCGGGCCTATGCTGTAGGGCGCGTTTTCGTGTCGGTTGCCGGCAAACTGGTCTCGAATCCAGGCTTTCTGGGGAGAAAAGGTAAGGCTCAGGAGGGTGATGTTGCTTTCGCCGAGTCGGCGAATGACCTGCTGCGCGGGTATCTTGCTGCCGTCATCCTGAGGCTGGCTGAGGAGCAGGAGGATGCGGCGGGTTCCGGCAGGCTGGTCGGCAAGGAGGTCAATGCCGGCGTTGACGGCGTCGAGCAGCGCTGCTCCGTCGTCTCCGGGGGTGGGTTTGGTGAAGGGCTCGTCGAGCGCTTCGGGGTTGGCGGTGAACGGCCAAAGATCTTCGGGAGCGCTGTCGAAGGTGAGGACGGCAAAGCGGCGCGGGGAGGCTCCGGCGAGCGAACCCAGAAGAAGAGGGAGATGGCGGAAGAAGGGGAACTCGCGAGGTGCAGCGCCGCCTGTCTGCATGAGGACAACGAGGGCGAGGGGCTGGCGCTCAGGATTGGCTTCGAGCGTGAGTTTTTGCAGCACGGCGTCGTCCGTGAGCCGGAGATCGGCGGGAGTCAGGCCGGGGATGAGTTCTCCGGACGGAGTGCGCACGGTAGCTGGGACCAGGACGAGGGTGGAGGTGGCGGTGAGGCTACTGTTCTGGGCAACAACGAGGGCCGGCGCGAGGAGGAGTGTGGCGAAGAGGAGAGGCTTCATGGGCGGCCTTCGATGACACGGGGGAGCGGGGCGTGCTGGTGACGGACGGGTTTGCTCTCCAGGTAGAGCTTAGACGGGTCCGCGGGCAGGATGCTTTGGGTGCATTTTCAGATAATTGCTCGAGCGGATTCCAGGTCTATGCGTTTGGGAGTTAGGCC
>CAXUNW010000339.1:0-2031 GCA_964252505.1 uncultured Acidobacteriaceae bacterium
GCACCATCTCCACCGGCTCTGCTTCCATCATCGGCGCCCGCCCAGGAACCCCCGAACAGGCCACCCCCGATCCCTACCCGGTCGAAGCCAAACGCACCGCACAGATGGTCGCCGACCGCCTCACCCCCATCGGCTTCCGCGAGTCCGACTGGATCTTCGCCTTCCAGAGCCAGGGCGTCAGTGGAGGCCCCTGGATCGGACCGGCGGTTCAGGACACCCTCACCGCCCTCAAACAGCAGGGCGCTGCCGGCGTCCTCATGCAGCCGGTCGGCTTCCTCTGCGATCACGTCGAGATCCTCTACGACATCGATATCGACTTCCGCAACTTCGCCGCTGACCTCGGTCTCAAGCTCTGGCGGGCTGAAAGCCTCAACGACTCCACCACCCTCATCGACGCGCTCGTGGAAGTCGCGACCGGTGCCTGGCAGGCGGAGGTCGACGAAACCGTCTCCGTCCCCGCCGCTGCCACCGCGGTGCGATGAAGCGGGTCGCCATCGTAGGCGGCGGCATCGCCGGTCTGTCAGCCGCCTACTTCCTCGCCAAGGCCGACCCACAGGCTCAGGTCCACCTTTTTGAAGCCTCGGCCCGCCTCGGCGGAACCGTCGAAACCGTTCGCGAGGGAGGCTTCGTCGTCGAATGCGGCCCCGATGGCTGGGTCACCGAAAAGCCCTGGGCCCGTCAGCTCGCCATCGAACTCCGCCTCGAACACCAGCTCATCCCTTCGCTCGATGCCGGGCGCAAGACCTATCTTTACCTGCAGGAACCCGGCGTCGAAGGCCGCCTCCTCGCCATGCCCGACGGCATGAAGATGATGGTCCCGACCAACCTCGCTGCCGTCGATGCCTCCCCTCTCTTCAGCCCGGCGGCCAGGCTGGCCTACCACGCTGAGCCCGCCCGCGCCGAGCAACTCATCGCCCAGGCTCCCCATCACGACGAGAGCATTGCCGCCTTCGTCCTCCGCCACTTCGGACAGGAGGTACTTGACCGCATTGCTGCCCCGCTCCTCTCCGGCGTCTTCGGCGGTGATGTCGCCACCCTCAGCGTCCGCGCCGTCATGCCCTCCTTCGTCCAGATGGAGCGGCAACACGGCTCCCTCATCCGCGCCCTCCAGGCCGGGCAGCCGCCACAGGCGCCTCCTGCCAGCCCCTCTCCGGAGGCCCTTTTGCTCGGGACCCTCTCCCAGGGCTCCGGCCATCTCTTCACCAGCCTTCGGGACGGCCTCGGCCTCCTCGTCGACCGCATGACGGCCACAATCCCGTCCTCATGGCTCCATCTCCGCGAGCCTGTCCGCACCCTCTCCCGCGCCGCCGACGCATGGCAGCTCGTCACCTCCGCCCGCACGGAGCTCTTCAACGAGGTCGTTCTTGCCGTTCCCGCGGACGCCGCGAAGACCCTCCTCAACCCGCTGGACACCGCCGCTGCGGACCTCCTGCACATGGATGCTACCTCCTCCGTCATCGCCGCCTTCTGCTTTGCAGGCACCGTCGAGCTCCCTCCCGGCTTCGGCTTCCTCGTGCCTCCTGGCGGCTCCAGCCGCCTCCTCGCCTGCACCTTCACTACCCAGAAGTTCCCCCACCGCGCCCCCTCCGGAGCCACCGTCCTCCGCGCCTTCTTCGGCGCCCCCGCCGCCGAGCGCATGATGTCCAGCACCAACGACGAGATCGCCGCCATCGCTCGCCACGAGCTCGCCCGCATCCTCGGGCCCCTGCCAGACCCGGTCTTGATCGTAGTCCGCCGCTGGCCCCGGTCCCTGCCCCAGTACGCGGTCGGCCACCTTGACCGCATGGCCGAACTCTCACACCGCGTCCAGCAACTCGGTAACCTCCATCTGCTGGGCAACGCCTACCGCGGCGTCGGCCTCCCCGACCTCATCCGCGACGCTCGCCACACCGCCACCCAGCTCGCCGCCACCTAGCCCTCGCTAAACCAGAACGTCTCCCGGTGCTCCCAGGGCCCACCCAGATACCGCCAGAGGTGCCCCCCCCCCCCCACACCCCCCAACCGCCAAAAAACCGCGACCCCCCCCCACCA
>CAXUNW010000340.1:0-2021 GCA_964252505.1 uncultured Acidobacteriaceae bacterium
CAAGCGGCCTAAGATGGGACGGGCTGCCGGAGAGGGCAGCGATCTGGTGATCGTGACCTCAGACAATCCGAGGATGGAGGAGCCGGAGGCGATCATTGAGGAGATTATGGCGGGGGTGCAGGAGACGGAGGCTGCGGTGATCGTGGAGGAGGACCGGGCAGGGGCGATTCGGATTGCGGTGCGAGCGGCACGAGCAGGAGATATCGTCCTCATTGCCGGAAAGGGGCACGAGAAGACGCAGACGTTTGCGGATGGCCCGGTGCCATTCGACGACGTGGCGGTGGCGGCAGAGGTGATCGAGGAATTACCGCGTGTGGGGAACGACGGATGAGTCTGAAGGTGGCGGCGCGGGAAATTTTTCTGCAGACGCTGCGCAAGGTACGACTGGAGGAGGTCATGCGGGCGCGCGTGCGTTGCGTCGAAGGGACGCTGCATGTGGGAAACTTGCGGTATAAGCTCGCAGCATTTCGGCGGGTCGTGGTGATCTCGATCGGTAAGGCCGCCGGGCCTATGTCGGACGCGATGGTTGGGCTGCTCGATGGAGAGTGCCCGCTGCTGGAAGGAATCGTGGTGGGGGCCACGGCACCGGAGAGGGTCAACGGGCGAATACAGTCCTATCAGGGCAGTCATCCGCTTCCGAACGAAGGGGCACGAGCGGCGGCAAGAGCGGTGCTGGCCGCGCTGGAGGGGTGTGACGCGGAGTGCCTGGTGGTGTTCCAGATCAGTGGGGGGGCGTCCGCGATGGTGGAGTGGGCTCTCGATGACGGTATGACCCCGGCGGATGAGGCGGAGTTTTACGGGGCGCTGGTTCGGTCGGGGCTTGCGATCGGGGAGATGAATGCGCTGCGGAAGCACTTCTCGCGAGTCAAAGGAGGGCGACTGGCGGTGGCGGCTGGCGAGGCGACGCAATGCACGCTGCTGGTTTCGGATGTGCCTGAGGGGATGCTGGATGTGATCGGGTCGGGGCCTTCGCTGCCTGATCGGTCCACAGTCGAGCAGTGCCGGAGGATTCTCCGAGAGCATCGGGAAGCACTTGGTTTGTCGGCCAAGGTGCAGGCGTTCTTCGACGGTCCTGGGTTGGTGGAGACTCCGAAGGCCGGGGATGCACCGTTTGCGCGCGCGGAGTGGCTTTCCGTGCTTTGGAGCTACGATTTGTGTGCCGCGGCAAAGGTGATCGCGGAGGAGATGGGGTTTCATGCAGTGATCGACAATGGCTGCGATGAGTGGGAGTATCGGGCGGCGGCGGAGTACCTGGTGGGAAAGCTTCGGGAGCTGCGGGCGGTGCACGGACCGGTTTGCTTGATTTCGGGTGGTGAAGTTTCGGTTCGTGTGTCGGGGGCGCACGGGATGGGGGGCAGGAACCAGCAGATCGCGCTGGAGTGTGCGCGGCGCTTGGGGGCCGAGGGCCTCCGTGCGGCGGCTCTAAGTGGGGGGTCGGATGGGGTGGACGGGAATAGCCCTGCCGCGGGAGGTGTAGTGGATGAGACGACAGTAATGCGAGCCGGGGGGCTGAGGGTGGAGGAGGCTTTGGCTGGATTCGATGCTTATCCTCTACTGGCGGCGCTTGGGGATGCGATCGTGACGGGACCGACCGGTAACAACGTGCGGGATCCTCGAATCTTGTTGAGTGAAGGCTAGCGTTTTTTCAAGCATTCGGGCGAGAGGTTGCGGATGGAGGCGTCGAGAAGTTCGATCATGTGGAAGGTGGGCATGGTGTGGAGTCCGCGGCGGCGCAGGCCGCTCATGAGCTGGAGAAGGCAGCCGGGGTTGGCGGAGATGACTCCTTCGGCGTGGGTGGCGAGCAGGTTTTCGACCTTGCGGTCGCCTAGCTGGGCGGCGGGTTCGGGTTGGAGGAGGTTGTAAACGCCGGCGGAGCCGCAGCAGAGGGTGGCTTCTTCGACTTCGACGACTTCGAGCTGGGGGATGCCTGCCAGGAGGCGGCGGGGCTGGTCGACGATGGCCTGGGCGTGGCGGAGGTGGCAGGCGTCGTGGTAGGCGAGGCGCATGGGAAGGGGGTGGCG